>CAYJND010000082.1:0-9145 GCA_964371565.1 uncultured Desulfovibrionaceae bacterium
ATATGTCAAAAATTCGCACCGTAGAGGGCATGTTGGATGCCAAGGGTTTAAAGTTCACCATTATTGCTACCCGTTTTAACGATTTTATTGTGGATCGTTTAGTGGGCGGTGCGGTGGATTATTTGGTGCGTCATGGCTGTGCAGAAAAAGATATTACCGTGGTGCGTATTCCCGGTGCTTTTGAAATGCCTGTGGTGTGTAAAAAAATTGCTGCCAAGAAAGATTGTGACGGCATTTTAGCTTTGGGCGCAGTTATTCGTGGTGGTACGCCGCATTTTGACTTTGTGGCCAATGAGGCAACCAAGGGGCTTGCGCAGGTGTCTTTAGAGTCTGGCATTCCTGTGGGCTTTGGCCTTTTAACTACTGATAATTTAGAACAAGCTATCGAGCGTGCCGGTACCAAGGCTGGCAATAAGGGCGTAGAAGCTGCTGCTGCTGTGCTTGAAACCGTGCGTGTGTTGGAGCACATTTAGATGTCCAAAAAAAATTCTCGCCGCAGTGAACGCGGTTTTGCTTTTCAGGTGCTGTATTCGCTGTCTTTTACCCCTGTTCAAAGTATTGAAGGGGTGCGGGCAGCTTTTCGTAAATCGCCTGATTTTGTTGAAAAAGAAGATAGCCTTGACGATGTACAAGGTTTTGCTTGGGAACTTGTTTCCGGTATTTGGAGCCATGAAAAAGAGCTAGATGAGCTTATAGCGAAGTTTTCGCATAATTGGCGTGTCAATCGTATGGGGCGCATAGAGCTGACCATTTTGCGTATGGGGCTGTATGAAATGCTTTTTAGAAAGGATGTTCCGGCCAAGGTGGCCATCAATGAAGCGCTAGAGCTTTCGCGTCAATACGGCGAAGAAAGCGCACGCACTTTTTTGAACGGAATTTTAGATGCTGCAGCCAAAGCATTGGATAGCGGCGAAATTACACAACGCTAACACGGTAAAAAGGTCTATTTCATGACGCAGGATATGTATACACCGGGCACTATAGAAGTAAAATGGCAAGCCCATTGGGATAAAGAGCAAACCTATGCTGTTTCGCATAAGTCAGATAAGCCCAAATATTATGTGCTAGAAATGTTACCCTATCCCTCGGGTAATATTCATATGGGGCATGTGCGCAACTATTCCATAGGTGATGTGGTGGCGCGTTTTAAGCGTATGCAGGGCTTTAATGTGCTGCATCCCATGGGCTGGGATGCCTTGGGACTGCCCGCAGAAAATGCCGCCATTAAGAATAATACCCATCCTGCCGCATGGACTTTTTCTAATATTGATAATATGCGCACGCAGTTGCGCCGTCTTGGCTATTCTTATGACTGGAATAGAGAAGTGGCTACATGCGTACCGGAATATTATCGCTGGGAGCAATTGTTCTTTTTGAAAATGCTTGAAAAAGACCTCATCTATCGCAAAAAGGCGCCGCAAAACTGGTGCCCCGATTGCCATACGGTGCTCGCCAATGAGCAAGTAATTGAGGGCTTATGCTGGCGCTGTGATTCGGTGGTAGAGCAAAAAGAGCTGACCCAATGGTTTGTGCGCATTACCGCCTATGCCGAAGAGCTTTTGGCTGATCTTGAAAAATTGCATAAGGGCTGGCCTGAGCGCGTTATTGCCATGCAACAAAATTGGATTGGTAAGTCCCACGGGGCAGAAATCACCTTTCCGTTAGAACAGCCGCTTACGGCAAACGGTAAAGAATATAAAGGCATTGATGTTTTTACAACGCGCCCTGATACGGTCTTTGGTGTAAGCTTTATGACCTTGGCACCTGAGCATCCCTTGGTGGAGCAGCTCATTGCCGGCAAGCCCGAAGAAGCCAGCGTGCGCGCCTTTGTAGAGCGCATTCGCAATATGGATCGTTTAGATAGACAATCAGAAACGCTGGAAAAAGAAGGCATTGCCACCGGCGCGTATTGTACGCATCCTTTCACTGGTAAAAAAGTACCCATTTGGCTCGGCAATTTTGTTTTGGCAGAATACGGCACCGGCGCTGTTATGGGCGTACCTGCCCATGATCAACGTGATTTTGAATTTGCCAAAAAATACGATTTAAGCTTTATACCTGTTATTCAGCCTGCCGGCGAAGAAACTTTGGATGTAAAGAACATGACCGAAGCCTGGACGGGCGTTGGCACCATGTTTAATTCGGGCAATTTTGACGGCCTTGATAACGAAGAGGGCAAAAAAGCCGTAGCCAAAGCCTTAGAAGCTGAGGCGCTAGGTAAGTTTACCGTACAATATCGCCTGCGTGATTGGAATATTTCGCGTCAGCGCTATTGGGGCGCGCCCATTCCTATTATTTTCTGTGATGCTTGCGGCGTAGTGCCTGAAAAAGAAGAAAATTTACCCGTGGTCTTGCCGCTGGATGTAAAGACTAAGGAAGACGGACGCTCGCCTTTACCCGAGGCTACTTCTTTTTATGAGTGCACCTGCCCCAAGTGTGGCGGTAAAGCTAAACGTGAAACAGATACCATGGATACCTTTGTGGAATCTTCGTGGTATTTCTCGCGCTATGCCGATGCCCGTAACGATAAGGCACCTTTTGATAAGGACATTATCAAATATTGGATGCCCGTGGATCAATACATTGGCGGCGTAGAGCATGCTATTTTGCACCTTTTATATTCGCGCTTTTACACCAAGGCTTTGCGTGATTTAGGTTTTTATCCTGAAGATATGGATGAGCCTTTTACCAATTTGCTCACCCAAGGTATGGTGCTTATGGGCGGGTCTAAGATGTCAAAATCTAAGGGTAATGTTGTAGATCCTACGCAAATGATTGAAAAATACGGCGCCGATACCGTGCGCTTATTTTGCCTTTTTGCAGCCCCCCCAGAGCGCGACTTTGACTGGTCTGAAACAGGCATTGATGGCTCTTCGCGCTTTTTAAATCGTGTATGGCGCCTTTTTGCTGAAGAGCGTGAATATTTAGAAGCCATGACGGCATGCAGTAGTACTGCAGCTCATGCCGAAAGCGCTGCCAAGGCTGATGTGGCAAAAGACTTACGCCGTAAAGAACACTTGACTGTTAAGAAAGTGCAAAGCGATATTGAAAATAAATATCAATTTAATACAGCTATTTCTGCAGTTATGGAATTGGTCAATGCCATGTATTTGGCGCGTGAAGCTTTGCGCGATGAAGCAGGGCGCAAGGTCTTTTCCTCAGCCATGGGCACGGTAATAACTTTGCTTTGTCCTTTTACGCCGCATATGAGTGAAGAACTTTGGCAAGACCTTGGTCATGAGGGCGAAGTGTCTAATATGTCTTGGCCTAGCTGGCAAGCAGAAGCCACAGCGCAAGATGTAATCACCATGGTAGTGCAAGTAAATGGCAAGTTGCGTGGTAAGCTTGAAGTGCCTGCTGAAACTTCGAAAGAAGAAGCAGAAAAATTAGCTTTGGCTGATGAGCAGGTGCAAAAGCACGTGGCTGGCCTTACGGTGCGCAAGGTTATTGTGGTGCCACAAAAGCTGGTGAATATAGTAGCTAACTAAATGTAGAGAGGGGGGGAGTTTTGGTTCCCTCCCTTATAATCTGTAAAAAGTCCAAATTAGCAGATAGTATGTCACGACCGGGTTTTTATTTTTGCATTTGCCCCGATGCTGGGCTGTTAAAAAACCATATAGAGCAATTGCAAGGGGATTTTCCTGCTGATGTATGCGGCTCTGTGGATGGTGCTGCTGGCGGCCTTATGGGCGGCTCACTTTTGAGCGGCGCAGATATACCAAAGCCAGAATGGGAACGACATATCTATTGGGGGGATGAAGATTTATCCCCTGCTTTTTGGGAACATTTGATGCTTCAAGGGCTTTTTTCTAAGCCACGTCTTCTTATTGTGCGCAATGCTCACAGCATTGCCGCCGCCAGATGGAAAGAACTTTCAGCCGCTTTGGCTCAGCCTAACCCTTTGACTTGGCTTATTCTTTGTCTTGAAGGGGCTTGGGAAAAGGGGCAACCAAAACTTCCTGCACATATAGCTAAACAAAAATCTTTGGCCTTTGCTGATAAAAAAGGTTGGATTTGGCGTCATTGTGGGCTTGATATTCAAGGAATTAAGAAGTACATTCAATCTAAGGCGCAGTTTCTTGATCTTACCTTTGAGCCTCAAGTCTTTGATGCACTGTGCGCCTGTGTGCCTCCTGACGCTTTAGCCATTGACAGCGAGCTGGAAAAACTTCACCTTGCCGCCATTGACGGGCGTGTTTCCATGGATATGGTAGGTTCTGGCACTTTTATCCCAGAATCCAATATTTTTTCTTTTATGAATCAAATTTATGCCGGAAATGTGAGCTCAGCATGGCGCGAGATATATCGTAGCCAAAATGATTTAGATGCCCTTTTATTTCCTTTTCTTGCCTTGCTCGCTAGAGATGCTAAAACATTATGGCAGATTTTAGCGGGGGAAAATCCCCGTATGCATCCTGCAGCGGCAAGAGAAAAAGAGCTTTGTGCACGGCGATTAGGTTTTCACGGAATAGCACAAATTTTTGCTTGTATTGTGCAGGCAGAGCTTGCCATTAAGAGCGGCGAACGCAGTGTAGAGCAAACCTTAGAAGCGATAGTTACAGAATTATGTATGTTATTTCGCCCTGCTAGGAGGGGGTAATAGCAAAAGCGTGATGATGCTTTATAGGTGTTACAAGTATATTTTACACAAACCCTTGCATAATGCATAAAACTGTTTACTTATGACAAGAAAGAGCACAACAAAAACTCTTTATTCTGGTCACAGAAAGCGCCTCAAAGAGCGTTTTTTGACAGACCCCCAAGGCTTACAAGAGTATGAGCTTTTGGAACTCTTGCTTGGTTATGCGCTGGTGCGCAAAGACACTAAGCCCTTAGCAAAACAGTTATTGCAGCATTTTGGATCTTTGTCCCAAGTGCTAAAGGCAAGACAAGAAGAGCTAGAACTTTTTTCTGGCTTTGGCCCTGGTGTGTGGACACTGTGGCAGGTATTTCGAGAATGCATGGCCCGCGCAGCCATGGCGCCCGTTGTAGAAAAAGAAGTGGTGGCTTCGCCAGAGGCCATAGCAAGGGCGGCCAAAGAGCGCTTTGCAGGCTTGTCTTGCGAGGAATGTTGGATTGTTTTGGTAGATACAGGGCATCGATGCCTTGCGTGGGAGCGTATAGGACAGGGCTCTCTTTCTGCCATAGCCATAACTCCAAGGGATATTATCGCCAAGGTATTAGAGCGTAAGGCTCATGGTTTTATTTTGATGCATAATCATCCTAGTGGTAGTGCAAAACCGTCGCGAGAGGACTTAGTGCTGACAGAGCATTTACGGCAATTAAGTCCCCCCATGGGCATAGCCTTTTTAGAGCATATTATCATTACAGATAAAGAATGTCGTAGCATTTTATCAGGATATACCTTTACGTAAATTACACGTGTAGCTGCGATATTTGAGGAGAACATATGTCAGAAAAAAATAAAGATACAGAAAGCTTGACTGATATTGTCGGGGACTCTCCTTTACATGAAATGGATGGGCAAGACAATGGAGAAGAGCTTAAAAGTAACAATGATACCGATATAGAGCATGGGCAAGATGAAAACTCCCATGACGATGCACACAATGATGCACATGATGATATGCTGGAAGAAGGTTCGCCCTTTCCTGACGTAATGCCTGTGCTGGCAGTGCGCGACGTGGTGGTTTTTAATTACATGATTTTGCCGTTATTTATTGGTAGAGATAAATCTGTGCAAGCCATGGAAGCCACGCTAGATAGAGATAGATATCTCTTTGTGTGCACGCAAAAAGATGAAAATAACGAAGATCCAGGCAGTGATGATTTATTCACCACAGGCTCTATAGTAAACGTTATGCGCATGCTTAAAATGCCTGACGGGCGTATTAAGGTGCTTGTGCAAGGCGTAAGCCGTGCTAAGATAGTGCGTTTTACACAAGAAGAGCCTTTCCTTGAGGCAGAAATCGAAGCCCTTGAAGAAGTGTCTGTATCTTCTACGCCAGAGGTAGAGGCCATGCTTCGCTCTGCCAGAGAGCAAAGTGAAAAAATCCTTACCTTGCGCGGTATTTCCAGCACAGATGTGGTGAACATGCTGCAAAATGTCGATGATCCAGGTCATTTGGCAGACCTTATTGCCGCAAATTTACGCATGAAGATAGAAGATGCTCAGGCCATTTTAGAAGAAGAAAACCCTGTATTGCGTTTGCAGCTTGTGAATATGCAGCTCAATAAAGAGGTGGAAGTGGCCACCATGCAAGCGCGTATTCAATCTTCTGCGCGTGAGGGCATGGATAAAGCACAAAAAGATTATTACTTGCGCGAGCAAATGAAAGCCATTCGTCAAGAACTTGGCGATGGCCCCGCAGATCAAGAAGAAGAAGCGGATACTTTGGCTAAATCCATTGCCAAAGCTGGCATGCCCAAAGATGTGCGCAAAGAAGCCGATAAGCAGCTTCGCCGCTTAACGTCTATGCATTCAGATTCTTCTGAAGCTAATGTGGTACGCAATTATTTAGAGTGGTTGGTAGATTTACCGTGGAAAAAAGCCACCAAGGATAGCCTTGATATTAAGCACGCTTCTACCATTTTAGATGAAGATCACTATGCTTTGGAAAAAGTGAAAGATCGCATCTTAGAATACCTTTCCGTGCGTAAACTTAATCCCGATTCTAAAGGCCCTATTTTGTGCTTTGTGGGCCCTCCTGGAACGGGTAAAACTTCTCTTGGGCGCTCCATTGCGCGTGCCTTGGGGCGTAAGTTTCAGCGTTTATCCCTTGGGGGCATGCGCGATGAGGCAGAAATTCGCGGACACAGACGCACCTATATTGGCGCCATGCCAGGGCGCATTGTGCAGGCTTTAAAGCAAGCAGGTACAAAAAACCCTGTTATTGTGCTGGATGAACTAGATAAATTGGGCGCTGATTTTAGAGGCGATCCGTCATCGGCATTGCTTGAGGTTTTAGATCCTGAGCAAAACTTTGCCTTTAGCGATCACTATCTGAATGTACCCTTTGATTTGTCAAAGATTATGTTTTTATGCACAGCCAATACATTAGATACCATACCTGCACCTTTGCGTGACAGAATGGAAATTATCACCTTGCCGGGGTATACCGTGCATGAGAAAAAATCCATTGCAGATATTCATCTTTTACCCAAGATGATTAAAGAGCATGGCCTCAAGCCTAAGGATGTGAGCATTTCTGATAATGCTGTAGAACGTGTTATTAAAGAATATACCCGTGAAGCAGGTTTGCGTAACCTTGAGCGTGAGCTTGGTACCATTTGTCGTAAGCTTGCTCGTAAACGGGCAGAGGGCAACGAGGGCGCCTTTAAGGTAAGTGAAGCGCAGGTGCCAAAGCTGCTTGGTGTGCCGCGCTTTGTAGAAGATGATGCCGAAAAGCAATTGCCTCCCGGCTCAGCCCTAGGTCTTGCTTGGACACCATTTGGCGGCGATGTGCTTAATGTAGAAGTATCGCTTATGAAAGGTAAGGGGGCGCTTTTGCTCACGGGACAACTGGGCGATGTGATGAAAGAAAGCGCCCAAGCTGGCCTTTCCTATACACGTAATCGCGCTGTAGAGCTTGGCATTGATGTGGATTTTGCTCGCAAGCAAGATATTCACATTCACGTGCCTGCAGGCGCCACCCCTAAAGATGGCCCCTCTGCTGGTATAACCCTTTGCACAGCGCTTATTTCTGCCCTTACAGAAAAATGCGTCGATGCCAGTGTGTGTATGACGGGTGAGATAACCTTACGTGGTAGGGTGCTACCCGTGGGCGGCATTAAAGAAAAAATTCTCGCAGCGGTAGCTAGAGATCTGAAGCATGTGATTATTCCTAAAAAGAATATGAAAGATTTAGAAGATGTGCCGAAAGATTTGCTAAGTAAAATCAATGTGCATCCTGTTTCACATATTGATGAAGTGCTACCTATAGCTTTTGGTGTGGATAATTAGATGAAATATAAGCCCTTGTGTGAAAATACAAGGGCTTTTTTTTGACGTATGAATAATTGTATTGCCTAGTAAAACAATATGAAAACTCTTGAAAATTAAGAGGTTTGTCTTGATTTTTTCTTCACAAATGGGGTGAAAATCAAAATCTTTTATTTCACAAAAAGCCTAATTTTCTACTTTAAATGCGTGAAGTATGAATTTTACGCGATAATATTTTTTAAAATAGGCTTTTTTTACGATGAAAATAGCTCTTTTAACGTTTTTTTTCTTTTGCACAGTGATGGGCTTTTTTTCTCAAGCGCGAGTTAAAAACTTGACCTAAGCTTTAAATACAAGGTATGGCATGAATTGTGAATTTTTGCTTTAGGAGGGTAGTATGGCAGCAGTAACTGAAGAAAAACCTGGATTTTTGGCTCAGGTCAGTAGCGTTTTGCCTGGCGTAGCTTTGTTTGTTTGTGTAGCCTTGGTGGCGTGGTATATAACACCCATCATTACATCATTACATCCCATGATAAAAAACATGAATTTAAGTAATTTTATTGTGGCAATTATTTTAGGGATGGCCATTTTAAATATCTTTGGCGTACCTGCCATCTGTAAGCCTGGCTTACAATTTTCCACCATCCTGACTAAAACAGGCATTGTGGTTATGGGCTGTAAATATTCCTTTGCGGGGCTTTTAAAAACGGGCACAGAGGCAATTATTATTATCGCCGTTTTTCTTTTTGGTTCTGCTTTATTGCTTATGTGGATAGGGCGTAAACTTAAAATGACTCCTTCGCTCAGCGCCTGTTTGGCAGCAGGGCTTTCGGTGTGTGGGGTGTCTGCTTGCGTAGCCATTGCCCCTGCTGTGCGCGCTAAAAACGAAGATATGGCCTATACCATTGCTGTTGTACTCATGTTTGGCCTGCTTGCCCTGTTTGTTTTCCCCTTTGTGGGGCAGTGGTTTGAGCTAAGCGCCAACCAATTTGGTGCTTTTGTAGGTGTGGGCGTTATTAACTCAGCTCAAGTGCTGGCTGCAGGCTTTGCTTATAGCCAAGATGCCGGCGTTGTTGCTGGTGTGTATAATATTGGTCGTGTTATTTTCTTACCCTTCATCGTGCTTACTCTTGCTATTATGGTGGCAACGCAAGATGCAGAGGTGCAAAGCCAAATGGCCGGCACGAGCAAAATGAAGATGATTGTGGATAAATTCCCTGTCTTCGTAGTGGGCTTTTTGGC
>CAYJND010000083.1:0-9120 GCA_964371565.1 uncultured Desulfovibrionaceae bacterium
TGCTTGGTCAAGCCAACTCCATGCCCCGTATGGCCATGAACCTTATCGGCGGCTAAATATATTTGGTTGCATAGGTGCCTTGCTCCCCGAGGTAAGGCACCTAGCCACCAAAGCCAGAAATGGCACCAATACCCTCAAGATGCTGGGATCTTGAGGGTATTAATTTTTGCGTTATATAGACTTAGATTGCGTCTTAACTTTGTTTTATACGGTAGAAAAATTTACAGGCAGGCGCACTTTTTGTTTGGCTTTATTGGTGAAAAGCACATGACCATGCTCTAAGCCATATTCATAAACAAGCATGGTAATCTCCACATCTTTTTGGCAATACTGACCTATCAGGTCTAGGCGTCCTTCTTTCCACCAGGCAAGGGCTTGTAAGCCATCAGCGCTTTTTTGTGTGCCCAAAGTGGCAGAAGCAATATTGTCTAATGATACGCGATAATTTAAAGTGTTTTTAACTTTTTCTAATAGATCTAAAGTAGGCAAGTTTTGTAACCTGTAGGGGCTAAAACTTTGCAACACTGTATAATCAAAGCGTGCAATATTAAAGCCAATAATAAGCTCAGCCTCTTTCATGCGAGCAAACATGGCCCCCAAAGCGTCTTGGGTGTAATGCGTATAGCTCTTATCAAAGCTGTCATAAAGAACTGCAATACTCACCCCCATATCGGCAGCCTTGTGCCAGCCGCCTACCTCGGCAGCAGAGCGGCGTGTTTCCACATCTACTACCATGTATCGCTGAGGCGGTGTTTTTGTATCTGCATTTTGCAGTGTTGATGGCTTTTGATGTAGCTTATCTTGCAAAGCCAACAGAGGTAAAATATGTTGATTGTCATTGATTTTCTTTTTCATAATGAGCTCCAAAAGCTGTAAGGCCCCAATTTTACTAAGTGGCCTATTGCCAGAACCACACTTTGGTGAGTGTACACAAGAGGGGCAGCCGTCTTGGCACTGGCACTGCTCCATGGCTTTATAGCTTGCGTCAAAAAGGGCACTGGCATCGTGATAGGCGGCTTCGCACAGACCTGCACCGCCAGGTAAAGCGTCATAAATAAATACAGCAGGCAGGGCAAGATCTGGGTGCATGGGGGTAGAAATACCGCCAAAATCATTGCGATCTGCCATAACCTGTAGGGGTAACATGCCTATGGCAACATGCTCTAAAGCATGTATGGCGCCCATAAAGTGTATATACTCATCTTCTAGGGTACGTCGTAAAGAGTCAGGAATGCTAATCCATAAGCCTATGGTTTCAAATACCAGCGGATCAAATTGCAAAGGTATAATAGAAAGAAGCTTATTCCCTTTGATAGAGCGCTTTTCATAACCGGTAATGTGCTCGGTAATACGTAAGCGCCCGTAAGCCACTTGCACCCCACCAGCTTCATATAAATCTTTATACGCTTTGACTTCTAAAATATCAGTATGCTTTTGGGTACGAACCCGCGTAAACCAAGCGCGTTTAGCAGGCTTAGCCACAATGCGTTTGGTAATTTGATCAAGGGAGATGATTTCATAGCTTTGCCCGCGATGTAAATAAATGGCGCCGGGATGATTTTCTTTAAGAGCGCGAATGGCATCCACCGAGCCTATAATAGCGCCTTCATTATCTTCTATGCTGTATTGCCCGCCCATGCCCTCTTGTCCGCGTAAATCCACATGGCGCTGAGGCCTTTTACGGGCGCACAGATATTCTAGCCCGTCTGCGCTTTGCAATAAAGCACCTTGGCAGCACAGGTCATGCAAAGCTTGTTTTGCCGCCGAAGAACTGAGCCAAGTAATATCTTTATCTTGGGGACGCAAAGGGCTTTCCGCTGCGGCGCAGCACAAATGCTTTTCTAAAATGGTGCTATTATAAATATTGATAACGGCTTTTTCTGCAGGACGGGTAAAAAATTCTTGTGGATGGCGCACAATATATTGATCTAAAGCGTCTTCTCCAGCCACTAAAATCACGGCAGACTCTTGTTGTGCTCTGCCCACTCGCCCCCCTCTTTGCAATGTGGACATAATAGTACCAGGATAGCCTACTAAAATGCATACATCAAGCGATCCAATATCAATACCTAGCTCCAGTGCTGAGGTGGAAATAATGGCTTTCAATTCACCAGAATGCATTTTCTCTTCAATTTGCCGACGTTCTTCAGGCAAAAAACCAGCCCTGTAGGCAGAAATTTTACCTTGCCACTGCTGACCATGTTGAGTGACCCACAAGGCTAAAAGCTCAGTCATACGACGAGAGCGACAATACACAATGGTACGTAAATCACGTGCTAAGGCGGCTTTTAAAAGACCAATGGCGGCTATGCTGGGGCTATCAAGGGGATTCAAAAAAGTAAAATGTCTTGGCCCTTGGGGCGCGCCAGATTTATCTATAAGTTTGGGGTCATGCCCCTCTCCAAGAAGATTTTGCGCAAGCTCTTGCCCATTGCCCACCGTGGCTGTGCACAGGGTGAAGTTGGGTCTTGCGCCGTAGCGAGCGGCTATACGCTGCACGCGTTGAAAAAGCTGTGCCATATGCGCGCCTAAAACGCCTCGGTAGGTATGGGCTTCATCTACTACAATATGTGTAAGTCCGGCAAAAAAAGTACTCCACTTTTCATGGTGCGCCACTATGCCAAGATGCAACATTTCAGGTGTAGTGATCAGCACTTGCGGAGGGTTTAAGCGTAATTTTCTTCTAAAATGGGCAGAGGTGTCGCCGTCATAAATGGCAATGCTTGGGCGAGCTTCTTTAGGCCAGGGCGCAGTGAAATCTTCAAAGGTGTTTTTTTGATCTTGCGAGAGTGCCTTTAAAGGAAAGATATATAAGGCGCGTGCTTCAGCATCTTGCAAAAAGCTCTCTAACACCGGTAAGGTGTAGACAAGACTTTTGCCACTGGCTGTGGGGGTTGCAACTACTACGGCGCGTCCAGATCGCAGCACATCCACAGCGTGGGCTTGATGGCTATAAAGATTATGCACCCCTTTGTGCTGTAAGAGTTTTTGCACAGCAGGGGAGAGAGGGCGCTGCGGTGAGCTTAGCTCAGCATTTTTGGCGGGCAAAATACGATGATGCGTCACTTGCGCCCCAAAGGGGGAGGCCAATAAGGCCTGTATATATGCCCCCACAGCTGAATGTGTCATATTAATTTATAATGCTTGAGAGAATAAAGAAATAAACTACGCCGCCGGCAATATATAATATGCCTGGCGCTATAACTTTACGTAAAGATTTTGGTAAGCTTACATTAAAATACTGGCATGAAAGCACAAAGCAAATATGTAACGGACTCATCATGGCGCCGGCAAGCCCAGAGGTAAGCCCTAGCATAATCCAAGGAATGGGCGAGCCAAGGCCAAGGGTTTCTACCAATGCTATAATAAGAGGAAAAACAGCACCTGCCGTAGCAATTAAAATACCTGTAAGAGCGCCCACAGCCATAGTTACAAAGGTAGCTGTAATCCAAAGGGTAATAAGGCCTGTATCTTGCCCCACCAATTGTTGTACCACGCCCCCTTCGGATAACACATTTTTAAAGGCACCAAGGGCACCAATCATAAAAATCATGGAGCGCACACTGGGCTTGGTAACGGTTTTTATAAAAGTTTTTACGCCTAATTTATTTTGATAAAGGCAAAAGGCCACTGCTAAGCCTAAAGCAACTATGACACCATAATCTAAAGGTACATGGGGTAAAGTTAAGGCAATGACGGCTTCAAAAAATAATGCACCGCCAATGGCAATAATAAGGGGTGCTCCCTCCCAGAGTATTTTGCGCCACGCGTCTTTATCAGGGTTTTCTGGCAAAGGTAAGGTGGGTACAGGGTAGGGGCGTACAAAAAAGAACCAGCCAAGAGCAAAAAATACGAGGGACATGGGAAATGTCCACATAACAAGCTCTGGTGTGGATATGCCGCTAAGACCAGCGGCTAAAATCATGGCTGGATACAAAGGCCAAGACATTTCAACTGTATGGCGAAACCAGTAATTTATAAGAGATTTACTTTGCTCTGGCATGGGCAATTCTTTTGCCACAGCGTTAATCATGGGCGCTGAAAATACAGCCCCGCCAGGCATGGGAAGCATACCAATAAGCATGGGGAAAAACACTATACGAATGCGGGGCGAAATGATTTTTTCTGCCAGCGGCGCCATAAAGCGCTCAGCTTGTCCTGTGCTTTCCATGAGTGAAGACAGAGAAAGCACAAAGATTATGACAGTCCAAATGGTAAGAATGGTACTGTCTTGAAAAATTCCAATACAATAATAAAACCAATTTAGTGGCGTAATTTCAAAGGCTAAAGAGAGAATGAAAGACCCAAGTAAAACAGAAAGCCCAAGACCCAACTTGCGCATGGCTAAAAGCATAATCACAAAAACGGCAACAATTTTTAAATAAGGTAAAAACATAATATTCTCGGTGTAAAAGTTACTTGGCAGGGTAAGCCTCGCGGTCAGCGGCGCTCCAATTTTCTACTTCTTCTCTTTCGTGGGGTAGTAGATAATTAAGCCATCGCTCACGCAAAAGTTCATAGCAGTTTATGCGCAAATCATTCCATAAAGGGTTGGCCACATCCCAAGGTTTTGGGCCGTGAAAATGCACAATGGCTCCCTCTGTGGCAGCGTCTGCTTGATAGGGGGGGCGGTTCCACAGTTCAGGTAATTTGGTTACACGCTTGCCGAAAAAATAATTGAGCAGAGACTGATCTAAATTTCCAATAACGTGTACGTTTTGTTCGCAAAAAGCAAGGAAGTTATAAATATAATCATATCGCCGTAAGCGCTGCAAATTAAACAGCACAACGCCGCTACTATAGGTCCAAATGGGAAAGGGCATGGGCACGGTGTATTCACGCTCGCGCCATGTATAGCGTAATTGTTCATGCTCATGAAAAAAAGGCGCTGTGTACTCGGCTGCCATGGCCATATATGGGGGGCGCACCTCTAAAAGCGGTGTGATATCTTTAGCAAAAAGTACGTCTACATCGCAATAAAGCACATAATCATCTTGGGCAAGTTCAGGCACCAGTGCCAACTCTAATTTCAAAAAACAGCCAATGCAGCGATGAAATTCTGTAGGTATTTTATCTCTGGTGAGTACTGGCTTATAGCGAGAAACGGGAATGTTTTCAGCGGCAAGAGTTTGCAATATCGTTGTATTTTCCCCTGCATACACGCATAAACAGGGAATGTCAGCGCCCATTTGCTCGCGTAAAGAGCGCACAGCCACTTGTAAAAGACGCAAAAAACGTGGATTGTCATCAATGCAAAAGACTATGTGCATGGCGCGTATCCTTTTATGAGGCCTCAAAAGCAGAATAAGGCCAAGGAAGAATCTCTATGGCAAGGGATTGCCCTATTTCTTCTAAGGCTTGTAATGTGGCCCTTTCTCTATGAGGTGAAAAAACAATTTTTAGCAAGGCTTCTTGTTTATTTATTACCGAAAAATACGCTATATGTTCGTAGGCTTCAAGTAAAAAGCGAAACATACCCACTTGTGAGGGGGCAAGGCGCACTAAAAGCTCTTTACTCACCGTGGCAGGCTCTAGCGGCGGGCCAATTTTGCGTCGTTTTTGACGTCTTTTGAGTTCTTTTTGCATTAGCTCCATCCCAAATATCGTAAAGTTGCTACTGCTAGCATGGCGCAAGCAATGGTGCCAAAAAAAGATTTGCTGTACCAAGCTAGTAGCAAAGACGGTATGGCTGCTAGTAAATACGTATTATCAAGGCTAAGATACAGGGCATTATTTTTTACAAGTACATCAGGAAAAAGCAAGGCTGCCATTACCGCCACAGGCACAAAAGAAAGCCAGTGCAAGGCTGTTTTGGGCAGGCTTTGCACCGATAAATACATAAGGGGAAAGACACGGGGGATGGCTGTAACCAAGGCGCAGCCGGCAATGGTAAGGATAAGTTCTGTCTGCATAGCTTAGGCCTTGTACTCTAGGTTTTGTTTGCGAGAATCTTACGTTTCGCGTTATTTTCTTTTCTTTGCTGCTGTGCGCGTACTTGGCGTACAAAGCGTAATTTGCTTAAAGATAATCCCAATGTTGCTGCCAGTACCGTAGCTAAAATAACATTCCATTGCCCTAGCCCGCCTATTTTTAAAGCCATAGAGGTAAAGCCTGCAAAAAGTCCCACCAGTACATGGAGGCGCGTTTGGCATTGTGGAATAAACAGCGCTAAGAACATGGCTGTAAGGGCATAATCAAGGCCAAGGGGACGCACATCTTCTATAAGAGTGCCAAAAAATACCCCTAAGGACGTGCCAAATACCCACGAAACTTGCGCTGTGCTATTACATACATATAACGTGGTAAGCGAGAGTTTCCAGCCCTTTTGAAAGGCTGTAGAATGCACGCCAAAAGTTTCGTCTGTAAGTTGCAAACCTAGTAAGCCGCGTTGCCAGCGAGCAAGGCTTTGGGTATGGGTAGCAAGGGATGCAGACATAAGCAAATGTCGCAGGTTTATAACAAAAACCGTAAGAATAACCGAAGCTGCCCCCACACCAGCGCCCCATAAAGAGGCCGCCACAAATTGCCCTGAGCCGGCAAAGATAAAAATAGACATGGCAATGGTTAAAGCCGGGGGAATATCATTTTTTACTGCCAGCACGCCAAAGGCAAAGGCCACAGGCACATAGCCAAGCACAATGGGTAAGGCACGTTTAAAACCATCTAAGGCCGGAGAAGCTTTTGAAGCAGAAGAAACTGTGTTTTGCATAGGGCTTTTGTATAGCCTTTTGGGTTGCTATTCAAGCCATAAAAAAAGGGAGCAAAATTTCTTTTGCTCCCCCAATTGATTTTAAAGAAGACCTTTAAAAAGGCTTAGAAACCGAAACGAACGCCTATGCTAAATTCGTGTGCACTGATGTCGGTTTTTACTTCATTGCCACCCACTTCGCCGTAGGCGGTGGAGGTGCCAAGGTAGCGATAACCAAGGTCAGCGGTAACGTTTTCAGTAACAGCTACGCCAACGCCGCCGCCCACATGCCAAGCAAATAAGGTGTCATCCATGTCATTGCTGTATTGTCTTCCGTCAAATTCCATATCAATTTGACCGTCTAAGAAAGCCATACCAATACCGCCGCCCACATAAGGGGTGAAGATGGATTCATTGTAAAAATCATAATAGGCATTGGCCATAAGGGTATGCATATTGTAGTCAAGGCTACTCTTAACATGATTAGAGCCATAGCTCATATTGCTTTCGCCTTTAAAGTTAGAACGGAAAGCGTATTCAACTTCTACACGAACGGGAGTTTCAGAGCGGGCATAAAAATCATAACCTACCATAAAGCCCATGCCTACGGTGTTTTGAGAGTCGGTGCCGTCCATACGACCGCCGCCCCATTGGGTTTGGTAAGAATCGATAAACTTAATACCGCCATAAACGCCGGTAAGTTCTGCTAAAGCAGGGGTTGCCAAGGTCAAGGTCAAGGCCAAAGTTAAAAGAGCGCGTATAAACATGATGTATCCTCCAGGATTTTTATGTGGTTGTGTGGCTATGTCAGCCAGTACATTCCTCAACGCCAAGGCGTCCAACATATAAACCAGAAAATTTTCTGCTAAAGAAAGTTTAGACTTTTTTTAGGCTTTCTCTGGAGTTTTCCCCTATGTTTTCGCCCTGTTAAGAGTGTTTTAGTTTTTTTCTTTTCTCTTGTAAAGCATTTTTTTTGCGTTCAAGAAAAAGGATGCAAAAAAATTTTGAACATAAAAAAAGGCCACATAAAGTGGCCTTATAAAACATTGCTTTAGAATATATTATTAGGGGGTCACAAGTTTGTCAGCTTCTTTTTCCATTTGCTGGCGAATTTGCTCTACCATAACGGTTACTTTAGGTATTTCTTCGGCAGTTATATCTAAAGCGCGGCGAGCATCTTCTTCAGAGTGTGCGGCAGACAAGAAGAAGCGCAAGCGAGCTGTGCCTTCTTTTACAGCAGGGAAAGTGATAGGCATGGCATAAACACCGCGCTTAAAGAGGGCGTTTGCCATGAATCCTGCCACCATAGAGTCACCCACAATAACAGGCACATTAGCATACCCTTGTGCAACACCAGTATCAAGGCCAAGGCTTTGGGCATACTCTAAGAAATATTTGCTAATATGTTGTAATTTGTGCACTCGCTCTGGTTCACGCAGCATAAGCTCTAAGGCTTTTTGGCTAGCTGCTGTGAGCACAGGTGATAAGCCTACGCTAAATACAAAGCCTGGTGAACCGTACTTTAAAAATTCGATAAGCTCTTTGCTGCCGGCAATAAAGCCACCACAACCGCACATGGACTTACTAAGTGTGCTCATCCACATGTCTACGTCTTTGGGGTTTATGCCAAAGTGTTCGCGCACGCCGCGTCCGGTGGCGCCAAGGGTGCCAAGAGAGTGGGCTTCGTCCACAAGTAGCATACAGTCGTATTTCTTTTTAAGCTCAATGATGCGTGGTAAGTCGGGGATGTTGCCATCCATGCTGAATAACCCTTCGGTGACGATAACCGCGCGGCGATATTGGCTACGCTTTTCTATAAGCAAAGCTTCTAAGGCATCAGCATCATTGTGTGTATAAGCAAGGCGGGTTGCACCAGAAAGCTTGGCCCCTTGCATGAGCGAGTTGTGTGCTAAGTTGTCGTGTAAGATAAGGTCACGCGTGCCAAATAAAAAGCCTAAAGTCGATACGTTAGTAGCGTGACCGCTTACATAAACGATGCTGTCTTCTACCTCGTAGAGGTCGGCAATGGCTTTTTCAAAATCACGATGCGGGGGACGCTCACCGCCCACAAGGCGACTGGCGCCGGCAGAAGTGCCGTATTTTTGTGCGGCTTCGGTAACCACTTGGGTGATTTCTGGGTGACCGTTCAGGTCAAGATAATCGTAGGTGGAGAAGTTTAAATATTCTTCACCCTCAATGGTTGTGGTAGCTTTAGCAACACGGTCGTGACAGAGGAAAAGGGGGTTGCGCATACCCATAGATGCTCCCATGGCCACAAGGCGCTCAAAGGAAAGTTTATTACGCATACGACCGAACCCTTTTGAAGAACTTTGTTCCTCGAGAGCTTTTTCTTGCTCAGTGGACAGATTTTCTTCAGTACCGGTGTTCAAATCTTGCTCTTTATCCATGCCGTCTCCCAAATTGAAATTTGT
>CAYJND010000084.1:0-9007 GCA_964371565.1 uncultured Desulfovibrionaceae bacterium
TTTTTACGTCATATTCCTCAGCTCAGCCTTATGGCGCCGCGTGATGAAAATATGCTCTGCCATGCCCTGTATACCGCCACGCAAAGCGACGGCCCTGTGGCTTTGCGCTATCCTCGTGGTGCGGGCTTTGACATGCCCTTGCCAAAAAGCGGCGCATATACCTTACTTGCGCAAGATCAAGGCGAGCTTTTAACACAGGGCAGCGATGCTTTAATTATTGCTGCTGGCCCTTGTGTGCATTTTGCCTTGCAAGCCGCGAACCTTATGGCGGAAAAACACGGGAAAAACGTAGCCGTATTTGATCCTATTTGGATTAAACCCTTGCCACAAGAAGCCTTACTTGCCTTAGTCAAAGAGCATAGCCATATTTTGATTGCGGAAGAGGGCGTACTAGCCGGTGGTTTTTCTTCTGCAGTGCTTGAGATATTAAGCGATGCGCAATGTATGCAACATAAGCGTATTGAGCGTCTTGGTATAAAAGATGTTTTTGTGGAACATGGTAAGCAACAAGAATTACGCCAGCAACTGGGTCTGACGGTGCAGCATATCTTTGATACAGTAAAAAATATGCTTACTTTATCATAAGCTCAAAGGTGATGGCATTTTTGTGAATCTTTGCCGTAAGAGAACCAGAAAACTGAAAAAGAGTATTGCCACGTCCTGCTTGCAGGGCTTCATCTAATTTAAAGAGGGTTTGCGCTCTTCCTTGCCCGTGAACATTAGGATCTGTGTTTTGTAAGGCTTTAAGGGCATGGGTATATAAGCGTAGGCGCGTAGCTTTATTAGATTTTTGTAAAAGCTTTGCGGGCAGTATAAGGCGATTTTCTTGAACGCTAATATGATATTCTTGGCAAAGATTTTGTATGACTTCTTGCCAATGCTCTTTATCGTATTGTGCACATTGCCAAACTTCTGTAATTTTTTGGGCAAAGGCTGGATTTTCTGCATGAAAATACGGCAAAATGTCATGGCGCACTCTATTGCGTAAATAGTGCCTGTCTGTATTGGTGGCATCTTCTGCCCAGCTAAGCCCTGCTTTTTGTAAGATACGGCGTAGGCTTTGCGGTTCTTGTAATAAAAGGGGGCGCAAGATATGTCTTGTAGTGTCTAAAGCCACCATGCCGCCTAGGGCAGGCCACGCGGCGCCGCGTATAAGGCGCATAAGCACATCCTCTTGAACATCCCCCAAATGATGCCCAAGGCACACCCAAGAAGCCTTGCAATGCTGACGATAGTGCTCGTAAAGGGCATAGCGTTTGTGACGTGCGGCTTCTTCAAGACCACTTTTTTGTTCAAAATAAATATCTTCCACAAAGCAAGGAATTTTCCAAGCAGCGCATAAAGCTTGCACACAATGGGCTTCAGCTGTGCTTTCTGGGCGCAGGTGATGATTGATATGCAGTACAGAAAAGGAAAGATCATAGACAGGGCGCAGCCATTGCCACAAGCAGAGTAAAGCCAGTGAATCTGCACCGCCGGAAACTGCTAAAAGACAATGCGTTTTTTCTAAAGAGATGTGTAACTCTTGCTGTAAAAATCGTCGCACCGAGCGTAGTACATCTTGCGTGGCTTTATCTTGTGCGGCGTAAGAGGGCACATGGGGGGGGAAAGTAAAAGCGGCAAGAGACATGTTTTCTAAACGGTGATGTTAAGCTTGGTAAAAAGCTCTTCCACATAGCGCATCATGTGCATTTGCAACTCTGGACTGGCATAAGCAACGCAGTGACAATGCAAGGCATTTCTTGCTCGCACTAAAAATTCTAATTGTACGGCATCTCTTTTGATTTCCAGCCCCATGACATAGGGGCCGCACTCTTTGACATGCTCATCTTGCAAGCTGGTGTGCATGGTTGCGGGAATGGGTAACCAAAAAAGCCCTAGCATGGAGCCATTTAATTGCATTTGGCTGAGCAAGTCATCTAATTTTTTTAATTGCTCTTGTTCAAGGCCTTCCACAAGGTACGAACGCATATTTACCCCTTTTTTTATAATTACATTTGCTTGTTAGGGTGAGAATCATCATCGCTGTCTAAATCAAAAATGCGTCTGACCATATGTATGCGCGGGGCTGGGCCATCTTCGCTCATGGTACCGCGCTTTAAAAATGACAAAGGTGCATGGTTAAGCTTGCGAATAAGAGCAGCTGTCATATCTTCTAAAGCATTCTTGGTGGCTTCGTCGGTGGTGCCCAGTCTTTTTAAGGTGCGTTGCAATTCGTCGGCGGCAAGGCGTTCACTGCGCTGAATAATATCCACAATGGTTGGCTGCACATCAAGGCTTTGTAACCAGCGACAGAAAAGTAAAACTTCTTCATCTACAATATTTACAGCCTTACGGGCTTCATCGCGTCGTCCGGCAAGGTTTTCTTCTACCACTTCTTTAAGGTCATCAATGTCGTACAAATAGACATTTTCAAGGCTGTTTACATCGGGATCAATGTCACGCGGCACAGCAATATCAATGAAGAACATGGGCTTATATTTGCGCAGTTTTAATATTTTTTGCAAGTCTTTAGCGCGTAAAATAGCTTCGGGAGAACCTGTGGAAGTAATGATAATATCCATATCTACCAAATGTTCTACCAGCTCATCAAAAGGCACCACCGAGCCATTAAACTGTTTAGCCAGTTCTTGACCGCGTTCAAGGGTACGGTTAGCCACATAAATGTGCTCAACCCCTGCTTGTAGTAAATGCGTAGCGGCCAGTTCTGCCATTTCACCGGCGCCAATGAGCAGAGCCTTTTGTTCTTGCATATGACCAAAAATTCTTTTGGCCAGTTCCACCGCTGCATAAGAAATAGACACGGCGCTGGAAGCAATGGCAGTTTCGGTACGCACACGTTTTGCCACGCTAAAAGACTTATGCAAAAGACGATTAACAATAGTGCCAGCGCTTTTGCTTTCCACTGACTTACGATACGCATCTTTGAGCTGACCTAAAATTTGTGGTTCGCCAAGTACCATAGAGTCAAGACTGGCTCCTACGGTAAAGACATGGCGAATGGCCTGTGCGTTATGATGAATATATACGTAGGGGCGTAAATC
Source organism: uncultured Desulfovibrionaceae bacterium (assembly GCA_964371565.1). Taxonomy (GTDB): domain Bacteria; phylum Desulfobacterota; class Desulfovibrionia; order Desulfovibrionales; family Desulfovibrionaceae; genus CAYJAD01. Next base: position 3,045 of record CAYJND010000084.1, read on the forward strand.
TTCTGCACTTTGTCCACAAGCGTGAGCCCATTTTTCTAGCACTTGTTCGATGATGGCAGGCTCACAGCTGCCATGGTGCTGTGTACAGTCATAGATTTTTTCACAAACCAAGATTTCCACGCGGTTACAGGTAGAGAGAATGAGCGCTTCGCCAACGGCATTGTTACAGGGCATGGCCCATGTATCGGTGGACGTATGCGCAGAAAGGGCATAGCGCTCACGAATTTCTACAGGGGCAGTTTTATGGTTAAGGCCAATAAGGTAAATATTTCTGTTCATGGTATATTTAAGAGATAAAGGAGTGATGGGTGTTCATAAAAGTATTTACTACTAAAATAGAAAAGGCGCTCAAGGCAAAAAGCCATAAGGCCAAAAGTGCTGGTTTGCGTCCGCCTCGGCTTTGTACGGTGCGCATATAAAAAAGCCAAGCAAAAAGCCCCCAAATGAAAAAAGAAATAATTTCTTTAGGATCACCGCTAACAGCTTTTCCCCAGGTACTACCTGCCCAAATAACGCCGGTAACAATGCCTATAGTGAAAAGCGGAAAGCCTAAAATAGCACTTAAAGCATTGACTTTATCTAAAATTGCAAGGGCTGGAAAGTCTTTACGAAAGCCAGTGAGGGGTTCTTTTGCTTTAATAAGCCTTTCGGTATGAATAAACATAACACCAGCCACAAAGGCAAGGGTCATAAAAGCTAAACTTAAATATAACGAGCCAATATGTAAGGCATAAAATGTTGTGTTTAAATTTTCAGGCAAGGCTATTTGTGCTTGGGATAAACGCATGGAAAAAAGAAAAAGCATAAGCGCTAGTGGTGTTAAGAAAATCACCGTGGTGGAGTGTTTGGTTTTCCATTGACCAAAAAAACTGCACACAAGCATAAACCAGGCAAGTATTTGTAAATATGTGCCCCAGCTAAGACCGCCTGGCATAAGCGCGTGACTGCCGCGTGACATATCATAGGTTTGTAAAATAAAGCCGGCATAGGTGCCAAAACAGGCAATAATACGCAACCAACGCTGGCGCAATATAATGCCAACAATACCGCAAAGAGAGGCTGCTGCGTAAAAAAGTGTAATAAGTATACTACTTTGTTCAAATGATATCATGCAATAACTCCGCAATGGAAGAGTGTAAACTTTGGGGAAGCAATTCTAGTAAGAGGGCTTCGCTTTGGGCTTTCTTTTTTTCTGCTAAATGGTGTCGCAAAGGAGAGTGCACCAAAGCACGAAAAAGTGCCGTATTGTGCCTTGTATCTTGCTCTAAGGCAAGCACAAGAGGGCGTAATTTTCCTAAAAATTTTGTCATGGGTGCATGAGGTTGCAGCCATTGTTCTAGTTCTATGCGCAAAACCTTTGCCCAAGCTGGGCTGGCGCCTTCGGTGCTGAGTGCCGCCATAAGGCTGGGGCTATGTGCATTATTTTGTGTTGTTTCCTGTACTTTTGCCAGCGCAGGCACAATGCAATTACCTTTACGAGGGGCATCTACGCAATTACAGAGAATGTTTTGTGCTGCGCAAAGGGCGGCAATATATGCATTGAGCTCTTTTTGTGCTGTGCAGGCAAAGACGAGGGTTTTTCCTTGAATATCGGTAGGGGTAAAGGGGCGTTTTTCTAAATGTAGCGCCGCATGGTGGCTATATGTTTTCCAGTCTTTGGTAAAGTCATGTATGTCGAGCACTAAGACTGTTTGAGCCTTAGCTTCTAGGAGGCCCTTTGCTTTGCGAAGGCCCACTTCGCCTGCCCCCACAATAAGACAATGGCTTTGTGAAAGATCTATAAAAAGAGGGTAATACATGGCATCCTATGAAAAAATGTGGAAGATTTATACATATTCGAATTACTTCTTGCCTTGTATACCTTATTCTTGTTTGGCTGTGAAGAGAGGATTTTTGTCTAAAAAGACCTTGTGGCTTGATGTTATGTAAAATATTGCGTAATTAGCCAAGGGGGAGCTGTATGAAACAAATTTTACTTATTCAATTGGCACGCTTTGGTGATCTAGTGCAAACAGGGCGCCTTATAAAAACCTTGCAAGAACAAGGGCAAGTGCATTTGTGCGTGGATGTAAGTCTTAAAGAACTTGCTTTATGCTTGTATCCGCAAAGTATTGTGCATGCTGTACCTGCGCATGCTGCCATATACGGTTCATCTCAGGAAAATATGCAAACTGTTTATACGGTAATGCATACACTTGCTGCTTATGATTTTAGCGCTGTGTATAATATAAATTATAGTCCGCTCAACATAAGTTTAGCGCGGCTTTTTGCGCCAGAAATAGTGGTGGGTTATGCTGTAGAGCATGGACAAGTAGTACGCAGTGCTTGGGTGCAAAAAGCCTTTCGATGGACACAAAATAGAGCCATTAGCCCCATAAATTTAGTGGATTTTTGGGCGCATTTTAGTGCGTACCCTTGGGCGCCTGAATTGGTAAATCCCATAGCTGCGGGGCAAGGGCGCGGTATAGGGGTGGTACTTGCTGGGCGCGAATCACGTCGGTCTTTACCACCGATGGTGCTGGCACCTGTGGTGCGCACCTTTTTTGAAAGCATGGGCGGACCTGCGGTGTATTTTTTAGGGAGTAAAGCAGAGCTTTCTTTAGCGCGTCAGCTTAAAAAAATGTTACCTGCGTCTATGCAAACACATATTCACGATTATTGTGGCAAAACAACATGGCAAGGACTTATGGACGCTGTACAAGGCCTTGATGTACTTATAAGCCCAGATACAGGCACTATGCATTTAGGCGCGCGTCTTGGGGTACCGGTGCAGGCTTTTTTCCTTTCTTCAGCGCTTTGCCATGAAACGGGCCCTTATGGCGCTGGGCATACGGTATGGCAATCTGTAGCTAGCTGCGCCCCTTGTTTGGAGTCGCGCCCTTGTTCTATTGATACGAAATGCTTACAAGATTTTATGCAGCCGTCCTTTTTTCGTGCTTTAACGGCTTTATTGCAAAAAAGAGAACTTCCTGAAGTGCACGGTAAGGGGCTGGCTCAAAGCCTTACTTGTCAGACATCATATTTGGACAGCCTTGGCTCTGCATGGCGTTTAGAGCAAGGACAAGATATACATGCAAAGCAGCGTGAGGCTTTACGTGCTGTGGTGGCAGAATATTGCCATTGTCCTTTATCTCTTAGGCAGGGACAAAGTTTAGATGCTGACATGGCGCACTATTTTTATGAAGAAGCAGATTGGATGCTCAGAGAGCCCAAGACATCAGTTCGAGCTTTAAGCAGGGAGATGAAATAATGGCAGCGCAATCCTTACGTATATTAGTGGTATTACCTTTTTACGGCGGTTCTTTACCCATTGGTAATTATTGCGTAGAGGCTTTGCGCCATCTAGGGCATAGTGTAGAAGTTTTTGAGGCGCCGCTTTTTTATACGGCTTTTACTGCTATGAAAAATTTGCGAGTGACCACAGACCGTTTGGATCAACTGGAAGGTGCTTTTTTACAAAATATTTCTCAAGCTATCTTAGCACAGGTGGAGAGTTTTGAACCTGATATGGTCTTAGCCTTAGCTCAAGCGCCCATGAGTCGTCAGCTTCTTCGTCGATTAGAAAAAATGCAAGTGCCCACAGCCATGTGGTTTGTGGAAGATTATACGATTTTTTCTTATTGGCGCGCCTTTGCGCCTTTATATTCGGTATTTGCAGTTATTCAAAAAGAACTTTTTTTACAAGAGTTAACCCAAGTAGGGCAACATAATGCCCTTTATTTACCCATGGCGGCTTTACCATCCTTTCATAGTCCTGCCGTACTCTCACCGCTAGAGCAAAGAACGTTTGGCGCAGATGTGGCTTTTTTGGGGGCAGGATATCCCAATAGACGTGTGGCCTTTAAGCCCTTGGTAAAGCATAAAGGCTTTAAAATTTGGGGCACAGAGTGGGAAGGAGATGGAGTGCTTGCTGCGTATGTGCAGCAAAAAGGCGCTCGCATAAGTCCTGAAGATTCGGTGAAAATTTATACAGCCACCAAGGTTAATCTTAATTTACATTCCAGTGTGCACGCGTCAACTGTTATAAGTGAAGGGGATTTTGTAAATCCGCGTACTTTTGAATTGGCCTCCATTGGGGCATTTCAATTGGTAGATAAACGCTCGCTTATGGCAGAGCTGTTTGACGAAGATATGCTGGCAACTTTTCATAATTTGGACGAAATGTACGCCAAAGTTGAGTATTATCTAAAGCATGAAGATGAGCGCCAAGCCATGGCACAAAGAGCGCAAGCCCATGTGCATACAGAGCATAGCTATGAAAAACGCATGCAAAGTCTTCTTGAGCATGTGGAAAAAGTATGCGGGCCTTGGAAAAAACGTGATTATGCCGAGGCTTTTACTGAGCTTCCTGAAGCGTTACGTCCAGATTTGGCGCAATTATTTGAAACTTTAGAATTACCAGCTGAGGCAAGTTTTGAAGATGTGGTGGCACGTATACGTTTGCGTAGTGGCAATTTAAGCCCTCTTGAAACTTCTATTTTATTTTTGGATGAATGGCGCAAGCAGTATAGTAAATAGTTGACACTGAAAAACTACTTAATTGTCAGTAAAAATAGAATTTATAACTTAAAAAGCTTAATAAATTTTGCCAGAAATAAACGTATGGAATACGTTTTCTGGCAAAATTTAGACATATGAAATGCTTTTTTCAGCTGTCGGCTACACAAGACATGCCTCTGGATGGCTTGACGCCACGTAAAATAAGCCGTCACTTGCTTACGGCGTCCCCGAAAGGGGTATTTGGAGTGAGCGTGCCTTTCTTAAAAACGAGTGGAAACACGTTTTTAAGCATCGACTAAATAATACAGTTTTTGCTGAGCTGTCTTTTTGGCATACTAAAAAAGGCTTGAGAAGAAATTCTTCCCAAGCCTTTTTTATGTAATATGGTTTTAATTATATGCTCATATAAATGGGGACTATGCTCATCATGCCAAAGAGAAAGGCCAGTACAAGAGTTGCTTTATGGCGTAAGGGATGTTGACTGCGCATGGTTATGGTCCACAAAATACCGGGAATAAGCCACAATAAAACATAAGCTACCGATTGCATAAAGACGGGGCTGGATAGATAATCGTCTTGGTGTAGTAAATTTACCCATTGTAAGGCTGTGCTGGCAAAGAGTATAAGCCAGAAAATAAGCCAGCCATTACGCGCCCAAGAGGTGCACCAAGGCAGCATTTGTGCATAATAATCGCGGCCAAAATCATCAATATTACGACGTAGTATCAGCCATATACAACTTATGCCGCCAGCTAAAGCAAAGGCCAAAGGTAGAGCATAAGGGGCTGCATTCCAATAGGTGCTTTCCATACTTGGTAGGAAAAAATTGTGTAAACTTTGCTCAGGGATGGTGCCAAGGGTAATAGCAGCGTCGGCGCTAATAATACTTAAAGTGGCAAAAAGGCTCATGCCATACCAACACGCTGCTACAAGGGCAAAACATTGAATAAATACGCGATGATTTTTCCAGTGTTTCCAAAGTGCGTAAAAAAGGGTCAAGCATAAGGTGGCACCTACCAAGAGGCCTTGGGCATACATATGTGCGAGTAAATAGGTTTCTTTATGTATGTTTTGCCAAATAATATAGAGGTTAAGGCTTTGCCCCTCGGTTGGCATATGGGCTAAAATGGTGGGACCTAGGCGTAGCCAAAAAAAGTAGCCGCCTGCTATGGTAAGAACCCAGCCAAGAATAAGCGCCAGTAAGCTTATTTGTTTTGCACATTTGGCATAGGCTGTACGCTGGCGAATAAGAGAGAGAGTTTGCCCTGCCATGGCCATGATGGGTAATACTGTTACGGATAAAAAACATAATGAACATAAAAGGATAAGCAACATATGTACGCTTTGTTGCCCAGTAATGATACTAAAATCCATGAAATACTTCTCCTTGTGGTGTGGCTTATTTGTGCCTTAATTTGGCATTAAGCGCAAGATGTCTTGAAAAGTATTACAATTTACGGCAA
>CAYJND010000085.1:0-8509 GCA_964371565.1 uncultured Desulfovibrionaceae bacterium
AAAAACAAAAATAAAAATAAAAACAAAAATAAAAACGAAATATATACGGAGTTAAGATGACAATACTTTTACTTTACGCAGTGCTTTTATGCGTAATTTCTTATTATAGCGTAGGGAAGCAAAGCAGTAGCGCGGCTTTTTTTGTGAATAACAGGCAATCTGGTGTTATGGCGGTGGCTTTTTCTATTATAGCTTCTTGCGTGGGTGGTTCTGCCACCTTGGGTATGGCGGGGCTTGCGTGGAATGTGGGTTTGCCGGCATTTTGGTGGCTGGGCACGGGCGCCATGGGTTTGTGTGTTTTGGCTTTCTTTTTGGCTAGGCGGGTGCGCGAGAGCGGCGCTAGTACTTTGCCTGAGATGGTGACAGCGTTTATAGGTGCGCCGGCGCGTCCTTTGTCGTCTATAATTATTATTTTGGCGTGGTTTGCCATTACGGCGGCGCAGTTTAGTGCCATGACGGCTTTGCTTTCGCCTGTGCTGATGCAGTCGTGGGGCTTAGAGGCGGCTATGGCTAAGGATGTGGCTTTGGTGCTGGGCGCGGCTGTGGTTATTTTGTATGCGTGTTTGGGCGGTCAGGCGGCTATTATTAAGAGCGATGTGGTGCAATATGTGGTGCTGATGCTATCGCTCTTGGTGGCATGTGCTTTTTTGTGGCAAGATAATGCCACGGCTTTGCAATCTGTGCCTTTAGAGGTGCTTAATGAGGGCTTTGGTTTAAGTAAATTTACGTATTTCTTGCTTATAGTTGGGGGATCTTATGTGGTGTGCCCCATGCTTTTTGGAAGATTATTTTCGGCAAAAGATGAGCAGGTGGCAAGGCGCGGTGCTTTGTGGGCGGTGCTTGGTTTGGCGTTTACGGCTGTTATTATAGTGACCTTGGGTATCTTGTGTCGCGGCTATGTGCCGGCGGCGGCTGAGGGCACTTTGCCAGAAGCGGTGCTTACCACGGTGCTTTTTGCCGAGCTTCCTGCCTGGGCATCCTCCTTGGTGCTTCTGGGCATATTTTCGGCGCTCATTTCTTCGGCAGATTCTAGCCTTGTGACGGCGGCCACCATTGCCAGTAATGATATTTTGCGCTCTACCAAGCCCAGCGTGTGCCGCTGGTGTATAGTGGCTATGGGGCTTGGCTCGGTGCTTTTGGCTATGCCAGGCAAGGGTATTTTAAGCTTATTGCTTATGGCCAATGATATTTATGTTTGCGGTGTGGTGGTGCCTGTTTTTGTGGGCATGGTGCTGTATAAGAAAGTGATACTGCATACGGGTATCATGACCCTTGCCATGGCAGTGGGGGGCGGTTTAGGTTTAACGGCGGCCTTAAGCGGGGATACGGCCTATGCTTATGCTGGACTTGCGGCGGCTTTGGCTGTATCTCTGGGGGCGGCATTGCCAAGTTTTTATAAAGGCAAGCTTAATAAAGAGCTTTCTGCTGACTAAAATATAAGGAAACAGTATGGAAATAATCTTATTTTTTGTGGATTTTATCTTAAATATTGATAAACACCTTTTTGCCTTGGTGGAAAATTATGGCATGTGGGTGTATGCTATTTTATTTTTGATTGTGTTTTGCGAGACAGGCCTTGTGGTGACGCCCTTTTTACCGGGGGATTCTTTGCTTTTTGCCACAGGTGTTGTGGCAGGGGCTGGGCTTATTGGCTATCCTGAGGCCATGGCAGTGTTGCTGGCGGCGGGCATAATAGGCGATGCGGTGAATTATAATATAGGCCGCTATGTGGGGCCGTCCATTTTTAAACGAGAAACGCGCTTTATTAAAAAAGAGCACTTGCTAAAAGCCAATGCTTTTTATGAAAAACACGGCGGTAAAGCCATTATTTTAGCGCGTTTTATACCCATAGTGCGTACCTTTGCCCCCTTTGTGGCAGGCATTGCGCTGATGCGTCCCACGGCATTTTTGTTTTTTAATGTGACGGGCTGTATTATTTGGGTGGGCTCACTGGTGAGCGTGGGCTATTTTTTAGGCAATACCCCCTTTGCCAGAGATAATTTTGGCGCCATAGTGTATGCCATTATTGTTATATCTGTTTTGCCCATTGTGTATGAAATGGTCAAAGCATGGCTAGAAAAGAGAAAAAATAAAGCAGAAAAATAACTCTCTTTTTATGTTGAGTTAGGTTTACATAATGTAAAAAAAGCCCTTGGTTTCTCAAGGGCTTTTTTATTGTGAAAAAGAAAAACCCTACTAGGCGGGATGCTAAATAGCTTACAGCTATAAGTATAAAATGGGTCTTATTTAAGCAGGGAAATGTTATGTTAATGTTTACAGCTTACAAAAAAGTACAAAAGAAGATGTTGGTGTATTTGTTATTATGTTGAATTATAAGTAAATTTAATTTTTGGTGACGTCATTGCGAGCGAAGCGTGGCAATCCAGAATGTGGGAGTGATGTTGAGGTATTTGGTTTATAGGTAAGAGATAGGGTGATGGGGCATTATTACACCGCATCCCCTAAGCCTAACAACAGGCAGCAATTACATCGATGCCCATTGTTTTTATGGCTTTAGGGACTGCTAGATAGATAAAAAGACTTATATCCAGCGTATCCTTTTAAACGCCCTGTCAAAAAAAATCGGGGGGCAGATGGTAAGAAGGCCTTATAAGCGCATAAAAAAACCACCAGCTAGGCCGGTGGCTTCTTACTTACGCTAAGAGCGAATTATCTAATAAATCCCCTTGCCTGCTGCATACATGATGCTTGGGGCTAAGGTGTGCGGCTTTTTTTACGGCCTCTTCAGCAATGTGCATAAGGGCGGAACAGCAGGGCACCTCCATGCGAAGTACCTCTAAAGATTTGGGCTGAGCATTAATTATGACAGTAGTTAATTTTTCTAAAAGTGTGTCGCGGTCTTCAAATTTAGGACAGCACGTGATTTTTATTTTATGCCCAAATTGCCCATGAAAATTTGCATACACTGCGGGGGCGCAATCTGAAGTGAGTATTATATCGCTATCTTTTAAAAAAGAAGACTCCACAGGGATGATGCGCAGCTTCAAAGGCCAAGGTGTACTATTGGTCTTGGGGGGCATGTGCACCGAAGGGCAGACGGGCGCCGTGGGACAGCTTTTTTGCATGCGAGTAAGATTTTGCGTATGCGCATTAAAAGAGGGCAGGGGCTTTTTGTGCAAAGCTGCCACAGCCTCTAAGTCAAAGGGCACTGCTTCGCGCTCAATGATGGTGAGCGCATTTTGCGGACAGCCCTTAAGACAGGCGCCAAGACCGTCGCACAAATTATCAGAGATGACTTTAGCCTTACCATCTATAATGGCAAGGGCATTTTCTGCACAGTCTAAAATGCATTGACCGCATCCGTCACACAGTTCTTCGTTGATTTCTAAAATTTTACGTATAGGCATAATGTACTCGTTACAAATTTCACCAAAAGGTATTTTCTGCATAGAGAATAAGACACAAAAGTCTACTTGTCTAGTGGGAAATATTAATAGACTTTTAGTGTGTATTTATTGACTTTTTGCTTATAGATTGCCTAATAATACTTGTATGCTTTTAATACGTGAGTCTATATTGTGCGGCTCAGGCTCATTTTCCCAGATGATTTGTACCTCTTGCCCCGAAAAATAATAGCTTTGCGCCCTTTGGCACTTTTGGGCAAAGTCTAAGAGTGCGGCGCAGCGTGCAGGGCTGAGTATTTGTGTGATGTTTTCAGGGTTTTTGGTGAAAATAGTGTAGTTTGCGTCAAAATCTTCTTGCCCTAGGGAGGTTTTTTGCCACTGCCCGCTGTAGGTAAGCAGTTGCGAGCAGGGAAAATCCTTACTGATAACATAGATGGTGGCGCCAAATGCTTCAGGAAAGTGTAGGGTTAGGCCATGTCCACTAAAATAATCCGGCAGGCATAAATCGTAGCATGTAAAGCTTTTATCTTGGTAGGTGCCTTGTGTGTAATGGCTTTGGCTCATATACATGTCGTTGCCAAAGGCTTGCATTTCTAGGGTGTTTTTTTCTGCAAAGGCAAATTTTTCTGTATAGCTTAGGTTTGTGAAGTGGGCTTGCCAGAGTTTTGCATGGGGCATTTGGCTTTGGCTTGGCAAGTTTGTGCGCTTACGGTGTAATACATGCACAGCCACATAGCCCAGCACCAGGGGCAAGAGCGGAAGATATAAAATAGCCTCACCCACATGGGCAAACATAGCCAGGGTAAAGGTGGCAAGGCTTAGCCATGCGGCGCCCACATAACAGAGGCGAATGTAATTTTTATACAACTCTTGCTGGGCATTTTCTTGTTTTTTAAGGCGCATTATGCCTTGCCATTTTATGCCCATATACACAAGCCCAAGGCCTAATAGGGTGCATGAGCAGATTAAAAAGATAAAAAGAATTTGCATGTATTCTCCCAAGGATGCGCATAAAAAAACCGCTTTGTAGCTTAATGGACAATAGCGGCGTAAACTTCACAAAGTGGGCTTGCCATTATATAAAAAAACCCGCCTTGCAGCGGGTTTTTTTAATATAAAGCTGGGCTATTGGTGACAACCAGAACCCTTACAAGAGGTCATTTTCTTCTTGTAAGCTTTGTCGGTGGGGGCTTTTTCTTTTACTACGTCAGCGTGGCAGCTTACGCAGCTATCGAATTTGCCTTTTTTACCGTGCATAGCAGCATAGTAGCTGGCTACACCTTTTTTGGCTTTGAAATCATCGTGACAGCCGGCAGTGCTACATTTTCTGTAATCTTCTTTGCCATCTACAGGGTGGTGACAGCTAGCACAGCTTACATCCGTATGTGTGCTGTGATTAAAGACAACAGGCTTTTTGGTAGCTTCCATCTTTAAGCCGTCTGCAGGAGCTTCTGGTGCTGCCATGGCAGGCACTGCAAATGCAAGACCAAAAACTACTGCAAAAATCCAAAGAAAGTTTTTCATATCGAACTCCTCAAGGTTACAATAAACTCTTGGTTAATATAGACCAAAGTAAGCATTGTGTCAACCAGAGAAAAGTTTTTGTAAGGTTGTGTATACGTAGGTTTTTTATATGTTTAATCCCTAGCAATGTATAAAAAATCCCCCTTGGTAGAAATACGCAAGAGGGATACGGGAAGGGGTAAGGTTAGTCTATTTTGGTACTATGCTTGTTTAAACCAATGCTTTTTGAACCATAAAGATACATGCACAAGACCAATAAGCACAGGTACTTCTACCAAGGGCCCGATGACAGCTACAAAGGCTTCGCCAGAGTTTAAGCCAAATACAGCAATGGCTACGGCAATGGCTAGCTCAAAGTTGTTAGAAGCTGCCGTAAAAGACAGGGTGGCAGATTGCTCATAATTGGCGCCCACTTTTTTAGATAGTGCAAAGGAAATCACAAACATAAGCACAAAGTAGATAAGCAAGGGTATAGCCACTTGCACCACGTCCATGGGCAATTGCACAATAATATCACCCTTTAAGGAGAACATGACAACAATGGTAAAGAGCAAGGCACGTAAAGCCCAGGGGCCTACCTTTGGTAAAAATACCGTTTCGTACCATTCCACGCCCTTAACTTTTACCCCGTATAAACGTGAGAGCATACCGCCAATAAAAGGAATGCCAAGGTAAATGAAGACACTTTCGGCAACTTCGCCCATGCTCAAGTTTACTTCGGTACCGCTAATTCCAAAGAGGGGGGGCAGCAGTGTGATGAAGAAATAGGCATAGATGGGGAAGAATATCACTTGAAAGACCGAGTTAAAAGCCACAAGGCCTGCGCAATACTCTCTATCGCCGCCGGCAAGGTCATTCCACAAAATAACCATGGCTATGCAGCGTGCAAGACCAATGAGGATAAGACCCACAAAATAACTATTATTATCGGTTAAAAAGGCTAAAGCTAAAAGGAACATAAGCACAGGCCCTATGATCCAGTTTTGCACCAAAGAGAGCAGCAGTACTTTTTTATTTTTAAATACTTGCCCTAGCTCTTCGTATTTTACCTTAGCCAAAGGGGGGTACATCATAACAATAAGGCCAATGGCAATGGGAATATTGGTGGTACCTACCTGAAAAAAGTTAATGGCATTTTTTACGCCAGGTATAAGCCAGCCAAAGCCTACGCCTATGCCCATGGCAAGGAAAATCCACAAGGTTAAATAACGATCTAAAAAAGAAAGTTTTTGTAGGGGAGATTGTGCCATATGTGCCTCTTATTTTATTTGTTGCAGCAGCAACCGCCGCCAGTACAAGCGCCAGCAGGCCCGCCATCAACACCGTCTAACCATTGTGCCACTTCTGTTTCTGTGGGCACACGGCCTGTGCATTTAACCACGCCGTCTACCATGACAGCGGGGGTTGAGAAAACGCCGGCAGCCATCATTTCTTTAAGGTCAGTCACTTTGCTTACATTGCTTTTGCAACCACGAGCTGCCACAATGCCTTCCACCATTTTAGTCAAGTCGTCACAACGGGTACAACCGGTACCAAATACTTTAATTTCCATGAAATTTCTCCTATAAGTTTGATATAATATAAGGGCTTAAAAAGTTAAACAAAAAGCCCACTATGGTGAAGATGATCCACAAATAACCAATAAAGGTTGCCTGTAGTTTAAAGGTCATAACTTGGCGCAGTAGCATAAACTCTGGTATAGATGCTGCTACAGCGCTCATGCAAAAGGCCATGGTGGTGCCAATGGGTAGCCCCTTTAAGAGCAGGCTTTCCATAATGGGTATAATGCCAGTGACGCTAGAATATAAGGGAATACCCACAAGCACAGCGCCGGGTACCGTCCACCACTGGCCAGAGCCAAGGTTTTCGGCAAACCAGTTTTCAGGCACAAAGCCGTGCAAGGCCGCACCAATACCCACACCAATGATAACCCATTTCCACACGCGCTTAAAGATGGCGCGGGTTTCGCTATAGGCAAAGTCGTGGCGCTGGCGTACGCTCCATTGTTCCTTGGGGCTTTCCATGGAGCCGGCAGCAATTTCTTGGCTTTCGGCTTGCTTCATGGCGTCCTTCATAAAGGGCTGTAACCAGCGTTCAGCCTTGATGGAGTCCATAAAGAAACCACCGATAATACCGGCAATCATGCCCACGCTTACGTAAATAAGGGTAAATTTCCAGCCAAGCAGCGACCAAAGCAGCACCACGGCAATTTCATTAATAAGCGGCGAGGTGATAAGAAAAGACATGGTAATGCCTATGGGGATGCGCGACATGGTAAAACCAAGGAAAAGCGGAATGCTTGAACAGGAACAAAAAGGCGTGATAGAGCCAAAAAGCGAAGCTAAAAAATAGCCTACGCCGCGTCCCTTTCCTGCCAAATATATGCGCACTTTATCAATATTTAAGGCGGCTCGCACAAAGGCTAAAACATAGATAAGTGCTACTAAAAGCAAGAGTATTTTTATCACATCGTAGATGAAAAACTGCAAAGAAGCGCCAAGGTGCGCCCCCGTATCAAGGCCAAAGACATTGCCCACAATATAGTGAGAGGCGTCTAAAATGGTCATATACATGCCAGTCCAAATAAGGGCCAGTACGGTGATGATGCCAAAGTATTTTGCGTTCCAAGAGTTCATAAGTGCCTACTTATAGCTTGAGAGTTGTTGAAGTGTTGATGTTTTAGGGCAAAAAAATTATTGCTGTGTATTGTCAGGGCGAGCTGGCAAAATGCTATTTTCTATTTGAGCTTGTTCGCGAAATTTGCGGCAAGTGGCAGGGTCGTTGTCGCAGCATTTTTCAGTCATAAAGGCTACAATTTCAAGCATTAAAGGTATGTTTGCCTTATAGCGCATAAAGCGACCCTCGCGCTCTACATGGGCAAGACCGCTTTGCACAATGGCTTTAAGGTGAAAAGAGAGGTTAGTGGTGGGGATGTCGAGTATTTTGGCAATCTCACCAGCTACCAAGCCTTGAGGGGCGCTTTTTACCAATAGGCGGAAGATGTCCAGGCGGTGTTCAGAGGACAATGCTTCAAAGAGTTTGCTTGCATGTTTTGTTTCCATGAGTTGATAGTTCAACATTATTTGAAATATGTCAAGGGTAGCGGGGGGATTTTTTTTATTTTTGTTTTTTGGGATTAGTATAACTTAAAGATTTATCACTGTGGAGACGAAAGAGTCTTTTAGGGTTTAGGTGGCTTAGAGATTTGTCGCTTTGAGCGTTTTGGGGTAGTATAACTTAGAGATCTATCACCGTGGAGGCAAAAGAATTTAACGCTTCATATACGTTTTTTTCGTAAGGGGCTCATGGGTGGCTTCGCCCCCCTCGCCAGCCCCTTACAATCCCGGCTTCCCCCCGTTTGGCAGTCTGCAGTGGCCAATCCCTACGTTATCTTTTGTCGCCTTGCGCCAAAAGGATGCACTACGGGCAGGATTACTCGGAGCAGACCAAGGTCTTGCCCTGTGGCACTGCTAGACTTGCTAGCTCCGCGCGAAGGATGGGGGTAAGTAGTAGCGATAACATATCTCAATTCTAGATACTTAGCTGCTCAGCGCCCCACTTTCATCTAAAACTATATACATCTTTTTATCCCCTACCTCTATAACTTCAAAAAATCACCG
>CAYJND010000086.1:0-8466 GCA_964371565.1 uncultured Desulfovibrionaceae bacterium
CGGTTCATGCGGTATGGTTATCAACGGTCGACCAGGCCTTGCTTGCTCTACGCAAACCCGCGACTTGCCAGACCACATAGTCTTGCATCCTCTACCTATATTTAAGCTCATTGGCGACTTGTCAGTAGATACAGGCACATGGTTCCGCAATGTAGGTGCCAAGCTTGAAACATGGATTCACAGCCAAAAGGCCTTTGATGAAAAAGCTGTGGAAGAACCCATGACCAATGAACTGGCAAATCACATCTTTGAGCTTGATCGTTGTATCGAATGTGGCTGCTGTGTGGCTGCATGCGGCACTGCACGTATGCGCGAAGACTTCCTTGGTGCTACTAGCATCAACCGTATGGCTCGCTTTTATGTGGATCCACGCGACAATCGTACCGATGCTGATTTTTATGAGCTTATCGGTAATGATCAAGGCGTCTTTGGCTGTATGGGACTTTTGGCATGTCACGATGTGTGCCCCAAAAAGTTACCCTTACAAGATCAACTTGGCATCATGCGTCGCATGCTAGTAACCGAATCTGTGAAAGGTATTGTACCTGAACCATTACGCAAACTTATGTCCTGTAAGGGCGATTGTCATTCCAAATAAGGAATAAAGGAAAAAATCATGGCCTTATACACAAAAGAAGAAGCATTAGAGTATCATGCAAGCCCACGCCCCGGTAAAGTAGAAGTTTTGCCTACCAAAGCGTGTGCAAGTCAAAAAGATTTAACCCTTGCCTATTCCCCCGGCGTAGCCGAAGCTTGTCTTGCCATCCATGCCGATGAAAGCCTTGTGGACGTTTACACTGGTCGCGCTAACCTTGTGGCTGTAGTATCTAACGGTACTGCTGTGCTTGGCCTTGGTAATATTGGCCCCAAAGCCGGTAAGCCTGTTATGGAAGGTAAGGGCATTCTCTTTAAAAACTTTGCTGATATCGATGTTTTTGACATCAACCTTGCTGAAACCGATCCTCGCAAATTTTGTGATATCGTAAAAGCCATGGAACCTACCTTTGGTGGCATTAACCTTGAAGACATCAAAGCCCCTGAGTGCTTCTTCATTGAAGAAACTTTGCGCGAAGAAATGAACATCCCCGTGTTCCACGATGACCAACACGGCACCGCTGTAATTTCTGCAGCTGGTCTTATCAACGCTTGTGAAATCACAGGTCGCCAAATGGATCAGTGCAAAGTTGTGGTATCTGGCGCAGGCGCCGCAGCCATTGCTTCTGCAAACCTTTATGTAGAAATGGGCGTAAAGCGTGAGAACATCTATATGTTTGACTCTCGTGGTCTTATTCACGCTGGTCGTACTGACCTTAATAAATACAAAGCCCCTTACGCACAAAAAGAAAATTGCACCTTAGAAGAAGCCCTTACAGGCGCTGATGTATTCCTTGGTCTTTCTGTAAAGGGTCTTTTAAGCAAAGAAATGGTACAAAGTATGGCTAAACAGCCCATTCTTTTTGCTTGCGCTAACCCTGATCCAGAAATTACCTACACCGATGCAAAAGCCGCTGTGCCCGATTGCATTATGGCTACAGGTCGTTCTGACTATCCTAACCAAATCAACAATGTATCCGGCTTCCCCTTCCTTTTCCGTGGTGCTTTAGATACTGGCGCTAGCCAAATCAACGAAGAAATGAAGATTGCCGCTGCAAAGTCTTTGGCAGCTCTTGCTAAAGAACCTGTGCCTCAAGAAGTTATTGATGCCTACGGCGGCGAAGCCCTTACTTATGGCATTGACTATGTTATTCCAAAGCCCTTAGATCCACGCATTTTAGAGTGGGAAACTGTGGCTGTGGCACAAGCTGCCATGGACTCTGGCATTGCTACCCGTCCTATTAAAGATATGGACGCTTACCGTCAAAGCTTAGTTGACCGTGTAAACAAGTGCCGCGCTCGCGCTGCTGCTTTATACGCCAGCTACAAATAGTCTCTAATATAAAGGGGTTGCCCTGCAATGGGCGCCCCTTTTTTTCAACATCTTTGTGAAATATTACCCATAGTTATCCATTCCATTCGCTCAGCACCTTGAATTTTGCTTTAAAATTGTGTATCTTAAGACAATAGTCATGTTTCCTGTATACCTTTAGCTTGTGGGAGATTATGTATGAAAAAAGTGTCTAAACGATGTATGGCATTTTTTGCCCTTGTGTTTGTGTTCAGCCTCACCGTATGGCCTGATTTTTCTTTAGCTGCTGCGGCACCTGCAGCAGAAGCTGCTAAGGATTATACCGAAGCCTATATTACCCTTGGCATTTTAGCTATAGCCGCTGTGCTTTTCTTTACAGAAATATTACCCCTGCCAGTAACAGCCATGCTCGTCCCCTGTGCTTTAAGTATTTCTGGAATACTCTCTGCCAAAGCAGCTTTTTCGTATTTTGGAGACCCTAGCGTTGTACTTTTTATGGCTATGTTTATTTTAGGTGAGGGCACCTTTGCTACGGGCTTTGCAACCCGTGTAGCTGAAACTACAGTGCATTTCTCAAAAGGTAGCGAAAAACGCCTCTTAGTGTACTCTATTATTACCATTGGAGCCTTGTCGGGCTTTTTAAGCAATACCGGCACCACTGCCGTGGCTTTGCCTATGATTTTAGCCATGTGCGCCGCCGCGTCTATCAATCCCAGTAAATTGCTTATGCCCATAGCCTTTGCCTCATCCTTAGGTGGCACATGCACTTTGGTGGGCACACCGCCCAACTTACTTATTAACGCTACCCTAGAAAAAATGGGCGCAGAGGCCAACGTGGCGCCTTTTGGTTTTTTCGAATTTGCCCTTATTGGCGTCCCTTTGCTCTTAGTTGGTATTATTTTTTATGCCACCGTAGGCAGTAAGCTTTTGCCAGATCGCGCCTCTGAAGTTAATTTAGATGAAATAAAACTCAAACAGCCTCGCGTCATGCGGGTAGAAAAAATGCCCATAGCCATGGGGATTTTTCTCTTTGTAGTTGTAGCCATGGCTACCAAGATGATTGCCCTTGTGCCTGCAGCCATGCTGGGCGCCATGGCCATGGTTATAACGCGATGTATTACCATGAAAGAGGCGTTTAACTCCATTGATTGGACAACGATTTTCCTCTTTGCCGGTATGATTTCCATGAGTCAAGCCATGAAAGACACTGGGGCAGCCTCCCTTATAGCTACCAATGTGGTAACGCTGGTTTCTAATCCTTACGCTATTTTAGCCGTTACCTGCGCCTTAACCATGGTTATTACCAACTTCATGTCTAACACAGCCACAGCGGCTCTTATGGCGCCTCTAGCTATTCCCATTGCCATGCAAAGCGGTGTATCGCCTTTACCTGTAGCCATGGGCATAGCTATTTCTGCCTCGGCATGTTTTTTAACCCCCATAGCTACCCCGCCCAACACCTTGGTCTTTGGACCTGGTAGCTACACCTTTGTGGATTATATCAAGGCAGGTTGGCCCTTGCAGATTTTAAGCTTTATTTTGTGTATCACTTTAATTCCTGTAATTTGGCCTTTTTAGTATTTGTGTAAACTAAAAAAAGACAGGCTCTACCATGGCAGAGCCTGTCTTTTTTTATACAAAAATACGTAGTTAAAACTAACTAAAAAGACTTTCGAAATTAAATTCTACCACACAAAAACCCATGGGTAAGGTAAAAGGAATGGCTATGGTCTTGCCATCACAAGCATGAACAATTTCATGACCTGCACCTAATATCATGGAAGGTGTGCTCCCTGACAAGGTAAGGCCTTGTTCAGCTAAACGGCGACGTGCATCACCCGAAAGAATATTCATCATTTCGCCTACCATTTCTTGCACATCTGTTTCTGGGTCTTCTAAATCACCCAAGGTGTCTTGCGCCATAGATAAAGCAGCCTCTTGGCTCATGGTAAAGGAAATACTGGCTATTCTTCTTTCGGCATCGTGCACAGTTACCATGGAGGAAATGTCACCAAAAGCTTCAAAATTAGGCTTTTCAAAAGCATCGCCAGGTTCTGGAACGCTTTGTGTCATGGAGCCCAGCACATGCTTTGTAGCCTCTTTAAAAGCTTCTATAATAATGTCATTACTGATGGGGGTGCTCATTGGCAATTCTCCAAAATCAAAAGTTTAAGCACTTTTACTGACTAAGTTCAAGCTGACCGGTACGAATAAAATTATCTACTAAAGAAAAAACAAGGTCATTGCCGCAAAAAGTGTGCTCACTGATATTTTGCCTAAAACATGTTAAGTTTTCTTCAAAATTTTGCAAGCTCTTTTTGTGCAAGTGCAGCATATTTGCTTGCATGCCAAATCTAAGTTTTTCAATGTATAAAGCGTTAAAACGTTGCTCTACCATGGCCATGATGGGCAAAGTGAGTATGGGCTTACCAAG
Source organism: uncultured Desulfovibrionaceae bacterium (assembly GCA_964371565.1). Classification (GTDB taxonomy): domain Bacteria; phylum Desulfobacterota; class Desulfovibrionia; order Desulfovibrionales; family Desulfovibrionaceae; genus CAYJAD01. The sequence continues at coordinate 4,341 of CAYJND010000086.1, forward strand.
ATATAAAGATTCTGTCATAAGGGTATGCCCACCCCCTTGAATAACATAAGATGCACCTTCTAATAATTCTAAAAAAGCATCTTCAGATTTTTTCTTAAAAATTACATTGCCCTCTTGGCCTTCATAATCTTGATAGCCAAAGACATAACAGGTGCGATCGGTGGCACTGCGTAAAAAATCCACCAAGGCTCGATGGGTAGAATTACTTTGATATACCACTACATGCCCATCATCACGCGGACGCGCCTCTATAACTTTATCGCGCAAAATAGGCGGCACCACACGAGCTGTGTACTTTTCTTTCACCGGCGGCGCATAGAAAGAAACAATAAGATTTTGTTCTGTGGGGCGAAAAAGATACTTCGGGGTAAGCCCTTGCAAGTAATAATCAAAAAGCATATCACGGGGCAAATCATGTTCACAGCAGGTAATAACATGCTGATGATCAAGGGTCAGACAAGGTATATTCAAACGCTCAGCAGCGCGTGGTACAAAATACTCTAAGTCTGTCATGCACACATCAGGCTTAAAGTCTGCAATGATTTTTAGCGTTTGCTCAATATATTTTTCTCGCTGCAGCAAAGTAGGAACAGCTCTGCCAATGGTGGCTGGCAAATCTACTTTATAATTCTTAAATACGGTACCAAGGTTTGGCAAAAGAGCTACTTGAAATTCTGGCTGCAAAATACGTAGAGCATCATCATTTGCCACAAAGAGAAACTCATGCTGGCCTAATTGTCTGGCTATGGTAAGTCCGCGCATGGCGTGACCGTGCCCTGTGCCATGTATGCCGTAAAGTATGCGAGCCATAAATATTCCTGTAGGTTAAAGGTGTTTTCTTGTAGCAAAAAGGCGCCCCAAGGTCAAATAACCACCCAAAAGCCCTTTGCTGCAAAGTTTTACCTTTGACAATAGTTCAAATACACAGCCTCGTGACGCCTTGCCATGCGCTGTAAAGAATAATTCTCAACCACATGAGCCCTAGCCGCCAAGCCCATATTTTCAGCCATATTTTCAGTAGTTAACACCGTAAGCATATGCTTTGCCAAGGCCTCGCTATCGCGCAAAGGCGCAAGCAAAGCGCTTCTCCCCTCTTCTACCATATAGGGCACCCCATCCACCGCTGTGGATACAATGGGTAGCCCCATAGCCATGGCCTCTAAAATAGCATTGGGGGTTCCCTCATCTATGGAGGAAAGCACAAAAAGACGCGCCTTAGCCAAAAAGCTTTTCACATCGGTACTACCACCATGAAAGGTCACAGATTTTTGCACACCAAGCTGCGCACTTAACGCTTCTAACTCGCCGCGCAAAGGCCCATCTCCCACCATGTGCAAATGCGCTTGCGCCATTTTTGCTTGCACCAAGGCAAAGGCACGTATTAAAGAGGCTTGATCTTTTTCTTTAACCAAACGCCCCACATTGATAATATGCGGCTGCGTGTGTAAACCTTGCTCTGGCGGTGTAAAAAGCGCAATATCCACCCCATTGGGAATGGTATAAAGACGCTCAGCAGGCAGGCCTTCTGCCAATAAATCATGATAGAGTGACGCGGCATTGCAAATATGGCAATGCGTCAAGCGCCACGTATAACGCTCTTTTTGTTTGCGAACATTACGCTTAGAACGAATAGACCCAACTATACAAGGCAAGCCCAAAGCGCGCCCCAAGATGCGCCCCCATACATTGGGAAAAGTAGTATGCAAATGCACCAGCGGCGGGCGTTTTTGCGAAAATTCTTTATAGAGAGCCTTTATCCCATGCCAAGGTATCAAAGTGGCATCATCACAAAGCTGGCGTACAGGAATGTCATATTTTTGCGCCATGGGTAAAAAAGCATCCCCTTGGCGCAATGTCCAAATTTCTGGTGCAAAAATATTTTTATCTAAATGCCTTGCTAATTCGAGCATTTGGCGTTGCGTGCCGCCAAAATTCAACTCTTCCAGCACCAACACCAAGGGAATGGGTTGGGCGGGCGGGCGAATTTCTAAAGAAAGTTCGGGTAAGCCTGGGGTGATATGGGTCATAAAATATCCTTGTCTAACAGCCTGCTGAGCGCTTTTGCAATTTGTAAGGGATAAAGTGCGCCATGGCAATATAAAGTCAGGGCTTTTCCCAAATGGCAAGCAGAGCTTTCTTGCCATTTGTAACAACTAAGGCTATGTTTCGGTCTGGCCTAACGTGCCACTATGAGGGAACATATGCATATTACATTTAACGGACAACAAATTGAACTCCCGCTAGGCATTAGCCTTTTAGAGACCTTACAAAAGCAAGGTTTAGACCCTACTAAGGTGGTGGTTGAACGCAATGCACACATTATACCATCTGAAAATTTTTCTAGCACCATCTTAGAAGCTGATGATATTTTAGAAGTTTTACATTTTGTGGGAGGCGGTTAATGACAACATCTATACATAGCTGGACTTTAGGCGGAAAAGAGCTCTCTAGCCGCTTATTTATTGGAACAGGCAAATACGGCGCCGATGCGCTTATTCCTGCCGTGGCACAAGCTTCTGGCTCTGAAGTTATTACCGTAGCTTTACGCCGCGTGCAAACGCAAAACCCGCAACAAAGCGGCATTATGCAACACATCCCTGAGCATATGACTTTACTTCCCAACACATCAGGCGCTCGCACTGCTGATGAAGCCGTGCGCCTTGCCCGCTTAGCCCGTGCAGCCGGCTGTGGCAACTGGATTAAAATTGAAGTGATCAGTGATACTCGCTACCTTTTGCCCGACGGCTATGAAACTGCCAAGGCTACAGAAATACTTGCTAAAGAAGATTTTATAGTATTGCCTTATATGAATCCTGACCTCTATGTGGCTCGCTCTTTAATGGATGCCGGCGCCGCTGCCATCATGCCGCTGGGCGCTCCCATTGGCACCAATAGAGGCCTACGCACCAAGGAAATGATCAGCATTCTCATAGATGAAATCCCCCTGCCCATAGTGGTAGATGCCGGCATAGGAAAGCCCAGTGAAGCCTGCGAAGCCATGGAAATGGGCGCTGCTGCCTGTCTTGTTAATACAGCCATTGCCTCTGCCGCAGATCCCATAGCCATGGCGAGAGCCTTTGGCAACGCGGTGCGTGCAGGACGTGAAGCCTATATGGCTGGCCTTGGCGCTGTTTCTACAGGCGAAGCTGTGGCCTCTTCCCCCTTGACGGGCTTTTTGAATAGTTAAGTATGCAAGCACATCATTCACAAGCTCTTTTTCACGACACCTTGGCCTTATGGCCTGCAGAGCGCCGTGAAGCCATAGCTAAAGCCGCCACCCCTGAACGTGTACAAGCTGCCTTACATCGAGAGCGCTTGCACTTAGAAGATTTTCTGACCCTACTCACCCCTGCCGCAGCGCCGTATCTAGAAGCTATGGCTCAAAGAGCCCAAGCTGAAACGCGGCGCCATTTTGGACGTGCAGTACATTTATTTACCCCCTTATACCTTTCTGACCATTGCACCAATCAATGTCGCTATTGTGGATTTAACGCGAAAAACACACAAGCAAGGCGTCACCTTTCTGTGGATGAAGCCGAAGCCGAAGCCCGTAATATAGCAGAGAAAGGCTTTGGACATATTCTTTTACTCACAGGGGAGGCTCGAAAAATTTCTTCCCCAGAGTATATAGCCTCGGTGGTACAGCGCATTAAACCCTTTTTTGCTTCTGTGGGCATAGAAGTGTATTCTATGGAAACAAATGAATACCGCATGCTGGTTGACCATGGTGTAGATAGCATGACTATTTTTCAGGAAACCTATAATCCTGAACTCTACGATTGGCTACACCCAGCAGGGCCAAAACGAGACTATATGTATCGCCTCGAAGCCCCCACTCGCGCGGTGCAAGGCGGTATGTATAGCGTAAATGTGGGTGCTTTACTGGGACTTGACACCCTTGAAAATGACGGATTTTGCACAGGCTTACACGCCTGGTGGCTACAAAAGCAACATCAAGGGGTAGAAGTGAGCCTGTCTGTACCGCGCATTTGTCCCCATGAGGGAAACTTTGACGTGCCCCACGCTCTGGATGACAGACGCTTTGTGCAATACATTACAGCAGTACGCTGTTTCTTGCCGCGCGTGGGCATTACCGTTTCTAGCCGCGAAAGCGCCTTTATGCGTG
>CAYJND010000087.1:0-8227 GCA_964371565.1 uncultured Desulfovibrionaceae bacterium
CCCTCAAACTCCCCCCACCCCTCAAAACGCGCTTATGGGGTAGCCTATGTAGGAGGGGGGTAATTATGTATTTTTAGTTTTTTTATTTTTAGTTTTTTTATTTTTTGTCTAAATTGGCAAAAATAGCATCTTCGGCATGTTTCACATGTTCTTGCATGGCTAGGCTTGCTGCAGCAGCATCCCCTTTTTCAATACTTTCTACTATACGCACATGATCTGCATCTGACCATTCGGCTTCGGTATTAGATATGGTTGGGCGCAAAAGGCGTTCCACCACGCCGTCAAGTTCTGTAAGCAGTTGTGCCAAAAGGGGTGAATGCGCTGCTTGGCGTAAAATACCATGAAAGTTTTCATTAAGCTCTACCAAGGCAGGTATATCACTTTTATTGGTAGTGCTAAATTGTGTAAGATTTTGGCGTAGAGCCTCTTTTTGTTCATGGGTGCAACGTGTAGCTGCCAGTGATGTGGCAAAAGACTCCAGCATAGAACGAATAGCCACTGCATCTTCAATTTCTGTACGCTGTAAGGGACGCAAAATATAACCGCCGGTACGTCTTTTTTCTAAAAGTCCCTCTTGGGCTAAACGGTGCAAGGCCTCACGCAAGGGGGTGCGGCTAATGCCAAGCTCTGATGCTATGCGATCTTCCACAAGTCGCTCGCCTTCGCTAAATTGACCATCTAAGACCATTTTTCGTATGAGATACGTGGCTTCTTGACCAAGAGAACTTTTTTTGAGCTGCATGGCGCCTCCTAAAAATAAGCACAATGTGCATTGTATATTGCATACAGTATAAGAGTTTTGAGCGCAAAGTCCAGCGTATACACAGCAAATTTTTATTTTTTACAAGGCGGTGGCTGGGGGTATTATTCTGGCGATATTAGGAATAATGCACGCCATGTGACACAGGCAAAGCCTTTATTTGCGCAAGGGTAATGCTGTTTTGCACATATTCTGCCTGCGCCATAAGCCATGGCTCCTGCAGTGGGCTTAGCCCATGCTCTTGCAATAGCGCCACCATATGCAAGCACAAGGCTTCCACGGCCTGCTGTAGTAGCGATATATTCTCTTTGTGCTGTGCTAGTTCCATACAGTTTTGCGCAAGAACGCGCTGTAAAAGATTGGCAAAAACTTGCCCTTGTGGCAAAGTCTGCGCTGCCTTAAAAGCCCATTTATAAAAGGGCATATATCTTTTATGCACCAGAAAAAATGCCGCCAGAGCATTTTCTGCAAAGCGCGTGCAGGCTAATGTGGCACCCACGCCATCTCCTCGTTCCAGCATACGCAATACATTATATTGCCCGCTTTGCGCCATAACGCTTAAACGCGCGGCCAGCTTTTTTTTGCGCACATCCTCTGGATAAAAATTGAGTAAGGCTTGACGAAAAGCGCTAAATGCCCCTGAACCATCATAAAACACAGCGCCATTGGTACACACAGCTAAAAAATGCTCGGGTAGGCGATACCAATCCTGCCATGTTTGCGGCGGGGTAGTGCCGTTGGTAAAGCGTGCGTAAAACTCTTCTATACTAAAAAGCCCCACACGTTGCCCTATTTTTTGTTCTGCCTCGCCATCTTGTCCATGGGTGCGCACTTGAAAGCCCATAAAAGTGCGCGGCAAAGCTTGCAGCGCCTCTTGCACTAAAGGCGCTAGCGTGGGCATATGTTCTTGGGCTATCCATACACAAAAGCCGGCGCCAAAATCATGATCACGCGAAAGGGCATCATCAAAGCCAAAGCATTCTGAGCCTTCGCCCACCAGCCCAAAAGCCAAATGTCGCCAGTGTGAGCTGAGATGCTTTTGCAAAAGGGGGGTGGCGGCCTCTTCATAAAAAAGACGTGAAAGACGTAAACCTTGCATACTTAGCCTTGCTGCTGGCGCTGTAAAAGTATTTCTTTTTCTGCCACAGAGGGGAGCCCCATACGCGCATACATATTTTCATAACGCTCTAAAGCTAAATTGCGACCTTCTTCTTGCGCCTTGGCAATACAGGCTAAATAACAATCTAAGGTTCTTTCCGAAAGTGTTTCAACTTCTGGCGCAAAATAAAAATCAAAGCGCTTAAATTGCTGCGAAAATTGTAAAGGATATTTTTGAGAAAGCTCTTCTAGCCACACACGTTCCGCCGCTGTAATGGCGTGCACTTTATCCATATTAGGTGAAACGCAAGGTATAAGATTATCCATGCGGGCGTATTTTTCTAAAAGCAAATTACGCCCCTCGCACTTGGCTTCCTCAAGGTCTTGCAGGTAAGATTCTATATATCTATCAGATAATACAGAAAAAATCATCCAGCGCCAGTGGCGAAACATATCGGGGTTTTGCTGACACGAGGCCGGGCCGCCTTCATTTTTAACGGCGAGAAACATAGCTAACTCGCGATCTACAATATCTTCTATATTTTTTTCTCTACGACTTTGTTCCATATTGCTTACCTCTTTGGGGTGAAAGTATGCTTTGAGCCTGCCATATAAGGATAAGAAATGCAATTGGCGTCAAAAGCTGTAAAAGCGCCGTGGGTGTGGCAGTTTATAGGGGGTGCGTTTTTGTTAAGCTGAGGAGTTTTTTTGTAGAGGAATCGGAAAGCATATACTGCCAGAGCGCCTTGCATCTCTAGGAGCAAAGATATTTTTAGGGCTTGGCAATTTTTTTTATTTTTTTGCAAGGCGCAAAATAGGCTCTTTTTTAAGCCTGTGCCTAAAAGAACATGGCAGTGACGGCAAGCTGTGCTGAGCTAATTCTCACTATTATGCTCAGAATGGAATATGTTTTGCCTTGTATGGCAAGAAAAGAAAGATTTTGTACACATTATACATTTTGTGAACTGCCCCTTGAAGGCTCTTTTGTACCATGTGGAACAAGGGCTTTTATGAAAAGGCATCTAAAAACATAATCTTATCAATATAATAAAATAAAGTGTTTACCTCTTTTTTTTGTAAGAGATTGTTATTTTGATGTTTTTAGTATTACAAAAAAAGAGGGGCCGCAAAAATAGGCGCCTTTGTGTAATTTGCATAGCATAGCTTTGTCATGTGAAATAAAAAATTATGTAATAATGATAAAAACTTATTGTTAATGTAATCAGTTTTATCCATTTGTGTTGGCTTTTGCCACTGCGTATACAAAAAACAGAGCCGCAAGGCAGAACCATTTAGCAGGGGATAAAATTATGAACTTGGTAAGAAGTGCAAGGCAGATGATAACAGATAGGCACATCCAATTGATCAACGGCGTTTTCTTTGTGGGGCTTTTTGCCGGCGCTGCGTATCAATTTTCGCAATGGCATTATGTGGCCATGCTGGGCATTAGCCCTCTTATCGTGGGCATTATTTTGGGCATGGTTTATGGCAATACTTTGCGTTTGCACCTGCCGGTGTATTGGATTTTAGGCATAGTTTTTTCGTCTAAAGGTTTGTTACGTCTTGCTATTGTACTGTATGGTTTTCGCTTAACCTATCAAGATGTTTTTGTGGTGGGTATGGAGGGGCTGCTCATTGCGGCGGTTATGCTTACCACCACCTTTGTGGGCGGCTCTTGGCTTGGCATTAAAGCCTTTGGTTTACCCAAAGAATTGGCCTTATTAACGGCGGCTGGCAGTTCCGTGTGCGGCGCTGCGGCTGTGCTTGCCACAGAGCCTGTGGTAAACGCCAAATCGCACGAAAGCAGCGTGGCTGTGGGTACCGTAGTTCTTTTTGGTACGCTGGCAATGTTTGTGTATCCTAGTTTGTATAATAGCGGTATCTTGGGCATGAGCCCTGCTGAATATGGCATGTTTGCCGGCGGCACCTTGCATGAAGTTGCCCACGCTGTGGCTGCAGGGCAAGTTATTAGCCCAGAAGCTGCCAACACCTCAATAATCGTAAAAATGATGCGCGTAATGATGATTGCCCCCTTACTCATCTGTCTTGGATGGTGGTTGTCGCGCACGTCTAACAAGGCAGAGCAGGGCACATCTTCTTCTTATGATATGCGCTCTTTCCCCTGGTTTGCCTTGCTGTTCTTACTGTGCATTGGGGTAAACTCTCTTGGTATTGTTCCCAAGGAAGTGGTGCAAGATATTAACGACTTCGACACATTTTTACTCACCATGGCCATGTGCGCTCTAGGTATGGAAACATCCTTTGCTAAAGTGCGCGCCGTAGGCCCCAAGCCCTTTATTTTAGCTGGTATTTTATCCCTATGGTTATGTGTTGGCGGCTATGTATTGTCTAAGTGGATTTTTTCACTACAATTTTAATATACTATACTAAAAAGGAGCATCCCATGTACAACGAAACACTTTTATTAGGCACTTTGATCACATTATCCGTATTATTTGTTGCCATAGTAGGTTTTTTCTTCTTCGATAAAAAAGGTAGTTAGTTCCAACCGCGCATTATGTCTGCTGTTTTCATAAGCAGCAGAAGCTTAGATTTTCCTACTCACTTTGGGGGCAGAACTCATCCATCTGCCCCCCATTTTATTCGAAAAATATCTGCGGCATTAGGCTACATTTTGAGCAAATACAATTTAACTTTACTTGGCAAGAGGCGCACATTTCCAACTTATTTTCTATTTTTATGTCAAAGCTTGTGCCGGGGAGGGTTCATGGAAAAAATCTCTATACCTAAGATATCATTATCATCTTTACAGCTTGGCTTATTCCCCTTTTGGCCTGATGTAAAAAATATGAATTTTGCTACCTTGCGAGCTGACATGATGGCTGGGCTTTCGGTGGCGCCTGTGGCTATCCCGCAGGTCATGGCTTATGCTGTGATTGCCGGTATTGATCCCAAATACGGTCTTTTTGCTGCTACATTTACGGTTATGGTGGCGGCGTTGTGGGGCTCTTCGCGATTTTTGGCAGCTGGACCTACCAATGCCATTGCCATGATGCTTTTTTTCACCATAGCCAATGCCACTGTAAATGGCGTAAAGCTTTCCGAGCTTTCGCCTGCCGAGCTTATGCCTTATGTTTTTGGCATCACCATCATGGTGGGTTTTATTCAATTGGTCATGGGTATTATTCGGCTTGGTGAGCTAGCAAATTTTATTTCCCATTCGGTCATGGTGGGCTTTTCTGCCGGCGCTGCTGTGCTTATAGCTTCGGGGCAATTACCTAACTTTTTAGGATTTGACATTGGACAACGCACGTATTTTTTCCATGATTTAATGGCAGTGTATGACAATTTGCATTTAACAAATCCTTGGACTGTGGGGGTAGGTGTTGGCACCATAGTTTTGGTAAAGTTGTGTAAGCGCATTTCCTATCGACTGCCTGCCTATTTAGTATCTATTGTTGTGATTAGTGTACTGGCTTATGCTTTAGATCTTAAAGGTAAGGGCGTGGCCTTTGTGGGAGACATTCCCGCTATTTTTCCGCCCCTTTCTTTACCGCCCTCCTTTAGCTTAGATGTGATTCGCGATCTATTTTATCCCTCTTTGGCCATTGCTATTTTGGGCGCAGTGGAATCTTTAGCCATTGGTAAAAATTTAACCACCTTGCGCCACGAACCATTTGACGGCAATCAAGAGCTCATAGGGCAGGGGCTTGGTAATATGACTGCGGGCTTTACCTCTGGCATGCCCAGTTGTGGTTCTTTTACCCGCAGTGTGCTCAACTTTACCTCTGGCGGTAAGACGCGCTTTGCCACGGTTTTTTCTGGTTTATTTACTATTCCTGTTATTTTATTTTGCGCACCGCTGGCGGCGGGCATACCCATGGCTTCTTTGGCAGGTATGCTTTTTGTTATTGCTTACGGCATGATTGATAGAAATAATATACGTTTATGCTATGTTGCCACAGGCACAGATCGCATTGTTTTTATTACAACCTTATTGGCAACCTTGGTGCTCGATTTAGAAAAAGCTATCTTTTTGGGCGTTATGCTCTCGTTGATTTTGCTTATTTATAAAGAAGTTCATCCGCGTATGAAATATATTTCTGATGTGGATTTGCCTTCGGATAAATTTACTTGGTGCCTTGATTGCAAATATATTAGTTCGTATTTTGTAGAGGGCACGCTCTTTTTTGGTGCTGTGCATACCTTAGAAAAACAGCTTGAAAAACAAGAGTATAAAGATACCAAGGTTATCACTCTTAACCTTGCGCGGGTGTTTTGGATTGATGCATCGGGCGCCCATGCCTTGGGGCATTTTGCCGAACGTTGCCACGCGGCGGGTATTCCTTTAATCATTATTACGCCTGATCCGGCTATTTATGCCATATTAGAGCGTACCGGCGTGCTTAATCATATAGGTGAGGGTTTTGTCCTTCCTAATATTGTTCAAGGCTTAGGATATGCCAGAAGCCTTGTGGAAAATATGGGATTTTCTGTGTACGATAAACGCTAGCATCCTTAAGTAAAAAAAGGTATTTTTCATCCCATGCTCCCTACCACCCCAGTTTTTAGGAGCATGGGAATTTTTTAGCTAAGTTTTTACGGTGAACTAAACATTTTGCGAAACACACCGAAAAGGTGTGTATTGAGTAATTTTAAAACACAAGTAAAGGATATGAGTATGCGTTTAAATTTATTGGCAAAGATGATGTTGTATATTTTAGCACCTGCCATTGTGGGCTTGGTGGCTTTAGCCGTATTTTCTGGGGTGCAGGTGCGATCTGACTCCATGGCTACGGCGCGTTTGCAATTGCAAGAGCTTACACGTGTGCAAGCCAGTGAGTTGAATAATATCATCAGCTATCTTATAAATACATCTAACTCTACCAGTAATATTGCTAGCATATTGCGCTTTACTCAAGAAGATGCTGAGGGCCTAGTTAGTGAAGAGCATGAACAACTCAAAGCGCAAATTATAGATTATTTATCTGAAATGGTACAAGAATATAGAGATATATCTTCGGGCTTTATTACCAATACTCAAGGTAAAATCATAGCGCATACGGCAAAATCTCGTATGGGTGCTAATGCTGCAGATTATGCCTCGGTGCAAGAGGCTTTGCGCGGTGAAAATCATGTGGAAGTGCGCATATCACAAGAAACAAAGCAACTTAGTGCTTTTATTGGTGCCCCCATCAGAGATAATGGTACCATTACTGGCGCCTTAATCTTTAAGATTGACCTTGCCACCCTAAACAAAAACTCAGTGGGTTCCATTACCATTACGCCAAGTACATCTACTTATGTGTATGACTCAAAATTTACCATTATTATGGATAGATTAGCTGAATATGTAGGAACCGATGATTCAGCTGAGCCGCAAAGTGCCTATATTGCCTCTAAGAAAAATGGTTCTTCTCTCTATACCTTTGAAGGTGAAGAGATGATAGGTTTTTTTGCCCATGTACCCGTGGCAGATTGGTATGTAATGATTGATAGCCCCGTGTCAGAGGTATTAAGCTCTGCCATAGACTTAACATATGAAATTGTACTGCTTGCTTTACTTATTATCATTATAGTAAGTTCCGTTATTTTTGTGGTGGCGCGCGGTATTGCCAAGGCCATGAGCCATGGTGCGCAATTGGCTACCTATGTGGCAGAGGGTAATTTAGAGCTGACCTCAGAGCATGAGCGCGGCCTTGAAGAAGGCATTAAGCGCGGGGATGAAATTTCTACCTTGGCTCAAGGCTTACGCACCATGATTACCAGTCTCGCCCGTATGGTCACCGAGGCCAAAGATGCTACTGCCAAGGCGCAGCAAGCTGTGAGCGAGGCTGAGCAGGCTAAGCAAGAGGCTTTTGAGGCCGCTGAAGCTGCCAGCAATGCTCGCCGAGAAGGTTTATTAGACGCTGCTCGTCAATTGGAAGGTGTGGTCAATATTGTGGCATCTGCTTCAGAAAGATTGGCTTCGCAGGTGGAAATTTCTTCGCAAAGCGCGCAAGAGCAAGCCCAGCGTATTACCCATACGGCTGTGGCCATGGAAGAGATGAACACCACCATTATTGACGTGGCGCAAAACTCTGGTTCCAGCGCTGAATTGACAGAAAGCGCCAAGGAAAAAGCCCTGCAAGGCGCAGAAATTACCGAAAAATGCAAAGCCTCCATCAATCGCGTGCAACAGGACTCTATGGTATTGCGTGAAAATATGAATACCTTGGCAGCACATGCACAGTCTATTAATACGGTTATGGGCGTTATTTCTGATATTGCTGATCAAACTAACTTATTGGCGCTTAATGCTGCCATTGAGGCCGCCAGAGCCGGTGAAGCCGGACGTGGTTTTGCTGTGGTGGCCGATGAGGTGCGCAAGCTTGCCGAAAAAACTATAGCTTCTACTTCTGATGTGGC
>CAYJND010000088.1:0-8117 GCA_964371565.1 uncultured Desulfovibrionaceae bacterium
AAGCCAAAAACCGCGCTTTTTGGCGCAGTGATACAGCATAATTCAGCGCAAGCTGCATTATGCGATGCGTTCTAGTAGCAAATTTGCCCATAAAAATCCAGCGTAATACAATCCCCTACTTTATGGTCTTTTGAAAGCAAGCTTCGTTTTATTGACATATGTTTTTGCCTCATTTACTCTCACCGCAAAGAACATATTTAAGGCTCAAAAGCCCTTTCAAAGGAGTCACTATGTCCACACGTAAAGAGCATGATTTTTTAGGGGAATTAGAAATACCCAATGATGTTTATTATGGCATTCAAACTTTTAGAGCCAAAGAAAATTTTCATCTTTCTTACACAAGGATTTCAGACATTCCTGAATTTATTACGGCCTTTGCCCATGTAAAAAAAGCCGCCGCCATGGCCAATGCTGAGCTAGGGCTGTTGCCAGATACTATTTATAAAGCCATTTGCAGCGCTTGTGATGAAGTGGCTGACGGTAAGTTTAACGATCAATTCCCCATTGACTGCATTCAAGGTGGCGCGGGAACTTCGGTGAATATGAATGCCAATGAAGTTATTGCCAATAGAGCCTTGGAACTTATGGGCCACAAAAAAGGTGAATACGAATTTTGCCACCCCAATAACCATGTGAACCGCTCACAGTCTACCAACGATGCCTACCCCACAGCTTTGCACCTTGCCATTCACACCAAAGTTTTACAACTTATTGATAATATAAAATATTTACAGGCAGGTTTTGCAGAAAAAGCCGAAGAGTTTAAAGATGTGGTAAAAATGGGACGCACCCAATTGCAAGACGCCGTACCCATGACCTTAGGTATGGAATTTGGCGCCTACGCCACCACCCTAACCACTGAAATTAAACGTTTAGAATATGTAGCCACAAAACTTCTTGCCGTAAACATGGGCGCCACCGCCATTGGCACAGGCATTTGCAGTGAACCTGGCTATGCCCCCCTTTGCGTGGCACGATTGGCAGAAGTTACGGGGCTACCCATTCGCCTTAGTGAAAACCTTATTGAAGCCACATGGGACACAGGTATTTATGTGCAAGTTTCTGCCGCCATCAAAAGCGCCGCAGTGAAGCTTTCTAAAATCTGTAACGACTTACGCCTCCTTTCCTCTGGCCCCCGTTGCGGCTTTAACGAAATTAACTTACCACAAATGCAGCCCGGCTCTTCCATTATGCCCGGCAAGGTCAATCCCGTTATTCCCGAAGTGGTAAACCAAGTATGTTTTGACGTTATGGGTAAGGATATTACCGTAACCTTTGCCTCTGAAGCCGGCCAGCTAGAGCTTAACGTTATGGAGCCCATCATTGCCCTGTCGCTCTTCACCGGTGTGGATCGTTTGCGCCGCGCTGCCAAAACCTTGCAAGACAAATGCGTTAAAGGTATCACCGCCAATAAAGATGTCTGCCGTAAACTTATGGAAAATAGCATTGGCATTGTAACAGCCCTAACCCCCTTTATTGGCTATGAAAATTGCGCATCTATTGCTCGCGAAGCCTTGGATAAAAATGCCTCTGTGTACGATTTGGTCCTGGAGCGCAAACTTTTAAGTAAAGAAAAACTAGATGAAATCTTATCCCCTCAAAATATGATTCATCCCATTCAGTCTAAGTAAATTTTTATGCAGCTCTTAGCGAATACATAATGCTAAGGGCTGCATAAAACTTTGGAGAAAAGCCTTGCCTGCCCTAGCTCATATTACCATTTTAGCCACCGGCGGCACCATTGCCGGCGCTTCCCCTTCTGCCACAGAGCTCACCCAGTACACAGCAGCTAGCCTTTCGGTGCAAGAGCTCATCGCTGCAGTGCCTTCTTTAGAAAGCATTGCCCACATCAGCGCCGAACAAATTGCCAATGTGCCCAGCGAAAGCTTTACCTTTGATATTTTGCTCACCCTAGCCAAAAGAGTAAATACCCTTTTGCAACAGCCAGACTGTGACGGCATTGTGATAACCCACGGCACCGACACCTTGGAAGAAACGGCATATTTTTTAAATCTTGTGGTAAAAAGTGTAAAACCTGTGGTACTTGTGGGCTCCATGCGCCCTGCCACAGCCATAGGCGCCGACGGCCCTTTGAATTTGCTCGATGCTGTGGGGGTTGCGGCTACGCCGCAATCGCGAGGTAAGGGCGTGCTCATTGCTCTTGATGGGCAAATTGTAGCCGCGCGCGAAGGCACTAAATCTAATACCCTCTCTACAGAAACTTTTAAAGCGCACGAAGTGGGTATTTTGGGCTATGTTATAGATTTTAAAGCAGTCTATTACAGAACAGTTACCCGCAAACACACCACACAAACACTTTTTGATATAGAGCATGTGCATCATTTACCACGGGTAGATATTGTCTATGAATATATGGACGCCTCACCGCATTTACACGAAGCCATCATAAGCAGTAAACCCCACGGCATAGTTATAGCCGCCACGGGCAATGGCTGTCTAAGCCAAAAGGTAGAGCAGCTTTTTAGCGCCGCTGCTGGGCATGGCATTGTGGTAGTGCGCTCATCGCGCACAGGATCTGGCGTGGTAACGCCCACCGTCAGCGATACAAAACATGGCTTTATTGCATCGGACAATTTAAATCCGCAAAAGGCGCGCATACTGCTTACCTTAGCCTTGCTTATAACAAATGAGCCTGAGCGCATACGAGAGTTTTTTGCCCAGTATTAAGAGAGGGGGCAAGGTGCAACTTTTACTTTAGATAGCCTTATTGCGCCGAGATTTTCATGGCAACAGCATAGGCTTGTAGCAGGGTCTGAGGGAAAAACTTTTCGTAAGACATGGTTTTCACCCAGTACATTTTATCTTCAATAAAAAAGCCGAGGACATCATCCTCGGCTTAAATTCTTATTATTTAGAAGCTAATTTTAAAATATTTTCTACCAAAGCACAGGTTTGTTGCAAATGCTCCACTTTAAGGCTTTCAGCAGTGGTATGCACGTTGGTCATGCCTGTACCTAAAGGCACCGCAGGCACGCGGGCATTGAAGTTATTGGCATCAGAGCCGCCGCCAGAGCGCTTAAGCACCACAGCTAAGCCCAATTCTTCCGCAGCCTTTTTCGCCAATTGAATAACGGGCAAATCATGGTCTAACTTATAGCCGCCATAGCTAGGAGTAATAGTAAGCTCCACTTTGGCGCCGTATTCTTTGGCAGCATCTTCAAATACGCCCACAATGGTTTTGGTCATATCTTCCAGCTTATCTTGAATAAGGCTACGGGTTTCTACCACCACTTCTGCATGATCTGCCACCACATTAGTGGCATTGCCGCCGCTAATGGTACCAATATTGGCTGTAGTTTCATCATCTTTGCGACCTTGGGGGAAGTTAGCCAAGGCCTTAGAAAGCACATAAATGGCATTGACGCCTTTTTCTGGGGCAATACCAGCGTGGGCGGCTTGTCCTTTTACCACGGCTTTAATTTTATTGATGCCGGGGGCTGCGTAAACAATTTCGCCAGGGGCGCCGCTAGAGTCGAGCACATAGGCAAAATCACCTTTAATTTTGCTCACGTCCATATTTTTAGAGCCATTCACACCGCCTTCTTCAGCCACGGTAAAGACCACTTGTATATTGCAAAGAGGCACATTGTCTTCTTGTAAACGACGCACGCCTTCTAAAATAGCAATAACACCAGATTTATCATCACCGCCTAAAATGGTATCCCCCTTAGAGTAGATAACGCCATCTTGAACAATGGGCTCAATGCCACAACAAGGGTTTACGCAATCCATATGCGCCGTGAGCATAACGGTGGGTAAAGAATCTGCCTGCGGGGCTGTACCTTTTAAGTACCCAAAAAGGTTATTGGCATTGCCTCCAATAAGCTCTCCGGCATTGTCTTCTTCAACGTCAAAACCTAAGTCTTGCAATTTTGTTTTTAAAAGTGCGGCTATTTCTGCCTCTTGCCTTGTGGGACAATCTATTTTGATAAGCTCAAAAAAGCCTTGCAATAATCTTTCATTTCTATCCATGTGTATCTCCTAACTCATAGAGAGCGTTTTTTACGGTATGGCGCACTCTAAATCATGCAAACACAGTTAAGCAAGACCTTTTTATGATGCCCGCTGCCAAGTGCAGAAAAAAATACTAGTGTTTTTTACACACTCATGATAAGTGAGTGAAATATTGTTTATAAGCCAAGATTTTTAGGCTTGTTTTCAAGCCAATACTCTAATTTTAAAAATTCTTTTGAGGAGGATTATATGAAACGTTTAGCTCTCTTAGTTGTGATGGTATGTGCCCTTGGTGCTGGATTTGGTTGTTCTTCCAAGTCTGCCAACACAGGAGAAACACCAGCCGTTGAAAGCCATTGGACCCCAGCTGAACAAGCTGCCATTCAACAAATCACCGACGGTCGCGTGCATTTTGAATTCAACCAATATACCATTACAGCCGAAGGCAAAAACATCTTAGCTCAAAAAGCCGAATTGATGAAAGCCAACCCCCGCATTCGCGTACGCATTGAAGGCAATTGCGACGAAAGAGGCACCCAAGAATACAACTTGGCTCTTGGTGAGCGCCGCGCCCGTGCTGCTTTTGAATATTTAGTTCTTTTGGGT
Source organism: uncultured Desulfovibrionaceae bacterium (assembly GCA_964371565.1). Taxonomy (GTDB): domain Bacteria; phylum Desulfobacterota; class Desulfovibrionia; order Desulfovibrionales; family Desulfovibrionaceae; genus CAYJAD01. Next base: position 4,582 of record CAYJND010000088.1, read on the forward strand.
GTAAATCCTGCTCAAATGGAACTTTTAAGCTTTGGTAAAGAAAACCCCATCGTAGCTGGTACCGGTGAAGCTGTTTGGGCTCAAAACCGCCGCGACGACTTTAAAGTTATCAACTACTAAGCCGCAAAGTTGCAGTTTTTTCATAGGGGGAGCGCAAGCTGCCCCTATAAGTGCTGACAAAGTCGGCACGACCCAAAAATCAAGAGTAGGCGCAATTCACTTGCGCCGTTAAGCGATTGGTTTTTGTGCCTTTCCGCTTGACAGCTTTGCTGACAATAGCGGCGCAAAACCCGATTAGTGGGGTTTGTCATTAGTCTAAGGGGGAGCGCAAGCTACCCCTTTTTTTATTCAACTACCCAAAGGAAATGCTATGAACATCGTTGTATTAGATGGTGAAATACTTAACCCTGGTGATATCTCTTGGCAAGGATTAGAAGCTTTGGGCTCTCTTACTGTCTATGAAGACACAAAACCAGAGCAATTGCTTGAACGCTCTGCCAAGGCAGACATTCTTATTACCAATAAAACACGCATTGACCGCCAAAGCATAGAGGCATTGCCGCAATTGCAATACATTGGTGTCGTTGCCACAGGCTATGATGTGGTTGATATTGTAGCCGCCGCAGAGCGTGCCATACCTGTGTGCAATGTGGTAGCTTATGGTGTAGGCACAGTGGCTCAGCACGTTATGGCGCTCACTTTTGAGCTATGCCGTAATATTGTGCCCCACAGCGAAAGCGTCAAAAGTGGCGAGTGGAACTCGCGCAATGATTGGTGCTATTGGTTAAGCTCTTTACGTGACTTTGGTGATATGCGCATGGGCGTGCTTGGCTTTGGTAATATTGGACGCGAAGTCGGCCGCATGGCCTCTGCCCTTGGCATGCAAGTGCAAGCCTATAATCGCTCGCCTAAGCCAGCCCCAGACTATCCATGTGACTTTGTAGATATGGATACGCTTTTTGCCACCTCAGATGTGATTTCTTTGCATTGCCCCCTTACCGATGAAAGTCGTGGTTTTGTCAATGCCGCGCGCATTGCTAGCATGAAAAAAGGTGCTTTACTTATCAACACAGCTCGTGGCCCCTTGGTGGATGAAGCCGCGGCAGCAGCGGCCTTACATAGCGGGCACTTAGGCGGCCTTGGCACTGATGTACTTTCTACTGAACCCCCTACTACAGATAACCCCCTACTTACGGCGCCGCGCTGCCTTATTACCCCCCATATTGCATGGGCAACCTTAAAAGCGCGTACTAATATTGTGCGTCTAGCCACAGAAAATGTAGCCGCATGGCAGCAAGGCAAGGCACAAAATGTAGTAAACACTCATTTATTTGCGTAAGTTGACACTTTTTCGTCACGCTCTTCTTTTAGGATGAAAGGCATGAAGACAGATATACACACCCATGCCTTTCATCCCAAGATTGCCCATAAAGCCGTAGCTCATTTAAATGAGCATTATGGCATCCTTTGCCACGGTCTTGGCACCATCAACGATTTAAAAATTCACGAAAAACATGCCGGCATCGAGCGCTGCGTGGTGCTGTGCGCTGCCACGGCGCCGGCGCAAGTTATTCCAGCCAATAATTACGCCATTCAACTGCAAACCACACAAAACAATGTGCTTAGCTTTGGCACCATTCATCCCGGTTTTACAGATTGGCAAAATGAACTACAACGCCTAAAAAAACATGGTATCAAGGGCATTAAATTACACCCAGATTTTCAATCATTTTGGCTTGATGATGCGCGCCTTTTACCTATTTTAGAAGAAGCGCATAAAGATTTTATTTTCCAAGTGCATATTGGGGATGTCAGGCCTACGTCGCAAAATCCTTCTTGCCCTTACAAAATGGCAAAGCTCTTAGATACTTTTCCGAATATGCAGCTTATTGCAGCGCATTTAGGTGGGTATAGGCAGTGGCAACACGCCTACCATGCTTTGGTGGGACGCAATATCTGGCTAGAAACCTCTAGCTGCACGCCCTATATTGATAAAAAGCTTATGCAAGATATTTTTCAAAAACACGATGCAGAGCGCATTCTTTTTGGCTCAGATTATCCGCTTTACTCCCCTGCGCAAGAAATGACACGTTTGCAAAAGGTGGGGGAATTAAACGATACTCAGCTTGAAAACATCTTGCATAATGCAGATAAAATTTTTGGTGCGGTGTAGCCTTAGCCTCCCTAATTTTCACGCCATAGTAAAATCACCTATCGAGTTACGGGAAAAACCAGCGCCTCATACCAATAAATTTCTGCCCCTTCTTGTGCCCAGGCTCCCGAAGGCAAGCCCGCCTTATGGCATAAATTTTCTAAGTATGCCGGCAAATCCCAGCTTTGTTCCACAGGCACTTTTGGCAAAAAAACACCGCTATTCTGCCCCTTGGCAAGTAAAAGCCCGTGACGTCCTATTTCTATACTTTGCACATCAGGGCATAAGGTCAAAGGCCCCAACACAGAAATTTCTACGCTAATGGGGTTTTCTCTATCTAACCATTCTTCTTGTGTTACTGGGGCAAAGCGATGGTCTTGAAAAGCCGCTGCTTGAGCCATACGTACCACATTTTGATACAAGGGCTCGCGCCCCACCATGGAGCCTATACAGCCACGCAAATTGCCACCTTTGTTTAAGGTTACAAAGCAACCTAACTCTTGCTGTAATACGCCCTTGGCCATGGCAGGAATAGTCACCGCTTGCGTGCTAAAACGTGCAGCAATGGCAAGGCAGGCAAGGCTACCCAAAGCATTTTTTTCTTTAAGGCTTAAAGTAAATTTTACCGACATACTTCCTCCATGGCTACAAACGACGTTTTAATGAAAAAAGGGCCCCACGTCACCGCAGAGCCCCCTATATGAATACCTAAAAGCAATTAGCCTTTTACCACTTCCATGGCAGTTTCGGCAATTTGCAATTCTTCGTTGGTGGGGATAATAAGCACAGGCACGGTAGATTCTGGTTTAGAAATCACACGCGCAATACCGCGACGGATATTGTTTTCTTCTTCGTCAAGCACGATACCAAGAGGCTCTAAGCCCTTGATAACGCCAGCGCGTACGTGCTCATCATTTTCACCAATGCCAGCGGTGAAAACAATGGCATCTACACGGCCAAGCAAGAAGAAGTAAGCACCAAGTTGCTTTTTAATGCTACGGCAAAGCATATTGTACGCTAAAGAGGCTTTTTCATCGCCTTTTTCGCGCAAGTCGTGCACGTCACGCATATCGCTATTACCGCAAATACCCACAAGGCCGGACTTTTTATTCATAAGGGTATCCACTTCAGTGGTGGAAAGACCCAATTTATCTTGTAAGAAAGGCACAATGGCAGGGTCGATGGTACCGCAGCGTGTACCCATCATAAGGCCTTCTAAGGGGGTTAAGCCCATGGAAGTATCTTCGCATACGCCATTTTTCACAGCAGAAGCAGAAGAACCATTGCCAAGGTGCAAGGTGATGGAGTTCAGCTCACCTTGAGGCTTACCAAGGAACTCAGCGGTCTTTTTGGCAATATATTTATGGGAAGTGCCGTGGAAACC
>CAYJND010000089.1:0-8068 GCA_964371565.1 uncultured Desulfovibrionaceae bacterium
AGGCTTAGCATAACTTAGAAATTTATCGCCGTGGAGACAAAAGAATTTAACGCTTAATGTACGTTTTTTTTCGTAAGGGGCTCATGGGTGGCTCCGCCCCCCTCGCCAGCCGCGTTGCTCTCTGTATCCGTAAGGCTCGAACCTCGCCTTACGGATATCGTACGCCTAGGCGCGTGCGTTCGAAAAAAGACCGATGATGCAGCCAGCGCCTAAAAGATAAATTTGCATACAGGGCGCAAAAAGTAGCACATATACCACTCTCTGCGCCCATAATATACCTACATGGCAGCTTTAAGCGCAGCCAACACGCGCGCTACATTTTCTTCACGCGCCGTATGCCCCATAAGACCAATACGCCAAATCTTTCCGGCTAAAGGTCCAAGACCAGAACCTATCTCTATATGATGCTCTTTCAACAATGCTGTGCGGATAGCGGCTTCATTGCTCACAGAGTCAGGTATTTTCACAGCATTAAGCATGGGCAAACGATGCTCTGGCTTTACAAGCATTTCTAAGCCCATGTCATTTAAGCCTTTTACCAAAAGCTCATGCATGGCCTTATGACGGGCATAGACATTTTCTAAACCTTCATCCAGCACTAGCTTCAGCGCCGCATACAAAGCATATTCCATATTAATGGGCGCCGTGTGGTGATAGGTGCGCGTGGTACCTTCCCAATACGAAGCAATGAGGGATAAATCTAAATACCAATTAGGCACCTTGGTCTTACGTGCTTTTAATTTTTCTAGCGCACGCGGCGAAAAAGAAATGGGGGCTAATCCGGGAGGGCACGCTAAACATTTTTGCGTGCCAGAATAAGCCGCATCCACATGCCAAGCATCCAATTGCACAGGAATACCACCAAGAGAGGTAACACAGTCTAAAATAAATAAAGCACCATGCTCTTTTACCAGGGCACCAATGGCAGCCGCATCAGAAACCACACCGGTGGAAGTTTCAGCATGCACCAAGGCCACCATGTCATAGCTACCTTCAGCCAATTTAGCTTTCACAGCAGCCGGATCTATGGTCTCACCCCAAGGGGCATCTAACACATGCACCTCAGCACCTAAACGCCCAGCCACATCTTGCATACGCACACCAAAAACACCATTGGTAAGCACAAGCACCTTATCGCCCTTTTCAACAAGGTTCACAAAGCATGTTTCCATGCCCGAAGAACCTGTGCCAGACATGGGCATGGTCAATTCATTTTTGGTATTGAATACAGCTCTGAGCTGCTCTTTAATGGCATCCATAATGGTCACAAAATACGGATCCAAATGCCCAATGGTGGGCTTTGCCATGGCGTCATAAATTTCTTGCGGCACGGTAGATGGTCCAGGACCCATAAGTAAGGTGGGGGTAATACCTTGTAATAAATCTTTCATATATTCCTCTGCTGAAGTTAAATGTGAACGAAAAACGTATTGAGTCTAAAAAGAAAAAATGAAAAAGTAAAGGAAAAGGCATTTTCAAAACAGTGATTTTGCCCTAGCATAACGCCATGAACAACACTGCCCCTGCCACATTACGCCAAGCCCTGCAAGCGCTTAAAAATTTTTTGCAAAATCATAATAGTGATGCCCCCAAACTAGCAGCGCAGCTACTTTGCATGCATGCCCTAAAGGTAGATAAGACCTACCTTATTACCCGCGACCAAGAGCCCTTAACTGCGCCTCAATGGCAAGAAATACAAAGCTTTGCTAAGCGCCATGCGCAAGGCGAACCGCTAGCCTATATTTTTGGCAATAAAGAATTTTATGGCAGAGATTTTTTGGTAAACACACACACCCTCATCCCCAGACCTGAAAGTGAAGATGTGCTAGAAGCAATCATGGCAAAAGCACGGCAAATTCCGCCCCAAGATTTAGCCCAAGGCAAACTTCATTTCGCAGATATTGGCACAGGATCGGGATGTTTAGCCTGCACCTTTGCCGCCGAAATACCCAACGCTCAAGGCTTTATGCTAGATATCAGCGCCCCTGCCCTGCTCACTGCGCAAAAAAATGCCGAAGCTCATAACCTGCAAACGCAAATTCAAGCCCTGCAAGGCACCCTCTACACCCTGCCCCTAGCGCCGCAAAGTCTGCACGTGCTCATGAGCAACCCCCCCTATGTGAGCCAAGAGGAATTCGAAAGCTTAGAAATTAATGTGCGCCACTTTGAACCCACAAGCGCCCTCGTGCCTGTGACCACGCAACAAGACCCACACGGCCTAGCCCATATTGAAGCGCTGGCAAAGCAAGCCTATACCCTGCTACGCCAAGGCGGCCTGTGCGTCATTGAACACGGCTGTACCCAAGGCAAACAAGTGCGTGAGCTTTTTCAAGCCCATGGGCAATGGAAAGATATACAAACAGGACAAGATTTGGCAGGGCTAGATAGATATTGTTTGTGTGAGAAATAGTTTTTATTTTTTTTGTTTTATTTTTTAAGGGGCGGGAACTTTTTGGAAAAAGTTCCCGCCCCTTAAAAAAAAACTAAAATAACGTTTTCTTATTCACAGCACCGCCGGGGCCATCGGAAAGGGTCTTCTTTTTGCCCCCTTTACCGCTACCAAACCAGCCGCCATCATTATCGTCATCATGGTAGTCGTCGTCATAGTCATCATCATAGCCATCGCCGTCTTCATCGGCAAACTCGCCCTCGTATTCACCCTCGGCATAATCGTCTTGATCTTCGGCTATATCGTCATAAAAATCTTCATCGTCTAAGTCAGACACCGGAACCGGCTGCGTCGCAAAGGGAACGCCATTTTCTGAAAGAGCCTCCACACGCACCTGAGCTGTGCCAGAATCTTTCATGCTTAACTTCTCTGCACCGCGCTTAGAAAGATCAATGATGCGCCCGTGCAAAAATGGGCCGCGATCATTAATGCGCACTTCTATGCTTTGTCCATTTTCCAAATTTGTTACACGCACATCGGTACCGAGGGGCAGGGTTTTATGCGCCGCGGTCATGGCATTTTGATTATAGCGCTCGCCATTGGCTGTGGTTTTGCCATGAAAGCCTGGCCCATACCACGAGGCCTCGCCCTCTTCCATATAGCCCTCGCCTGTTTGCAAAGGATAATAGGTTTCCCCGCGAACGGTATAAGAAGACGTGCCGCGTACTTTACTCTTGGGCTGGGTTGCGCAAGAAGCAAGCATGCAAAGACATATGGCGCTGGCAAGCCAGAAAAAAATCACTGACCAAGAGGGGGCATATTGCTTATATGAAGTCATACCAATACCCTATACTACCGCCGCTGGCTGACCTTTACGTGGCTCAAGGTTTGCCATGAGTTCTTGAATAATTTCTTGCGGCGCGGCTAAGTTTTGCGCCTGTTGCACAAATTCTAAAGCCATGGATCTATGCCCACCCTCAAGACAATGCGTGGCTGCCAGCACATAGAGGCGCCAAGGGGTATCCCCATACAAAGCCTGCATAAAAGCGGGGAATGCATCGCCAAAGCATTGTTCTACTAGAGTTTTTTCACTACCAATAAAACGCGCCACGGCGGCATTATTACCGTGCGTAGCATAATACGTTAAAAATAATTCTTTCACCTGCTCAAGCACACCTAAAATGCGCTTCATTTCACGGGCAATACTTTGCTTGGTTTGCGAGGTAAAGGGGAGCAAATGTTCCATGGTGGCAGCATGGCTTGGGGCGCGCTTTTGCAATTGCTCAAGGCGTGTAGAATAGTGCTGTAATTGGAAGGCATCTTCGCGCAACTTACAGCATTCATGAAAGGCATAGCCCACGCACCAGTCTACCATGCTTTCCAGCACATGGGTGGCATCTTCTTCACCATGCCCGCCTATGGCATAATCTTCGCTCATGCCATAGCCCTCAAAGGAGCGCTTGCCATGGGTGGATTTACGAAACAGGTGGTGCGCTGTATCTTTAAGGCGCCAAAAAACGCCCTTGCTTACAGCCTCGCCTAAGAGTTCGCGCAGCACAGCATAAGAAATGCTTTGCGAATGTGCAAAGCGCTGTTCTTGCTCCATGATAATGGCATACACTGCGCAAAAATCGCGTAAAAGATCACGCGCTAAAATGGTATGATTTTGAATGCGCCATTGACTTATCTTAGAACTGGCTGTGTGCTCCATGGCCGGCACCTATTGTCCGACTTCTTGCAATAAAGCTTCAGCCACCGAAGCATCGTAAAGCACCAAGGGGTTAGAGCCCTCTTCGCCGCGTCCAAGTTTTTTATACATGGAAGCTGCCTCTACAATAACGCTGTGGGGGAGCCATTCGTGCTTTTCCCACACTTCGGCATGTTCAGATTCCCAGAGGCGAAACTCTATGGAATTGTCTGCACCGCGGCGCACATATACGCGCACCTTGGCATTGCCGGGCTGGGGATGATAGTATAAGCCTCTTTCGTCTTTCATATATATACCTCATAAAGTCGAATAAATATCTTTGCACTGTCACAAAGACACAGTATTTTGCCTTGCCTTGTGCCTAAGGTCAACCAGAGAAATGCGACTAAATCAGGAAAAATCCCCCCTGTCTCTCTTATTCAGCTAGGCTGTTTCAAAAATACCAGAGCTTTTTTTGGCAAAATTTAAAAACTTTTCCGCAAAAACCGTAGGCGCCATATTTTGTTGCATCTGCGGTGATATGTGTAAATCATGCTCTTCTTCCATGGGCTCACTGGCATCGGCGCGCAAAAGCTCTGCTTCAAAAGCCTCACGCAAAAGCTCAAAAGAGGCTTCAACTTCGGGGTAATGATTATCTTCGCGCCAAGGCAAGCGTAAAGATTGTGTCCAGTTTTTACCCTTGTGTGAGACGATTTCTAAATTATAAAAATCCCCATATTGTGCATTTTCAGCGCGCTCATGAGTCTTGGGATAACAATACTCTTGCCAAGAATTCACCGGCTCGGCAATGCTTGAGCAAATGCGAACAGGAGGCAAGGCCAAATCACGCTCATAAGATTCAATGCTAAATGAATACTTTAAAACAGGACGTAAATTGCCTCTTTTTTTTTCTATTTTCCATTGTATTTTCATATTATCTCCTTAACGGATTATTTTAAAAAATATCTATTTTTATTGTATTACTACAGGCTGTTCAAAAAGGGTTGAATGCGAGGCAAGCGCAGCTTTTTGCGGAGGGAGTGTATAGAGACATACTCGACCAGAGCAAAAAGCAAGCTTAACAAAGCAGACAGCCCTTTTTCAACAGCCTGTTAAGAATCCACTTCTGATATATACACAACTTCCCCAAAGGGCGGATCTTGGCTTTGTTCTTTACTACTTATCCAAAGCACAGGGTACGGCGGCTCTTCGGGATAAGAAGCGCATTCAAGGTCGGTAAACCACAGCAAGCAAAGAGGTTGCACATCTTCTTGCTCAAGGTAATTTGGAATATGCCTATAATCAGTACCGCCACCGCCTTGTGGCATAAGCTGCAAAGGGCGATCATTACGGGTGTAAATAAGATGCTCTTTCACTCTAGTATCGTGGTACAAGACAAATAAATCGCATTCATAGGACTCTAAAATGCTTTCAAGCTCTGCACAAAACAGTGCTAAGAGCTCTCTATCTATGGAGCCGGAAGTATCCACAGCCAGAGCTACGGCCATGAGGCGCTGTTCTTGGCGTGAGGGCAAGTAGAGATCTTGCGAAATATAGCGCCTATTGGGCACAGACCACGTATAATCCCCTTGATTGCAATTTTCTAAAAAGCGCTGCAATAAAATGCGCCAATTAAGCTTTGGCTGTAAGGTATTTTGAAATAGGCGCAGTAAATTTAAGGGAATATCGCCAAAATGCTGGGCGCTTTGTAAAGCTTGAGACAAATTTACTTGCGATTCACGCTCTGCCTCTTCCGTTTTCTCTGCACTTTCAGCGCTCAGCAAAGGATGGTCTAACACTTCGCCAGAAAAATCTGTTTTGCTACTTTCTTTTTTTTGCCCCTCTTCTTCTTGATTGCTAGTATTTATACCCTCTTGTTCACTATCTTGCTCTTGATTATGCTTTTTCTCATCAGAAGAAGTAAGGCTTTGTTCATCACTCAGCTCATCACCTTGCTCAGCTTGTGCAGACGCACTGCCCCCTTCGGCTTCTTCTTCTCTTTTTTCTGTAAAGTTAGCTTCTTTACCCCCGCCGTGAAAATCATCATTCCAGGTTAAAATCAACTCGGCATAAATGGCATCCACACTTTTATGCAAATATTTTTTATCCACAGCAAAGGACTTGGGCAAACGAAAGCCCGCTTCATCTAAATAGCCATTGATGGCTAAATCGCAGGCCTTATTCCAAATGCCCTTATCTCGCCCGTGACGGCGCAAATGATGCCCGCAGGCCAAGTGCAATATTTCGTGAGCTTGCACAGCCAGCACTTGCTCAGCGCTAAGCACAGAAATAAAAAGAGGATTATACCCTAAGGTCTTGCCATCGGTCCAAAGATCTTTGCAATGCGTATCTTCTTTAAGGGTAAGCTTTAAAGCCAACGAACCAAAAAAAGGATGCGACAATAAAAGCTCTGAGCGAGCCTTTTGCATAATTTCGTGGGCGGTGGGGCTTTTGGGCGCTTCTTGCATGGGCTTTTACCCCACTACATTATAACATGAGCATTTTTTTGTGCCCATGTAGTAAAGGGGGCACTGTGCACAATGCTTTCATCTTGGCATACGGCGGTGCGCATGAACAAAACGCCAAATTCCACAGGTAAGCGCTGCGCATAAACAGCTAATTGTGCAATATTTCCCATGCTAGCCTTACAGCCTAAAGATTCGCACAAAGCGTATAGTGTAGCAGGCTCTGTGGGCACATTGCATTTTTCGGGCTGCGCCATGACATTTTCTAAGGTGGGTAATTCGCGCCACACTTGCAAAAAGCCGGTAAATTCTGTGGCAGCTGCCATGCCCACGGTACCTTGCAAAAGTTCGTATTCAATGGACGGGTCAGTATTAGCTTTAAGAATTTGTGAAACAAAGGCCCAAGAACGCGGCGAAGCAAAGGCTTTGGCGGATTTTTGCGGATCAAAATCATGTAATAATTTGGGGCGAAAACGTAAAAATGCGCGCACTTCTTGTCTAATATCAACCTCTTGCGCCCATATAAGCCAGTCGTCGGTGCTGGTTTGCATTTCAATATGCACCATGCGGTTAGCTAAAGCTGTGGGCATTCTGTGGGTAACGGCGCGGTCTTTATCGCCATTGCCAGCAGCCACCACTGTCCAGCCCTCAGGTAAGGTATATTCACCAATTTTTCTATCTAATACTAATTGATAGCAAGCTGCTTGCACCAGCGGCGGCGCGGCATTAAGTTCATCTAAAAATATAATGCCCTTATCTGTATTGTTTTCTCTAGGTAAAAATGACGGCGCACACCATGCGGCTTGCTTATCTGCGGTAATATGCGGTAAACCGCGTAAATCCACAGGATCTAACAAAACAGCGCGTATATCTATAAGTTTATAGCCTTTATTTTTAGCCACCTCGGCAACTATTTGGCTTTTTCCAATACCAGGCGCCCCCCATAGAAAAACAGGTTGCTTTATTTCTATAAGAGTTTGCAGGGCAGAAATTACTTGTGATGGTTTCATGAAACGTCCCTTTTTTAGAATGAATGTGAAAGTCATTTTTATTTGTTATCTTTTAGTTAACTGCCCCCCTTTTGTCAAGCCCAAGCCTTAGCTAAAGGCGCTTGTGAAAACTTAGTTTTTTACTAAGATTATTTTCTCGTTATCATTAGTATTATGTTTGCACATGAAAAGAAAACAATAAGATTATTTGTGTTAAAACAAGGTATACATACGCACTTTACACCAACAGATACAAGCACTTATCACTTGTATAAAAAAGTACCTTTTACTTGAAAGTTACGCCGCAAGACTTGTCTTTGTGAAAAAACTGTGGTAAGCCTTTCTCACTTACGCGCTACCCTCATAAAGTAGACTCTATTTTTGAGCTCGGCGCAGTCTTTTTGTCCAAGACTCAAGGTCTTGGCATAAGGCGTAAAAAAGGTCATTTCCACTGCATCTTGCAACTGGAAACCATATGCCGGATACAAACCGGAACTTTTAAAAACTCTTGTGGAGGTAAGCCAATGGCTAAACATGC
>CAYJND010000090.1:0-8005 GCA_964371565.1 uncultured Desulfovibrionaceae bacterium
CACGAAGCTTAAACGAATGCGGCTTCGCGCTGTGCTTCATTAAAGATGGCAAAAATACCACGACCGCCGCCGCCGCCTTCGGCTTTAAGCATAATGGGCAGACCCATTTCTTTAATAAGTTCGCGAGCGGTGGGAATATCTACAGCGCCTTCAGAGCCAGGAACCACAGGGATGCCAAGCTTTTTAGCAATTTCACGTGCTTGCACCTTGTTACCAAGGCTATTCATGGCTTCAGCTGTGGCACCAATGAATACAAGGCCAGCTTCGGCACATTTTTTAGGAAACTGAGAATCTTCTGATGCAAAACCCCAACCAGGGTGGATGGCAATAACGCCACGCTGTTTTGCCAAGGTAATAATGCGATCAATATCTAAATACCCACGAGGGTCTTTACCAAGGAGCAAAAGCTCTTGTGCTGAAGAGGCTGCCGGTGCCGTTTTGTCCACATCGGTGGCCGTCATGGTGGCAATGGCGTCAAAACGTTCACAAATGGAGCGGCATATACGGCGTCCGGGTATTCCGCGGTTGGCAACTAAGATAGGTTTGCCACGTAAAAGCTCTTGGACTTCTTCAAAGCTTCTCATTTCCTGAGTGTTCATACTGTGTAATCCTTATGATATTTCGCCTAGCCTTTTAGACGAAGACTTCCACTGATGCATTGCTGTAGGTGGCCACGAATATTGAGAATTATTTCACCTTGACTACCAAGCCCATGTAAAATTCCCTGTAAAGATTCTTGACCGTCGGTTAATTCCACTTCTTGCCCTTTCCAAAGTAAAAAGGTTTCGGCAATACTTGTCCAAGACCTTTCACTAGTATCTGTGAGCAATTTTTCTTTATACCAGAAATATATCTGGCTTACAAGGTGTAAGCATAAAGCCTCGGCTGCAGTTAATTCATGGGGTAATATATTAGAATTTTGAATGCTTATGCTGTCTTTTAGGCCCTGTATAGGGGGGAGAATACCCGCTTTTAAAGCATGATTTTCTCGTAAAAAATGTTCACCTGGCGCTTGTTGCACATTTATACCCATGCCGGCAACAAGGCAGCCTTGTTTTTCTTCAAGTAAAATGCCACCTACTTTATAATGCATAAGGCTTAAAACCAGATCATTGGGCCATTTTAATTGAAGTGAGTACCCTAAATTTTGTAAAGCCAATAATACCAAAGTAGAAAATACCGGTGCAGCGGCGGTGGTAGCAAATAAACCCTCAGCAGGCAGGCGTATAGCCATGTAGAGGTTGCCTTCAGGGGAATGCCAATATCTTCTGGTTTGTCCCCGGCCTGCTTTTTGGCTTTTGGCAAGCACAGTTCCCCACACAGGTAAATGTCCTTGCGCGTAAAGATTCCAAGCATCGTCTAGCACAGATTCCGTATGCCCCATAAGGCTTATGGGCGCTGCAAGACTTGGGCTATGCCATTGTTCTATATTTGCCATAGAATGCTCGGCGCAATCTTCCTGAGGGTTAAGGCTTTTTTTTTCTATTATTATATGCAATGCTCTCTCCATGAAATGCTATATAGTGGGCGGCGCTGTGCGCGATATACTTATGGGGCAAAAACCCAAAGATGCAGATATGGCCTTTAGTGGCAGCATAGAAGATTTTTTGCTTGCTTACCCTCAGGCACAGCAAGTGGGTAAAAGTATTCAAGTCTGGATTGTTCAGGGGCGCGAATACATGCCCTTATACAATAACTGCATACAAGATGATCTTAGAAATAGAGATTTAACCATAAATGCTTTTGCCATGGATGATGATGGTCATATTTTTGCCCACCCTCAAGCTTTTTTTGATTTAAAAAATGCTGTGCTACGTCCTGCCTCAACGTACGCCTTTGAGCAAGACCCTAGTCGCATATATCGTTTAGCGCGTTTTGCAGCGAATTTTCCTTTATTTACTGTGCACAAAGAAGCTCTTAAACAAGCTCAAGCCGTTGTGCAAGCAAAAAAACAGTGCACTTTACCCGCAGAAAGGGTGGGCAGAGAATTATTTAAAGCTCTACAAGCGCCCTGCCCTAGCCGTTTTTTTCAAATTTTGCAGGCTACACAGGCTTTTAATCCTTGGTTTGCAGAATTACACGTACACTTTGAACAATACCCCGAAAGCATGACTCAATGGGGGCACTTTATGGACAGTTGTCAGCATAAGGATTTTTCTGCCTATGAGCTTGCGCTGTATCGCTGGATGCTTTTAGGAGGGCTTTGGTCATGTGCATCAAAAAGCAAGTTGTATAGCAATGAAGAGCACCCTTTATCTGCCTTGGGTATAAGGCTGTGTTTGCCTCTTGCTTTTACCAAGGCTGCACTTTGTATAGTAGAGCTAGCGCCGCATGCGAGTTCTTTGACTACACTGTGTTTTGAAAAACAAGCTTCCATGATACTTGCAATACATAAAATGGGTTTGAGTAAACTTTTTTGGGCTGCTATTGATAGGCTGTGCTTAGAAAAATCTTCTTTGCCTCCCATCAGCTCACATGCTTTTAAGGTCTTAAAGATTCTTATGCAGATACACTTACCATTAGAATGGCAGAATTTAGGGGCGGAATCAGGGGAGAAATTACGACAATTACAGGTACAAGCTTTAGAAAACTTCTTTAAGAGCTAACCAGTATATAAACCTTGTCTTTGTAGAAAATAGAGTCCTTGCTCTTCCATTTCAGTACACAGGGCATACATTTCATCCCCATGATCATAGCCTAGCACATGCCCAAGACCGTGCGCTAAAAGACGCACAGTATGTTCTAGGATTTCTTGTCCATAAAGCAAGCATTCTCTTTGTAAAGTATGCACTGAAAGAACTAAGATATCTGGTTGTTTTTCTTGTGAGCCGTGCATTATCTCTCTCGCTTTTATGGACGAGCCCTCTGCAGGGAAAGAAAGTATATTGGTTGGCCCGGCGCATTGCATATGCTCTTTATTATATCTAGCCATGGCGCCATCATGCACCACATGCAGTACAAGAGTATTTTCTTCTTGTGCATAGGGATGCATAACATAAAGTAATGCTTTAAGCTCTCTTGTAGAGAGCGGGCAAAGCCACGAAACTTCATTATAGATACGAATAGTCATATGTAGCTATATTATTGTCTACCCGCTAAATCTGTGAGGGTGGCATTTTCACTTTCTATTTTTTCTTGAGCATGCAACGGTCTGTCTTTTATATCGTCTTTAAATTGCATAGGTGGCACGGCAGGCGATGTAGATGCAGGCACCACAGGCGCTGCATTGCCTGCAGGATAACTAATGCGTTGATGGAAAATACCCGTTAAAATACGCAAGAATTGCTCACTTAATGCATGCAAATCTTTAAAGGTTAAGGTCGATTCGTCAAGTTCACCTTCAGCAAAAATACCTTTAATAATGGTATCAATATGCGTTTTTAGACGTGCAGATGTGGGGTCGCTTAAAGTACGGCTAGATGCCTCTACAGAGTCTGCTAGCATTAAAATAGCCGCTTCTTTACTTTGTGGACGTGGACCGCCGTAGCGGAAATCATCTTCGCTTACATTTTCCCCATTGGTAACGGCTTTATGGTAGAAAAAGCGTATTACTCTTTTGCCATGGTGCTGCAAAATAATATCTTGAATTTCATCGCCAAGTTTATACTCTTTAGCTAGCTCTGCCCCTTGTTTTACGTGAGCTGTTAAAATAAGCGCACTCATGGAGGGGGCTAGTTTATCATGCTTATTGCGACCGCCATATTGATTTTCGATAAAATAGTCAGGATGACTCAGTTTACCCACGTCGTGGTACAAGGCACTCACCTTACATAATAAGCTATTGGCGCCAATGGCTTTGGCTCCGGCTTCTACCATATTCGCCACAATAAGAGAGTGATGATATGTGCCAGGCATTTGCACCATCATTTCTTGCATAAGAGGATGTTCAAGGCTCATAAATTCCATGAGTCTAAAACGTGTAGTGTAAGAAAAGACAAGTTCAAGCACAGGACTAAAGGCAAAAAGCATCAGTAAAGAAATACTACTATTGAGAACAACTGCCAGCAATTGCCATGGCCAATACTCTAAAGGTGTTTCTGAAAAAAGTGCCATGGCAAGCCAAAATAGCATTTGTCCGGCGCTTAAAGGTAAAATACCCCACACCATATCTTGCCTACTTTGGGCTCTGGTAACCAGCAAGGTGGTTAACATACCGCCAAGGAAATAATAGAAAAAGAGAGCCATATCTCCCTTAAACATAACGGTAGTAAAAAGCGCCAAAAGCAAGCTCATGGTACAATAACGACGTGCAGCAAATACCAGTGCCACAAGCCCCACTACCCCAGCTACAGGAAAAGCATAGGCCAAACTTTGTATTGTCTGGGCTTCCCCTGTATTGGTGCCAAAAACATACACAGCTTTGGCTATTAAAGAGCAAGATACCAGGAGTAAGGCCATAAAATGATAGTCTTTACGGCGTAAAGGGGTACCAGGCTTTCCGCTAGGGGCCATAAATAAGCCTAGAGAAATAATAGTACTTAAAAGAAAAAGCCCCAAAGAAAAACGAAAATGTATCCAGGTGTCTACTGAATTATAAATAGCTTGCAATTTTGCTTGTTGCTCGCGGGTAACAAGGTCGCCTTTGCGCACTACCATTTCACCGCGTTGCACAACATAATATACAGGATCCACATGGGCAACTACCGCTTCGGCTCTTTCATTGGTAAGTTTTTCATTATACGTTAAAGAAGCAGGTAAATAGGCAGAAAGTAATAGGATTAAGGCTCGGCTAGCGGGTGGGTCTAATGCAGAGTCTTTACGAATTACAGAGCTTAACTGCATTATGGTAGATTGAACGTCAGGCAAATTTTGCACATCAGGGCGTAAAATTTCATCTTCATCATTTATATTACGTAAAATAACGCCGCCTTCGCCTACGTGAGCTACCCATCTATCTTTAGCAATGCCCCTAGAAAGTAAGGCGTGAACATTGGGTAAAAGGTGTGCAAGAATATAATTTTGTACCTGCGACCTTGCCAATTGTTCTAAAATTTCTTCTGCCATTTCTGGCGTAATATCTTCTTCTAATTTACGCATGGCTACGGCCTCATCCCCATAGGAAAGACCATTAATTTCATGCAATAAATTTACAATATTAGTATTAAATACATCAAAAGCTTGAGGGTTTAAGTCAAATACTAAAGGCTGGGTTTTACGCATTTGCTCGCGGCGCATTCTGGTGGCAAAGGTATCTTCTACAGATAACTTGCGCTGAGCCACCACATCTGCATCGGCAATGGTTCCAGACTCATATACCTGAGATTGTTGCTCGTAATTGATACCAGCAAAAAGTGATAAGAGAAAAAGTGCGCACAAAAGCACGGCTAAGCCATAACCACAATGGTGATGGCCTTGAAGCATTTTCCCTAAAGACTTAAAGGAATTTTCATTAGATTTTTTCTTTATAGCTATCATAAGCGGCCACTATAGCGCTGACTAAATTGTGTCGCACTACATCTTTTGCTGTAAATGAGTGAAAAGCAATACCTTTAACATCACGTAAAATACGCACGGCTTGCGTTAAACCAGAACGGGTTTCTGCCCCTGAATCGCCCCATTGCGGGGGTAAGTCAATTTGGGTCATATCGCCAGTGATAACAGCGCGCGAGCCAAAACCAAGGCGCGTTAAAAACATTTTCATTTGTTCTGGGGTCGTATTTTGAGCTTCATCCAAAATAATAAAGGCATCATTAAGTGTACGACCACGCATAAAGGCTAGGGGCGCCACTTCAATGATGTTGGTTTCAAGCATAGAAAGCACTTTGGGTTGCGGCATCATATCGTAAAGAGCGTCATAAAGGGGGCGCAAATAAGGATTAACTTTTTCTGCTAAATCTCCAGGCAAAAAGCCTAAACGCTCCCCTGCTTCCACCGCAGGGCGGGTGAGAATGATTTTCTTAACCCTTTGTTGCATGAGCATAGAAAGAGCCATAGCCACAGCTAAATACGTTTTACCTGTACCAGCAGGGCCTAGGCAAAATACCAACTCTTTTTTAATAAGCGCTTCATAATATTCTTTTTGGGCAAGATTTTTTGCCACAATGGTTTTGCGAGGCGCCGCCACAAAAACAGTGTCCTTATAGACACGGCTAAGACTTAATTGTGGCTGCTTTTCTAGCATAGAATAGGCTGAGATTACATGACTTTGGCTTAGAGCTTTGCCTTCTTGTGCATGACCATATAATTGCACAAAAAGATTGCATAGCCTTTGCAAAATATGCGTGTCTGACGTTTTTACCGTAACGCTGGCTCCGCGTGAATACATACGCGCCCCACTCACCTGCTCTAAAGCTTCTAAATGTGCATTGTGTGGCCCAAAAAGAATATTGGCAAGTTCAGGGTCATCAAAGGTTACGGTTTCGCTAAGTGTAGTACTGTCTACCATGCATGCAGATGTACGCCTTTTTTTGCCTGCTGTCTATTTTTTTCTAGTAATTTTAGGGCAAATAGACACTTGGCATACTCTATGCATCAAGCCTTGATAATCGGTATTACTAGGAAAATTTTTTCCTCGCAAGCCATTTTTACCAAGGTGGAAACTATGTCTGTATCAAGTTTATCTAGCATGAACTCGTCACTGTATATGTACCAGTGGAATAATCAGCAATTACAAGGTTCTGTATCTACAAGTACGTCCAGTTCTAGTAATGCTAGCAGTGTATATAGCTCAGATATTAGCTCTAGTATTTCTTCCATGGTAGAGCTTGCTAAATACGCCATGGATGCTATGGGCGTTAGCAGCAGCGATAGAGTGACTTTTTCGCAAATTGAGCAATATAAATCTGAACTAGAAAGCTCTTTTAGTGAAGAACTTAATGCCGCCATAGCTAATACTATTGTTTCTCCTACGGCGTATTTTTCCGTATCGTTGAGTGATACAGGCGCCCTTACCATAGACACAGCTCACGATGATGAAGCACTTATTCAAGCTTATTTTTCTACAAATCCAGCCTATGCAGAAAATTTACGTGCTCGTTTAGACGAAGCTGGCTATACCGGCGCTGTGGATTTTTCGGTAAATTCTGCCGGAGAAATTGTCTCTGTAACGCCGCAAACTGTTACCGAAGAACAAGAACTCACTGACGCTACCTTTGGCACAAGCATTGTGGAAGGTCTTGCAAGTCAAGGTGTGAATTTAACACAAAGTTTTTCTGTGCGCTTTGATGGCACAGCCGTAGTTGTAGAAGGCGATAGCACTGAAAGCGCAGCCGTAAATCAATATTTACAAGATAATCCCAATATTGCCAGTGAAATCAAAGCTACCCTAGAAAGCCAAGGGCAAACAGTAAATTCTGTGGTCATTATCAATTCTGCCGGCGTCGTAACCAGCAGAACCACCTTTACACCTCAAGAAAATACCCAAGAAGCCAGTGATGTGCAGGACTTTTTGCAAAATAACGATGTGGGGCAAGAAATGAAAAATCGCCTCGATAGCGTAGGCATTGACCCCAATGTTGATTTCCGCCTCACGGTGGTGGATGGAAAAGTTACTGTAAATAGTTCGCACCCCGATGCCGAAAAAGTACAAGCTCTCATCGATAGCAGTGAAGACTTAACCAAAAAATATTTACAAATTGATGCTCTTGCTGGCCTTGAAGGGGCAAGAAAGTCTATGCAAGTAGACCCCAGTGCCATACGAAGCCGCATACAAATGGAAAGTCTTGCCGCCTGGTGGGATCAAACCGGCACAGATTCTATAGGATCTTTCTCTTCAGGGAATTTATCTTCTTTTACAGGCGTAAACAGTGTAGCATAAAGAAGTTAGTTTTATGTTTTTTATGGGGAGGGAACTTTTTGAAAAAAGTTCCTTCAAGCCTGATTACACTAAAATGTGTCGCTTAACAGCGAAGCAAAGCTCCGCCTACTCCACATTTTAGATCGTATTGATTTTATCAACACTCTAGGGGAGGGAACTTTTTGAAAAAAGTTCCCTCCCCCGCTTGCTTTGCAAGCGCCCCCTCTCTCAAAAACTTTTTATGGCGGCAGTACCCTATCTTTGAAAGAG
>CAYJND010000091.1:0-7941 GCA_964371565.1 uncultured Desulfovibrionaceae bacterium
CCATGATGTCAGCCAATTTGCTCAGCGCAGCGCGTACAGGGGCTGTTCCCGGTGTAGCGGCGCGGCATATGACAAAGGAAAATGCAAAAGTTTGCACTGTTATTGGCTGTGGCCCCATTAATCGTGCGTGCTGTGAGGCTGTTATTAGCCAAGTACCCACTTTGGAAAAAATACTTTGTTTCGACCTCTTTGCCGACAAAGCCCAAGAGTTTGCCACGTGGATAGAGAGCACCTTTAACCTACAAGCCGAAGTATGCCAAGACCTAGAAACTTGCGTTCGCGCTGCAGAAGTTATTACCGTGGCGGCCTCTCGATTAAAGCCGCTACATATTGCCGATGAATGGGTGCAAAAAGGCACCTTACTTCTAGTATCTGGCCCCATGAAAGCCGATGAATCTCTTTGGACAGGAAGCACCATCGTTTATGATCACACACAATTGCAAGAAGCCTATGTGGAAGATGCCATTGCCTCAGGTGATAAAGAAAATTACTATGCTGGAGTTATCGGCGGACCTTTGTATTCACTTATCGACGCTGGTAAGCTTCCACCATTAAAAGAAAGTATTGGTATTGGGCATGTTATACGCGGCAAGCAAAAAGGCCGTGTAAGCCAAGATGATAGAATTATTTTCATAGCCTGTGGTATGGCTGTTTTTGATTTAGCATGGGGTATGGAAGTATACAACAATGCTGTAGACAAAAATATTGGTCAAAAACTTCTTCTTTGGGATGCCCCCTATCAAACACGTTAAACCATAACAATAATAACAATATGGGGGAATTTTGCCATGCAAAAAACTCCCATACCATGTTTTTTTGTCAGATACCATGCGCTATCTGACTTTTTCTTTTCAAAACAAATACTTATTTAAGCAAGAAAATATCCATTTGTCATTAATAAGAGAAAATGCTATTCTACTAAAAAAGCGGAGGCTTCATGAGTTCTATTTCTTCTTCCACCACATCAGATGCCATTTCTGAAAAAAATATAACTTTGGCAAGTAAAACATACGCTGAAATAAAAAAACTCATTATTGAATTACATTTCCCACCAGGTTCGGTACTTGAAGAGCGTATTTTATCGGAAATGTTAGGAGTTAGCCGCACCCCCATACGGGATGCCCTGCGACGCTTAGCCATTGAAGGCTGGATTGTTTGGCCAGAACGCAAACAAGCCTTTGTACGTAGCATTACCCCCAAAGACGCCGCTGAAATATTTGTAGTGCGCGACATGATAGAAACTCAAGCCATTAATATTATCTTTGACTTAAAAGAACCGCGTTGCCTAGCAGGACAATTAGTTCCACTGGCTATAACCATGCGCGATCCTTGCCCAGATCATGTAACTTTTATCAAAGCAGACATGGAGTTTCACTCTAAAATTATCTCATTTACCGAAAATAGCAGGCTCAGCGATTTATGGAAACGTATTTCTGGAGAAATTATGCGCATCGGTATTTACTCTCTCTATGGAGACCGCAAAACAGAGCTCATTTATAAAGAGCATGAAACCATTATCGAAGGCTTCTGGCGCGAAGATAAAAATGCGACCATAGAAAATATACGTTTACATCATGCAAAAATCTGCGAAGCCTATACCATTAAGTGCCGTGACGATAATTGCTGTCCAATCACACCTCATGTGTCTGAAGAACTCGTGTAGAAAATGATCACAAAAAATCTACTTTGCACCATACCTCGCACTTCACAAGGTCAATCTTTGGAAAATATTATGAGTGCATTGACCAAGATATCATTGTTTTTTATACCACCTAAAGCCCCCTCACGGGGAACTAAAGATACGTTTAGCGTGTAGCCCCTGTAATAGATTGTTCACTATTTTCATTTAGGGCATAAATTAAAACTCAACTAAAACGCAAACAACTGCGCCGCAAGGCCTAGTAGCGATAGTATACGAAGATAACGTTAGCTCACCCTAAAACCGAGGGATTACTATGCTAAGCCACTTAAAGGCGGCTGCTTTAACAAAACCCACCGTATGATGTAACTATCTTCTTTTTCTTGATTTTTAATATACTCATAAAAAGTCGCAGCATCTCACCCAGCTGTAGAAACAAATCCTTAAATGAAATTATAGAAAATTATTACATCATTACTGCAAGTATCTTTTTTATACAAGCAAGCTACTTCCCTAATTCATCCATGATGGCGGGTTTAATATCCAACAATTTTGTGCCGCTTACGCAATCAAGGCCTTTTACCTCTAAAATATTTTCAGTAATATTTTCAATGCCTACCACGGCAGCGCCAATGGGATTTGGGCGATGAGGAGAACGCAAAGAAAACACCCCCCTTGCAACAGTTCCCCCCGGAGCAGTCTGTTCCATAGGCGCATCTTCAGAGAGATTTAACCAATACAAAATAAGTATTTTATCGCCGGCTTGCAAACCCTTTAAACCGCTTTGATATTCTTTATAAAGCAGCAAAGTGCATGGCGGGCCATCTTTACTAATATTACGCGGGCAGTCATCCACGGTGAAATAAGGTGTTGTAATTTCGCCAATAAATTTTAACATTTTTAACTCCATAAAATAAGGCTTTATGGTATAGCCACTGCTTTTCTGGGCACAATCACGGTATCTGAGACAAGGCAATGTTTAGAGGTGTTTTTATTACGTTGCAAATATGCGTATAAAGCCCTTACTAGCTACAATATGAACAGCCTTGATATGACATATACAATATATATCAGATAGGCAAAAATAAAAGAATATGCGGCCTTCTAACGGCTAGACCTTGCCCCTTGTGCTTTCCTACTCTATACTCATATTTTGTATCATTTCAGAGAGGTTCTTATGCTACTTGTCTATACTACAACCCCTACCCTTGCTGAAGCCAAAGATTTAGCACAGTACATAGTGGAGCAAGGCCTTGCAGCAGGGGCAAATATTATTCCCCGCATGCATTCCATCTACCATTGGCAGGGAGAAATCATACACGCTGAAGAATGCATTTGCCTTTTTCAAAGCACCAAGGAAAACTTTGTAGCTATTGAAAAATCCCTAAAAGAAAGGCATAGCTATGAAACTCCATGTATCATAGCTATGCCTTTAGAAGAAGTGGAAAAAAACTTTGCATCTTGGATAAGCCAGCACTGCCAACCCATGCCATAATTTTCATTTTTTTTACTGCTCTGGGGTATTTTGCGCTGTTTTTTGCGTTGTGGTATCCGGCTCTGGGCCAACTATTGGCGCCGCCACTGGCTGGTCATTTTCAATAATATGCCTATCCCCATACATGCCATACGCACTGTGCATAATCCAATGCATAACTGGTGGCACGCGATCTTTAATGGTAGCCTCTTTCCATATTATATCTTCGCTACGTTCATAAATTTGTTGCCAATGCGTAAAGGAAAAACGTACATCCACACAATCATCGTCGGTACAAGGCGCTAAACCTTTGCATTCTGCTTTTAACCATAAAAAGAGACGATTTGATTTTTCTTGCTGGGTGTTTACTACCAAAAATAGGCATAGTTCCATTTTCTTTTCTACAGCAAAAGAGAGCTTTTCTATGTCGTCTCGCACAAAGCGTAAACGAATACCACATGCAGAAATATTAATAATGCGAAAATCGCTATCTCCCTCTGGGCGAAACACCCCAAAAGCCTTACCAAGCCCACTCACCTTATCTGGTAACATGGCATTATCTTTGGGGTAAAGCCAAGCAGATGCCAAAGCCACAGAGCCAGGACTAGGCTCAATACGCACCTCTTCGCGCGCCTGCGAGTCCCCCAAAATACTGGGGCGCTGAATAATCATAAAACTTTCACCGCCGTGATTCACAATTTTACACACAAAGGACGGGAAGTGATACAATGTGCCTTGCCCATTTTGAACCAATTGCAAATACACATCTATGGGGGCATTATCCCAACCCTCAGAAATAGAGCCAGGCACCATGCGTAAGGTTAAATAAGGATTTCGTGGTTTTTTATCCTGCGAATCTGAAATATCGTCATGATCGTCTTTTTCTTCTGTCTTAGAAAAAGCTGCATGGTTAGAATGCATTTCAGCAATACCATGGCATTGTATATGCTTTTGTTTAAGCGCAGAACGCGTACACACAAGATCAAACTTAGAGCTAATTTCAATGGCTTTATCCAAGACATTTGCCACAATTTGATCTGGATCTACTTCAAAGGAAAAATCTTTACCCTTTGCCTGCCCCTTACGTATTTTAGACACCCACACAAAGGAAACAGCCAACACCACCACAGTCAAAACACAAATATACATCAAAATAGTTTGTGTCATGGGGGTGGGGCTCCATAAAACCTCTAAACCACTGGCTCCAGAGCTATACATAGCCCAGCGACCTGGTTTTTGATACATATGTTCCCATTGCTGCGAGGATTGGAGGCCATTGTTATTTTGTGTGTGCATAGCAAACATCCTGTGCTGTTATGGTCAAAGACAAAACTGAACCGCCATAAAAAAGACAGATAAACGCTACAACAAAAGCAACAGTATGGCAACATATTTTCTTATGTAGTCATTTTTCTTAACTTTTTACAAAATGAAAAAGCATAGGCTCAAAAGCAGCAACTTTTAAAACCTATGCTTATATTTATCTACAAAAACAGAATGTTACTTTGCCATTTTCTTTAAGGCCGCTGCTACCCCTGCGCCATAATCTGCATGGGCGCGGCTGCAATTATCCACATGGCGCTGTTGCACCTCTGGGCTAACCCCTTGCATGGCTCTTGCCGTATTTTCAAACAGCACTTGCTTTTGCTCAGGGCTCATAAGCATAAATAATTTGCCAGGCTGGGTGAAGTAATCATCATCATCTTCGCGAGTATCCCAATCCCATGCAGGGCCTTCTATGTCCAGTGGCGGCTCGCGAAATTCTGGTTGATTTTGCCACTCACCCACAGAATTAGGTTCATAAGGCGCAGTAGCACCAAAGTTACCATCCACACGCATGGCGCCATCTCTATGATAACTATGCACAGGGCAACGTGGCTGATTAACAGGAATAAGATGATGATTTACACCCAAACGATAACGCTGAGCATCACCATAAGAGAACAAACGCCCCTGCAACATTTTATCGGGTGAAAAACCAATACCCGGCACAATATTAGCCGGATTAAAGGCCGCTTGTTCCACCTCAGCAAAATAATTCTCTGGGTTTTTATTCAGCTCAAGCACGCCCACTTCCAGCATAGGCGCGTCACCATGATACCAAACCTTTGTTAAATCAAAAGGATGATATGGTAGATTCTTTGCCGCTTCTTCTGTTAACACCTGCACAAAAAGCGTCCAACGCGGATAATCACCACGCTCAATGGATTCAAAAAGATCACGATGATGGCTATCCCTATCCTTACCCACCATGGTCTCAGCCTCAGCATCAGTTATATTTTTAATGCCTTGCTGTGTGCGGAAATGAAATTTCACATAAAAACGCTCATTATCAGCATTTAAGAAGCTATAGGTATGGCTACCAAAGCCATGCATATGTCTATACGTAGCGGGATTTCCCCTATCGCTCATAAGCACCGTCACTTGATGCAAAGCCTCGGGAAGTAATGTCCAAAAGTCCCAATTGCTATGCGGGTTATGCATATGCGTGCGAGGATCTCTTTTAACAACATGGTTTAAATCAGGGAAATTTAATGGGTCGCGCATAAAAAACACTGGAGTATTATTACCCACAAGATCCCAATTGCCCTGCTCTGTATAAAATTTTATGGCAAAGCCGCGAATATCTCTTTCTGCATCGGCTGCGCCTCTCTCCCCTGCCACTGTAGAGAATCGTAAAAACAAATCCGTCTTTTTGCCAATTTCTGAAAACAAAGCGGCCTTTGTATATTTTGTAATATCATGCGTTACTGTAAAAGTACCATAGGCACCGCTACCCTTAGCATGCATACGACGCTCAGGAATAACTTCGCGGTCAAAATGTGCCAATTTTTCTAAAAACCACACATTTTGCAAAAGCATAGGACCACGCTTGCCAGCAGTTTGCACATTGGTAGCGCCGCTCACTGGGCAACCGGCCACTGTAGTAAGTTTTTTATCAGACATTTTCTTCTCCTTAACATTTATAGGGTACAAAAATAGCATGAACTAACTTTAACCTAAAAACTTTTAGCAAATATAACATCTTCTCAATAGATTCTTAACAGACAGTGTGGGTAAGATTTTTGTGGGGGGGGGGGGGGGGGGTTTTGGCACGCCAAAAACCGCCCCCCCCGCCCCCCCACACCCCCCATCCTCCCCAAAACGCGCTTCAATAGCTCCTAAATACAATTTCATTGCGCCAAAATGTTCTTGCTGAGATTGCATCTTGCCGCCATGAAAGTTTTTTGGAAAAAGGAGGAGTCTGGGGGAGGAAAAAACCTTTTTTCAAAAAAGGTTTTTTCCTCCCCCAGCAAATGGCTCATAAAACTTAAAAAAAAGGACAGAGTTACCCCTGCCCTTTTATAATACTATTCAGCTTTTGTTTTTTCGTATTCAGCAATAACTTTTTCAGCCACTGGCGGTGGTGCTTCTTCGTAGTGAGCAAACTCCATGGTAAAGACCCCTTGTCCGCCTGTCATGGAGCGTAAATCTGGCGCATAGCGCAATACTTCGCTCATGGGCACATGGGCTTTAATTTCCGTAATGCCAGCTACAGAATCAGAACCTAATACCTTACCGCGTCTGGAGGATAAATCTCCGATAACATCACCCATATTTTCATCGGGCACGGAAACGGCTAAGGTTACAATGGGCTCTAAGAGTACTGTTTTAAGGCTCTCAAGAGCTTTTTTGAAAGCAAGAGAACCAGCAATTTTAAAGGCCATTTCTGATGAGTCCACATTGTGATACGATCCATCATACACTTTCACGCGAAAATCTACCACTTGGCAACCGGCAAGGAAACCGCGAGCGGCTGCTTCTTGAACGCCTTTATCAATGGCAGGAATATAGGTACGCGGAATAACGCCGCCCACAATGGCATCTTCAAATTGATAGCCACTACCACGTGGTAGGCCTTCAAGCTCAATCCAGCAATCACCAAATTGACCGCGACCACCCGATTGTTTCTTATGGCGCCCTTGCACTTGGCATTTGCCACGCACAGTTTCACGATAGGGAACCTTAGGTGTTTTAAGTATTATTTCAGTCTTATAACGGCGCATGGCCTTTTCTACTGAAAGTTCAATATGCAACTGTCCCATACCAGCTAAAAGTATGCAGCCAGATTCTGGATCGCGCGATAATTTAAGGGTAATATCTTCTTCCAATACTTTTTGAATGGAGTTAAATACCTTTTCTTCGTCGCCTTTTTCCTTAGGCTCAAGGGCATACGTAATAAGCTGCGGGGGCAGCTGAGGCATGGGCAGCACAAAAGGCGCCTTATCATCACACAGGGTATCACCCGTGGCGGTATTTTTTAATTTACCAATGGCAATAATGGATCCAGGCCCCAAGGTTTCTTTGCAAGGGCTTTGCGCTTTACCTGTAAGGTAAGAAAGAGAAGAAAGACGCTCTGTTTCTTCAGCACGTGCATTTTTTAAGACGCTATCGCCGGCAATGGTGCCCGAAAGCACGCGTGCCATGGAAAGCTGTCCCGCAAAGGGATCCACAATGGTTTTGAAAATAAAGCAAGCGGCAGGACCATCTTCACTGCTCATACGTTCATTGCCCTCGGCATCGAGGAAAGCAGGACGCTGCAAAGGCGATGGCATAAATTCTTGAAGCGCTTTTAATAATTGTACGCCGCCCTTATTTTCTAAAGCTGCACCCGTAACCACAGGCACTAAGGCTCCGCTGGCAACGCCAGCACGCAAGCCCATGACTATATCTTCAGGGCTTAGCATGCCTTCTTCAAGGTATTTTTCCATAAGCTCTTCATGGGATTCTGCAATATTTTCCACAGCAATATCATGAATAAGAGCAACTTCATCTTCTAAATCCACAG
>CAYJND010000092.1:0-7935 GCA_964371565.1 uncultured Desulfovibrionaceae bacterium
CCCTTCGTAAAAAAACTTCGCCTTCCTTGCTAAAACAAAAAATACTCGCAAAAAGAAGTGCAGTGAGGTGTTTTTATTAGAATCGCCTACTTTTCCTCCTTAACCGCCGGAGACACGCGCGGTAGTGCGCTGTAGCGAAAAGGGAGAGGGTGCAGTATTCTGTATTGCGCAGCGGAGGGATGTTTAAGCTTAACTTGCACGAAAGCCATAGTACACACCAGAGAGTTTTCAAATGCTTTAGCGCTACTGCTCGCCTCATTTATCTTTGCCCCTTTCTTTGAGAGAGAGCCTATATTCTTAGATGTGTAAAAGACATTTAGAAGTAGCAACACGCATTTAAAAAGGGCTTGTTTGGTGAACAAGCCCTTAATATTATATTTCTATGCTGGTGTAAAAAGTTCACATTGTAAACTGCAATGTTGCTTAGCTAAGTGTATTATGGTTTTGCAGGAGTGCTAATTTTCATATCTTTTAGCTTTAAAGTACGGGTGCGGAAGTGAAAGATGCCTTCAAGCAAGGCATTAATATCGCCTAGCATTTTGACACTAAAATTAGCATCTTCGCCGGCAACATGCATTTTTGCTTCACCGGTACTCCAGCGTACTGATCCGCCGCGTCCAGATGAAAGGTTAAGAGCAGCGTTAAAGATATGGTAGTCCTTTGGCGGGGTATATTCCATTTTTTTGGTAAGAGCTTCACGCAATTTTCCGCTGGCAAGGGCTACGGTATCCGCCAAGGCGTGCAGATTTTTACTTTCAGTTTGCCCGCTAGTTTGGCGTATCATAAACTGTGTAGCATCTATTCTGTCGGTGCTAAAGATGGTGTTCATATATTGTGCAGGGCGCCCTGTTTCATCTAAAAAAGATTTAAAAGATGAGGCAAATTGTAAATTATCAATGCTTGTCGAATTATTAAAAATTTGCTCCATGAGAGTCCAATCTTTGATGCTGAGGGATATATTGCCATCTATCCATGGCCAGCGTCTTTTCACCATAGGTAAAGCAAAGGCAAAAGATAAATCAGTTGAGCTGGTAATGCCAGGAAAGGCTAAATCTGTATCGGTAATGCGGGCTTGAAAAACATCAGATTCTGGATGCACTCCACCCACAAACCAAGAACTTGTATAGGAAGCAGGCCCAAGGCCTAAGGTGTCGCCAATGCGTAAAAAAGTAGTTCCTGTGAGGCCGCGTGGTATGCCTTGATCGGTAAAGTCAGACATGACTTCTGGTTGTTTTTTACGAGGATAGTTTGTACCTGCTGGTGCCGTTGTTGCGTCTACAGAACTACCATGCACAGTAAAAAATATGCTCTGCAGCGCACCACGAGGGGTGATAAAATTAGGAGCTTCTATTTTTAGGCGAAAGCGTAAAGCATCGTCACTTTTTGAGGCTTCAGGTAAGGGGAGGTGATTAATTTTTTCTACTTGATTTTCTAGTGAAGTGACTTCGTGGGTTTGCACTGTCGGTATTGCAGTTGGAGCTGTTTTTACAACGTTTTTTTTCGCCAAAGGCAAGGCTAAAGCACGGGATACGCTTTGCAAGGTTGTGAGCACGCTTTTGGTATAGCGTTGCACATTTTTGGCTGTAAGAGAAAAATCAAAAGGATTAGCGTGAAAGCCAGGTAAGCTGCGTCCCTGCTGAAAAATAGGTAGGGGCTTTGCCCACCACAGCATATACTCAGCGCCGCGCGAAACATAAAAATCACCTTGAAGAGTACCATCAATGGGCATGGTTTGCATGTCTACTCCAAGGGCAGTGGCTATGGTGCTTATATCTTGAATGGAAAATTGAAATTGTGTGCCAAGCCCTGTTTGTGGTGTGTAGCCAAGGCTACCTTTTATGCTGATATCTGTTTCTTTAACCGGACTAATTAATTCAACATCTCGTAGCACAATCTTGGCGCCGTCCCAAAATAACTCACCAGAGGCCAAAGACGCCTTAATGCGTTTTTTCTCGGCAAGGCGCATGCCAAAACGACTAACAACGCGCGCTTGAAAAGGATTTTCAGGACTAGGTGGCCAAGAATTAAAATATCCAATGACACGACTTCTAGCCCAAAGGTTTTGGGTACCAGGTAAAGCTAGCGGAGTAAGAAGGGAGTCGCGACATTGCCAGCGCAGATCAAAGTTACCGTCAGCATAATCAAGGGAAGCAAAACTTAAAACATATTGTGTGGCCTTGGTTTTTTCTTTACGAACTTTTTTAAAGGTTTCACTAATTACCGTGGTAATATTTTGTAATTGCTTGTAGCTTAGAGTAACATCGGCTGGTAATTCTTGCACAGGTGGCAACACTAAGTGCGATGTGCTTTCAGTATCAATTAAGAGTATCGTGCGTAAGCGAAGTTTTTTTTCACTTATTTGCGCGTGCATGCGAGAGGATATGATTGCGGCTTTTCCTGTGGGGCCTAGTTGAAAGTCAACCAATTCAATTTCGCCAATATCCAAAGCGAACCACGAGGGTAAAAAAGTGATCGCCATGGGCGAGTTTGTTTCTTCTTCCTCTTCCTTTGTGGTATATTTGGGGAAACGAGGCATTTTTACGCCCACCAATGTTCCCAATTTTAATCCCATAACTACGGTGTTTTCAAGCACATCTTCAGCTTTGAGCAAGGGATCTATAATGTCTGTGCTAAGATTTTCGTGTTCCGTTGTGACGCTGGCTTCATCTTGAGCAAAATTGTCTGCATAATTTTGCGACAGAGTTGTCAAGGGACTAGCATTACTGCGTAGTTTGTTATTAATTTCGTTGTTTTGTCTGTATTGCCAAGTAGCTATACTGCCTTTAAGTATGCTACCCCACTGAGGGTGTAAGTTCCCTTCTTCAATATGCAGCCAAGGTCCATAAGCGTCATAGACACGAAGGTTATAAAATTCGATTTTTCCTTCCCATATGCCGCGAATAGTAGCTAATTGAATACGCAATCCCATGGGTTTGCCCACATAATTAACGCCTTCTTCTATGATGGCGGTGAGCGTTTCTTCGCCCATGGGAGAGGATAAGAAAGCAAGAGCTCCAGAAATTTGTATAATAATCCCCAGAAAAAAACCTACACTCCATAGCAATGCGCGTTTTAAGGGAGAATGCCTGTGCTTTTTAGTTTGTTTTTTGGATTTTTCTTGTGTTGGGTGAGAATTTTTCCATTGTTGTCTATGGGCTTTGAGCTCTTGCAAGGAATGCAAACGCTGCTTTTTTTTGCTTGCGGGCTTTGGTGCTTGCAAAATATATGGATTGTCTGGTTTCATAGAGTAATAGTGTAAAATATTAGTGTAGTTATAATGCAAAAAGTTTATTGGAAAAACAGTAGTATTCCATATTTTATTAATCTGCAAGCAAAAAAATATTTGTAAGGCACTTGCATAATAGTAAAAAGGAGACTTGCCTTGCTAACTTTTTTGTCGTACAGTGCATTTACGATAACACAGGGAAATTAAATGATTTTTTTGTACAAAGCGGTAAATTATTTCTTTTTGTGTTTCTTTTTGAATACTTTGCAAAGATTTGGTGGAGCGTATATGTTTAGCACGAGTAAAGAGCCTTCTAATATAAAGCATGTTGTTTTATTTTTGTGCCTTATGCCTTTTATTATGATTGCGGTGGGTTTATTTTATATGTGGCGTATGGAGGCGGTACTTTTTGAAACGGTACAAGATTCTATGCATCAGGTGGGAGCACATGCAGCTTCAGTGGCTGAAGAGTCTCTTAGTGAAACCATGGGGCAATTGAAAAGCGCAGCGCATAATCCCCTTTTGCAAAATGCAGAAAAAAATAGAAAAGATATTTTCCGTTATTTGCGCGAAGTAATGAAGCGAAATAATTGGTATGATATGTATGTTGTGGATACTAAAGGCTATGCTCATGCTGTGAATGGGCTTCGTTTTTCTATAGCCTTGCGACCTTATTTTCAAAGGGCTCTGGCTGGCCATGCCACAACATCGTATCTTATTGAAGTTGACGATTATGCCACCCATGTGCTTGCCCATGCTGTACCTATATTTAATGATAAACATGAGGTTGTAACGGTTCTGGTAGCTTTAGAAGAAGTGTCTAGTCCGCGCTTTTTACATGGAATTACGCAAGATTCTGGTACCAATGGTGTGTTAGCTTTTGTGGATAAAGATGGGGGCTGGATTTCTCAGGGTATAGTTACGACACAATCTTTTTGGAAAATGGTATTTAAAGAAAACGCTATTTCCCCTGTGGCAGACGTTTTGGCTTTTATGCAAGAGCAGGAAAAAAACAGTACGCCTTTGCTTGTGAACGGACAAGAAAGTTTTATAACCGTGGATGTCATTGGTAATACAGGCTGGTCAGTGGTAGGCATTTCCCCCAGTGAACCTATTTTAGAAAAAGTAGATTCTATTTTATTTTTCTTTGTTGTCTTTGGTTTATGCATGTTAGTAGTCATGATTTTTTGCGTCATGTACTTGTATAAGGTTGGCAAAGCGTATGCGCGCTATAGAAATTTTTCTTTAGCTGTGGCAAATACCAATGGAATTTTCTATTTTTACGTGGATGACCAAGGTTTTGTGCATAGTGCCAATGAGTATTTTTATAAACAGCTGGGCTGGGAAGTAACAGAAAAACCCATGCAGCTTTTTGAGCATGTGCTAGGTTTAACTCCCAGTCAGCTACAAGACAATTTACAAAGCCGTACCCCCTTTGTGCTTACCATGTTACCAGCGCAAGGTCATACTTTTCATATGCAATGCACGGTTATGCCACATGTACGTGAAGGGTCGATGCATTTGCTTTTAGGCACGGATATTTCAGTATATAAAGCCAATCGAGAAATGGAATTGGTAAAAACACAATATGCTGAATTGCAACAAATTATCAATGCCTTACCCCATGCCCTCATGGTACATTCACCGGAAGGCTTACGCCTTATTAACAAAGTAGCCATGGATATTGTAGGCGTAGAGGCTGTAGAAGATATGCGTGAAGGCCTTTTAAGCGGTATGGATGCTTCTACCTTTTCTAAGCAAGTGCAAATGGTAGCATCGGTATTGCGTGATGGGCAAAAGCAGGGTAGTACCTTTGCTTTTGAAGATGCCTCTGGGCGCGAATTTGTTTTTGAAAATGTGCAAACGCCTGTATTTGATGATGATGGAAATGTAAAATATGCTGTAAACGTGAGCATAGATATTACCGATACCTTACGATTGCAAAAGCAATTGGAAGGCGAGTTGCAGCGCGTGCATGAAATTTTGGATAGTTGCCCTGCAGGCTTTTTCTATGAAAATGATGAAATTGTGCGCTATTGTAACCCTGCCATGCAACAAATGCTTAGGCTTGAAGTGGGTAAACCTGTACCCGTGGCAGATTTGAATTTAGAAGAATCTGTACGCAGTATTGTGGACCAAGTGGATAATGGTATCAATGTGCACGATTATCCCATGGCTGTGGTGGATGTGCAGGGGCAAGAGCGTCATCTTTTAGTAAGCACCCTTGGTACCACGTGGCACGGGAAATGGCATATTATGGTATGGGCGCATGATGTTACCACCATTCATAATGTGCAACAAGAATTAATGAGCGCCAAAGATGCTGCTGAAGCAGCCACCAGAGCCAAAAGTGACTTTTTAGCCACCATGAGCCATGAAATTCGTACGCCTATGAATGCTGTATTAGGCTTTTTGCAAGTATTTGATAAAAAGAATTTACATCAAACACAACTGGATTATATTGAAAAGATTACCATTTCTGCTAAGGGCTTGTTGCGTATTATTAATGATATTTTAGATTTTTCTAAAATAGAAGCCAATAAAATGGATTTGGAGTATACGGCTTTTAATCTTAATGCCAATATGGACGCTGTTTATAGTATTATGGCCTTTAGTGCACAAGATAAAGGGCTTAACTTTAGTCGCACCATTGATGAGCAGGTGCCTGTGTATGTTATGGGTGATGGTGAGCGTCTGAATCAAGTTTTACTTAATCTTTTAAGTAATGCCATAAAATTTACCGAAAAAGGTTCTATTTCTTTGCATGTGGGCATTCAAAACCGCATAGATGATGAACATTTTGTATTAGAGTGCAGTGTGAGTGATACGGGTATTGGCCTTTCAGAAGAACAGGCGCAAAGTCTTTTTAAACCCTTTACTCAGGCAGATACTTCAACGTCGCGCCGTTTTGGCGGTACAGGCTTAGGGCTTGTGATTTCACAGCGTATTATACAGCTTATGGGCGGGGATATTGTGTTACAGTCAGAACTTGGCAAGGGGAGCATATTTACTTGCTCTTTCCCAGTGCGTAGGGCTAACTCAGAAGAAATTAAACGTTTGCAACCTATGCCTGTTGTTATGGATGCACAAAGTGAGCAAGATAGAGAAGCCGCGTTATTAGAAAATATTAAAGGCAAATCTGTGCTTGTGGCAGAAGACAATTTTATTAACCAAGAAATTGCCGCTGCCATGCTAGAAGAATATGAACTTGATTTGGACTTTGCCAATAACGGCCAAGAAGCTGTGACTGCAGTGCAGAAAAAGCAATATGAACTTGTATTTATGGATCTGCAAATGCCTATTATGAGTGGCCTAGATGCTACTAAGGCCATTCGTGCTTTAGGGCAAAGTGATGCACGATATAAAAACTTACCCATTATTGCCATGACAGC
The DNA here is from genome assembly GCA_964371565.1 of uncultured Desulfovibrionaceae bacterium. GTDB lineage: Bacteria > Desulfobacterota > Desulfovibrionia > Desulfovibrionales > Desulfovibrionaceae > CAYJAD01. The sequence continues at coordinate 6,619 of CAYJND010000092.1, forward strand.
TAATGTGATGCAAGAAGATAGACAGTCTTGTCAGGAAGCAGGCATGGATGACCATGTGGGTAAGCCTATCTCTGCTACCATATTGCGTCAGGTTTTATTGAAATGGCTGGGGTAAAGGTTTAAAATAGTGGTGGCGGTGTATGATATATATACCGCCACTTTTTATGATAAGATTAGAGTATTCTGCAGCCTTCTTCTTCTACTAAAACCATAAATTCACGGCGCACGCCGCCCCATTCGGGGTAGTATAGGCCAGGTTCTACGGTGACCACCATACCAGGCTGCAAAACTGTATGGCAACGCGGGCTTAAAGAGGGTGCTTCATGGGTTTCTAAGCCTACACCATGCCCAAGGCCATGGGTAAAGGCATCTTCCACGCCTTCATCTTCAAAGACTGCGCGCGCCACTTGATACACATCACTGCATAGAGCTCCTGGCTTTACCGCTGCAATGGCGGCTTCTTGCGCCGTGCGTACTAGCTGCTGGGTAAGCATGAAGTGCACAGGTGTATCGCTGTCGCCCACCCAAAAAGTACGAGTTTGGTCAGAGCAATAATCGCCTAAACGGCAACCAACATCTATAAGCACAGGGCTATTTTCTGTAATAAGGGTTTCTCCTGGAATGGCATGAGGCAAAGCCGCATTGGGACCCACGGCTACAATATTGCTAAAAGCCAATTCCGAGGCGCCGTGCTCGCGAAAATATTTTTCAATGGCCCAAGATATGTCGGCCTCACTGCGGCCTATGTGCAGTTCTGTGTATACCCATTCCATGAGGCGATGATTCAGCTCGCAGGATTTTTCCATAAGTTTAATTTCATGGGCATCTTTAATAATGCGTAAAGACTCCACGAGATTTTGTGCTGAGCTTAGGCTTAAACCCAAAGAAAGCTCTTCATAAAAAGCGGCTGAAACCAAACTCTTTTCCACACCAATGCGCCCCCGAACTTTATCGCGCAAAAGCTTGCGTATGGCAGAAGCAGCATTGCCGCCATAAATAAAAATGCGCTCTTCGTTCCATACTCGTTTAGCCGCATCTAAGTAGCGGGCATCGGTGCATAGCCAATCTTTACCGTCGGCGGTAATGATAAGGCGACCGGCGCTTTCATTAAATTGTGGGTCGTGCAGCTCAAAGCCTGAAAGATAAAAACGATTGGCGGCATGAGAAATCAAAATTGCGTCTAATCCTGCCGCAAACATTTTACGGCGCAGTGCTTCGCGTCTTTGGGTGTATATATCTGTGTGCATATTTATGTATCCTTATATAGTTATGTATAGCTTTTTTGTGGGGGAGGGAAAAACCTTTTTAAGAAAAAAG
>CAYJND010000093.1:0-7825 GCA_964371565.1 uncultured Desulfovibrionaceae bacterium
TCGGCAGCCATGGCAGGGGCAGCGCACAAGGTCATAAGACCAAGAGCCAGTAAAAGCGCGCATTTAGCTAATTTCATGGAAAACTCCTGTTTAAAGTGTTGGCACAAGGTTAAAAAAATTGTGCTCATTCTGTATACACATTTGTCACAGAACTGGCAAGGTGCCACGAAACTTTAACTCCATTTAAGGCTATTTTTCATACATATTTAAATAATTTTGATATAATCTTGGGCTAATACGAGAAAAATCGTCCAATTCTGCCCCAAGCTCTAAACCTGCCACCACAGCGCGTACCACAGGCATTTCTAAATCTTCTGTGGTAATATCTACATATAAGGGCGTATAGCCGCGGCTGAGCAAAAGGCGCTCTAGTAAAGCCACATGGCGCGTGGGGGACTCTAAACTATAGTCGGGTAAATCTTCTAAATATCTTTCGGGCAGCCCCTTAATGGCTGGGCCGGAGGCTGGCCCATTAGGATAGGCATAGGGCACTTCGGTAAGGGCTGAAAGGGCAGCGCGTGCCCCGCTAAGATGCGCCCCGGTGGCACGGGTTACGCGCCCTTTGGTATCTAGCACAAAGGCTTGATAGCAAGGTACGCCAAAGTCTGTGGTAATATCCATAAAATGCACATGAATGCCGCGGGCGGCATAATCGTCTAGTAAAGAGGCTATGCGCTCATCGCGTGAACGTAAAATAAAGCAACGCGCCCTGTCATAGGGCATGGTGGCCTCGGCGTCGCGTTCTAAAATTTCTGTCAGCGCTGCCACTTTGGCCTCTGCAAGGCTATTGCCCGAAGCAAGGCCTGTAGAGCCTGGGTTCATCATAAGGCTTATTTCATCTAAGTTACTAAATAAAAAGACGCATTGCGCAGGGATGAATTGACTTTTGTCACTGCCATCCACTGTGGCCTCTCTTGCTTCTAGCCAGTAGAGCGGCGCGTCATGATAGGGCGCTTCTAGCGGTAGGGTATTGGGATCAAGGGCGGCGTGGCCTGCATCAATAAGCTCACTATAGCTTGCTTTAAACAGAGGAATATGACCGGCGCGCCCGCTGATGGCATTATCGGCAACACCGGCATAGGCTGAGGCGCGCTCAATCATTTCCATAGAATAAGAGGCTCTGGCATCTGCCACAGAAAGTCCACGTCCATAGGTGTTGGCTTCGCCTTGGAGCTGAAAATTATGGCGACCATTGCACACCTGCATATCAATGGCCCAAGGGCGCAACAGCGCTATGGGCGATAAAGAAGCCTCGTGGCGCATTTCTACGCCATTAAGCACAGCATTTTCTACCAGTAAGGTGAGGGCGCGCTGGGCAGTATCTAGAGCAGGCGGGCGTGACCAAGCAGGCCCTGGCTTTGCGGCTAACTCTGCATGAATTTCGCTTATATGCGGGGCATTGGTTGTATCCATTGCCTTGGGGGCATATAAAGCTACAAGATTTTCATCTTCTATTTCATCTGGATGCGGTAATTTTTCATGCTGCGTAATATTGGCGGCAAAAAGTTTTGCCCAGGCCTGATGCGCTTCTTTGTCTTCTTGCTGATTCCATGAAAGATAGGGCAGAGGGGTGAATTCTTGATAATTATTGGGTAATTCAAGCTTTTCGGCTAAGGGGGCATGGGCTTTGCTGAACACGGCGCATTCTAAGAGTAAAATGTTACATATATCTTGGCTGTCAGCGGGGATGTTTTGTAGCTGATCTTGTACTTGCTGCGGTGTGAGGCTGAGCAAATGGCGCAGTACATGGCGGTGTAAAAAATCGTCCAGCGGTGTAGCGCTGAGCTGAGTAAGATTGTCTATAAGTCCACGGTCTGGCTCTGGCACGCAGGCAAAATAGCCTGTGGTGGCTTCGGTACTGGTGTGAGTATAGGTATAATTGCGTTGTTCTGACATAATGTGTCCTTTGTGTGAAGTCATGTTGTTTGTGTACTGAAAAAGTAGGTAAAGGTAAAGGGGGGGAGAGCAGGGGGATTGTTTTACTATAGTTTTCTGCTTGTTAAAACAATGGGTATCAATTGTATCGATACCCATTATATTTTTAATTTAGCAGGAAAAGGAATTCAGAGATGTAGAATTGTCAGTACTAAGTTATAGGAAGGTATATTGTAAAATAGAGAGTACTGCGCGCTGAGCCCTTTATTAGTTACAAAACAAATAAGCTAGCTAGCCCCAAGAATACAAAAAAACCTGCGCCATCGGTGATGGTGGTCAAAAAGATACTCGAAGCCTGCGCCGGATCGCGCCCCAAAGAACGCAAAATAAGCGGAATAGAGCCCCCAGCCACTGCGCCTAAAATCATATCAAAAAGTAGTGCTCCGCCCATAACGGCGCCTAAGGTAGCATTGCCGCTAAAGGCCCATACCACAAAAAATGCCAAAACAGCCATAATGGAGCCGGTGGTAAAACCAATCTTACCTTCACGCAATACCGCAAGCCACGAGCGCTTGCCATCAAAACGCTCTGTAGCCAGTTGACGAATAATTACCGCCAATGCTTGCTGCCCCGTATTACCAGCTTGATTAGCCACCATGGGCATAAGCACAGCTAAAATAGCCATGGAGGCAATGGATCCCTCAAACATATAGACCACAGAAGCCGACACAGCAGAGTTAAAAAGATTGATCATAAGCCATGGCAGGCGTTTGCGTACCGACTCAAGCCAAGGCGTATCAATGCTTTCTTCGGGGTCTGCCCCCACCATGCCAAGCATGTCTGCGCTGGCTTCTTCGTGAATAATATCTAAAATATCGTCATAGGTTACCACGCCCATAATATGCCCTTCATAATCTACCACGGGCATGGCCATAAAATTATAGTGCGAAAGCAAGTTAGCCACTTCGCCTTTTTCCATATCATAGGTAACGGTGATAACCTGATGTGTAGATAGTGCCTCATGTAAAAGCGTGCCTGGGCGCGAAAGCATAAGGTCGCGCAAAGAAAGCACGCCCACAAGTATATCTTGATCATCTACCACATAGGCATAATAAGGGCTTTCCTTATCTTCCATTTCATGGCGAATGTGCTGAATAGCTGCATCTACGGTAATGCTTTGCTCTAGCAAAATAATTTCTGTATTCATAACCCCGCCGGCGGAATCGGGGTCAAAGGTAAGCAAATTACGAATTTCTTCGGAATCTTCTTTTTCTAATTTATTTAAAAGGGCGTCACGATGCTCTTCGTCAAGCTCATCCAAAACGTCGGCGGCATCGTCAGGAGACATTTCGGCAATAATTTGCGCCGCCGTGTCTGGATCTAAATTTTCCAGCACGTCCACCGCCACATTTTCATCCAGCTCTGCCAAAGCCTCAGCGGCATCTTCCTTAGAAAGATTTTGTAAAACACAAACCTGCTTTTCTAAAGAAAGGTTTTCAATATGCGCCGCCATATCGGCAGGGTGCGCAAGGCTTGCTGCCATGGCGCTGCTCATATCGCTATCATCGCGGCATACGTCTGGCACTTGCATCCAGTCGCCAGACTTATACTCTTCTTGCGAATCTTGTATTTTACTTTGTTGCGGGTCTGGGGGGAGTAAGTGTGTGTTTTTTGGTGTATTTTCAGACATATATACCCCCAAGAGATCAAAATGCTTTGCTGTGTTTATTGTGAAAAAAAATACATATAGCTTTGCACACTTGACGAATGCTTAGCATATTACTAATGAAGAAACACGCCGTAACTGCACGCCGCGTTTTTGCGTTAGCACTCATAACACTAAGCCCTGCTGGGGACAAGATGTCAGACGTTACATTTCAAGATTATTTTCATGACGAAGCCTTAGGCTATGTGAAGCAATGTATTTCTTTAGCCCTCGAAGAAGACGGCCCAGACCTTACCGCTGAAGGTATTTTTGCCCCAGACCATACCATGCGCGCCACCATTATAGCTAAAGAAGCAAGCATTGTGGCAGGGCTGCCCCTTATTCCACATATTTTTGCTGAATACGGCGCTAGCGGCGGGGGCACCTGCTTTTGGCAGCCTTGTGTTAGCGAAGGTGCCAAGGTAGAAAAAGACACAGAGCTTTTACGCTTGCACGGTGCCAGCGTGGATATGCTTAAGCTTGAGCGCGTTATTTTAAATTTTCTCACCCACCTTTCAGGCATAGCCAATCTTACCGCCCAATATGTAGCCGCACTTGAGGGTACAGGGGTACGTCTTTTAGATACACGTAAAACCTTGCCCGGTTTGCGCTGGCCAGAAAAATATGCTGTGCGCATAGGCGGCGGTTATAATCATAGGCGTAATTTAAAAGAATTACTTATGCTTAAAGATAATCATATTGATGCTAGCGGCTCTATAACAAAAGCTGTGCAAAAATTACGCGCAACCTATAGCCCTTGTCCGCCCATTGAGGTGGAGTGCCGCAACGGCGAAGAAGTACGCGAGGCCGTAAGCGCCAAGGCTGACCGAATCATGCTGGACAATATGAATGTGGCAGAGTTAAGCCAATGTCTGCCGCTTATTCCTAAGGCCATTGAAGCAGAAATTAGCGGCGGCGTGAATCTTGAAACTATTCGAGAACTAGCCCTCAGCGCCCATGATACACGTCCGGCAGACTTTATTTCCGTGGGGCGTTTAACCCACTCAGCGCCCACGGCAGATTTTAGTATGCGTATACTTTCGTAGGATAAATTTTTTTATTGGGGGGAAACCTTTTGTGAACAAAAGCCCCCAGTTTAAGCTGGCCCCAAGCCCCCCTTCCAAAAAACTTTCATTGCCGATGAAAAAAATCAAAGAAGTGATTTTGGCGGCCATGAGAATGGGGAAAGTGTAGAGTAAAACTTTTGTATCCTTCTTTTTCATACTTTGTTGCGGCAAAGGATTTCTTTAATGGAAGATTGTAGCAGCCATAAAAAGTTTTTGGAAAAAGGAGGCCTACCCAAAGGGCGACGAAGTCGTTCCCGTTAGCGAGGTTACGAGCTTTACGGGAATAGAGAGCAAAGCGGGTGTGGGGGAGGACCCGCTCAGAACAGGGGCCTTTTACAAAAAGGTTTTTTCCTCCCCCACAAAAAATAAAAACAAAAATAAAATATATAAAAATAAAAAACTAAAGGAAATATTATGAGCTTTGAAGATATATATGAATTACGTGATGCCTTGGGTGACAAGGTGTGCATTATGGGTCACCACTATCAAAGTGAAGAGGTGGTGGAGCACTGTGATATTACGGGAGACTCTTTAGAATTAGCTCGCAAAGTGGCGGGTATTTCAGCGCCGCATGTTATTTTATGCGGCGTGTATTTTATGGCAGAGTCAGCGGCTCTTTTAGCGCGTCCTGGGCAGACGGTGCATATTCCCGATGCTAGAGCCAATTGCGTTATGTCGCAAATGACGCCGGCGCCTTTGCTTGAAAAAGTTATGACCAAGGTGCATGCGGCTGCCAGCGCTTTGGGGCGTAAGGTTATTCCCTTAGCTTATGTGAATACTTCTGTGGCGGTAAAAAGCATTGTGGGTCGCTTTGGCGGGGCTGTGTGCACTTCTGCCAATGCCAAGGTGATGCTTGAATGGGCTTTAAAAGAAGCCGGAGATGATGGCTATGTTTTCTTTTTGCCAGATAAAAACCTTGCGCAAAATACGGCGGTTAAGCTTGGCTTAAGTGAAAAAGATTGGCATGTGCTTAATGTGCAAGGCGGCGGTGAGCGTATAGATATGGAGCAAGCATTGCAGGCAAGAATGCTGCTTTGGCCGGGTTGTTGTGCTATTCATGCTAAGTTTTCTGCAGCGCAAATAGAGGCTATGCGTAAAGAACATGAAGGCTGCCAAGTGGTGGTGCACCCTGAATGTGCCCATGCTGTGGTAGATGCTGCCGATGGTTCTGGTTCTACCACGTATCTTATTGAATGTGTGAAAAATGCCCCTAGGGGTAGCACTGTGGTGGTGGGTACCGAGGGCAACTTGGTAGAGCGTTTACGTGAGGATTATGCCAAGCATTGCCAGGTGGTGCCTTTGCGCTCTGTGTATTGTTCTGATATGGCAAAGATTACCGATGAAAAACTTTTTGATACCTTGCAAGCTATTTATGATGGCAAGGCAGAAGTGGTTACTGTGCCTGAAGAGCAAAAAGCCCCTGCCAAGGCCTCTTTGGATAGAATGTTGCAAGCGTGCATAGATGCTGGTTTATAAGGAATAAATATGGAAATCCGTCGTCACAGCCAAGTGCTTATTATTGGTTCCGGTCTTGCCGGATGCAGTGCGGCTTTAACCCTTGCCGATGGCGGGGTTGAGGTGTTGCTTATTTCTTCAGAGCGAGAGCTTGGCGGCGGAAATTCAGAACTGGCGCAAGGGGGCATTATATATAAGTCTGCCGAAGCGCACGATGCTGAGGCTTTAGAGTTAGATATTTTAGATGCCGGTCATAAGTATAATTACACGAAAGCTGTGAAAACACTGTGCACCGAAGGGCCTAAGGCTGTGGAGCATGTGCTTATGCAAAGGGTAAAAGTACCTTTTGATACTAAGCTTTCTGGCGGTGAAAAGGCATGGGACTTAACACGTGAGGGCGGTCATAGCCGCTCGCGTATTTTGCATACGGCTGATTATACTGGCGCTTCTATTATGCAGGCGCTTATAAAGGCCGTCAAAGAGCACCCGCGCATTACTTGCCTTTTGCAGTGCCATGCCATTGACTTGCTCACGTCGCGTCACCATGCGCGGCACTCTGAGTATAGATATAGGGTAGAAAATCGCTGCGCCGGCGCCTATGTGTATAATGGCGAGCTAAAACAGGTACAAACTATTTTAGCCCCATGGACCATTTTAGCCAGCGGCGGTGTGGGCTCTATCTTTTTGCATTCTACCAATGCTCCTTCAAGTGTGGGCTCGGCAATTTCCATGGCTCACCGCGCTCAGGTGGCTTTGGCTAATATGGAATTTATGCAATTTCACCCCACGGCTTTGTATAGTAAGAGGAGCCAGCAGTGCAAACTTATTACCGAAGCCATGCGCGGTGAGGGGGCTCGTCTTTTAGATGAAAAGGGCGAGGCTTTTATGCATAAATATGATGCGCGTAAAGATTTGGCACCGCGTGATATTGTCTCGCAAGCCATGGTAAATGAAATGCTCTCCACCGGCGCGCCGTGTTTGTATTTAGATGCAAGCTCCATTGAACACGATGTGGAAACGCGCTTTCCCACGGTATTTCGCGCTTGTGCTGAGGCCGGGGTGGATATTCGTAAAGAGCCTATTCCTGTGGTGCCGGCGGCGCATTATTTTTGTGGCGGTGTGCTTACCGATTTACACGGTCGCACAGAACTTTATGGTTTATATGCCATTGGCGAGTGTGCGTGTACGGGTGTGCACGGGGCTAATCGTTTAGCCAGCACCTCTTTGCTTGAGGCGGTAACCTGGGGGCATGCGGCAGGTAAGGATATTGCCGCTCGTAGCCGCGGTGAAGATAGCGTTTCAGCTGATTTATGTCAGGCTATTCCTGACTGGGAACATTTCGGGCGCGAGAAAAATGATGATCCGGCCTTGGTGGCTCAAGACTGGGCCAATGTGCGCCATACCATGTGGAATTATGTGGGTATTTCTCGTAGCACTGCACGATTACGTCGCGCTTTTCAAGATTTACGCGAACTTTCACGCCATATTCACGATTTTTATAAACATACCCATATTACGCCAGAGCTTATTCAGCTTTTCCATGGTTCGCATACGGCTTATGTGATTACGCAGGCGGCTTTGCGCAATCGTAAGAGTATGGGGTGCCATTACCGCATCAACTAACAGTTCACTGAAAATGGGCAACCTGCTTCGTCAGACTTGTTTTTTGCTTTGGTCATGTATGTCTATATACACTCCCTCCGCAAAAAACTTAGTCTTCCTT
>CAYJND010000094.1:0-7775 GCA_964371565.1 uncultured Desulfovibrionaceae bacterium
GTGGGTATTTTTGTAAGAGTGCGCGCACATGGCGGGAGTGCATTTGAGGCTTCACTTTACCAATCGGTTGGCGCGTAGGTGTTTCTACTTTTTGGGCACAAATATAAAAACGACCGCGGGCAAAACCCACAGCTCCATAGGCAAAAAGCGGCAATAAAGGAGCGCCCTTATCTGTGGCATAAGCAGGGTGCGAGGTAAGGGTGTGCGCCGGCGCGGCAAAGGCGGCCACGGCTAAATCTTCTTGCACTTCCATTTGGCCTGTTTCTTCATTTAATCCTACAGCGCGGCGACGCGGCAGATAAAAAAGCTCACTTTCTGGAGGTAAGGGCATGAGCTCATCGGGGCGGGGCAGGCCCCATTGCTTACCTGTGCGACAAACCATGAGTAGGTCGGGGTGGTCATAAATATTGCCGTCAGCGTCGGCAACTACAAGATGGGGGCGTAGGGGGGCAGTGCTCATACTTATCCTTGATTATGTAAAAAATTTACAGTACACAGGCCTTTGAGCTGCATACTGTTGCAGTGTTTTTTTAGTATATGTATTTGTGCTTTTGCACAACAACCATGAGGTATACAAAAGGGCAGACTATGTCTATGATGATTTTTGGCACTTTGTTTTTTTCTGGTCTATTTTTAATGTTTGTCTTTATTTTATTTGGGCAAGAAAAATTGAGTAGGCAGGTGCGTCGTGAATTACAAGAGCAGCGTACCAAACTGCAGACATTGGAAAATCGCGTGGCTGCGCTAGAATTGGCCACACAACGGGAAAGCCCCCTAGCTCAAACTATGTCTCCATTTGCACCTCAAGGTCACGATGAGTCACCTTTATCCACATTTTCTTTACAGCCCGATGTGCAGGTTGGCGTGCACTCTGGCGTGCAGTCTGAAGTTCAGCCTAGCGTGCCATCTGCAGGGCATGGAATTCAAGGAAGCGACAGCTTAGATTTATTTATGGCGCCGCCTCGTCGCTAGCCGAGGCAAAAATACCCCGCGACGCTTGTAAATAGGCAGCACGCAAATGCGCTTGTGGCACAGCGTTAGCCAGTAATAATAAAAAGGCTTTGTACCATTTTTGACGAATGGTTGCGGCCTGCTTACGTCTAAATTCAATACTTTTTTGTTTTTCTGCTGGCGTGATTTTTTCTAAAAAATGTGTGAGGCTTTGCGCCCTGTGCAAGGCTCTATGACCGGCATTGACCGTGGTTAAGCCTTGCTCTTGCAGGGCTTTTCTTTGGCTTTCGTTGGCTAAAAGGCGGCGTATTTTTTGCGCCGCTTGTGCTGTATCTGTGATGGTGTAGCAACACAAATCTTTATCCGGCGTAAAAATATCTGTGAGGCCATGCCCGATGTGCGGCGTAAGTAAGCAGGCGCCGCAACCCAAAGCCTCAAAGACGCGAAAGTTTAAATCCCCATGTTCACAATGGTTAATAATCACTTTACCTTGAGGAAAAAGCTCTGCATAATTGCCGCTGGTGCAATGCAAATGCCCAAGCTCTTTTTGCAGATTTTGCAAAAATACTTGGCGCTTGGGGGTAGTTTCGGGGTGAATGGTTCCCACAAAAAGACTGTCCCATTGAGGGCTTAGATCTGAGCGCGGGCTGTCACTATCTTTAGCAAAGGCCGGAAACCACGTAATGCGCTCGGGGGCTAATTGCTTATGCTGAAAAAGCTCCATATGGTCTTTTAGGCTTACAATGCATGCGTCAAAGCCTTGGGCATAATAGGGGTACCAGCTATGAATGTGGGTATCCACGGCATAAAAAATGGTAAAGCAAGGAAAGTCTTCTACACCGAGGACAAAGGGGGGACGGCTTTTATCGGCAACAATGAGCACATCAGGCTCAAATCCAGCCATATTTACCAAATTATCCCAAGTAAAAACAGCCAAGTGCTCAAAATTAAAAAAATGCACTTGCCAGCCTAAAGGGGGCAGCGCTGCTTGAAAAAAAGGGCTTCCTATCCAGAAAATTTTTTGCAAAACCAAGGCCTTTACTGGGTTTATGGGGCAATGTATCTTTTATGTATTGCGCCCTAAGGGTAAACATTATATAGTCGGCACTGTAAAAAATAATTCTCTTTAATAATGAATGTATACATTGAAAAGAGCTTTTAAATGTACTGATTTTTTTCTTAAGACTTTTTACGTAGTATCTTTCACATGGATAGTCGTCAAGTGCATAATACAACCTCACATGGTTCTTCTTCGAAGAAATCGCAAGATTTTTGGCAAAAAATGTCCTTTATAGGGCGTCCTGTGGCCTACATTGCAGCTTTTTTACTTGCTGTTGTTTTAATAGCTTTTTTGGCGGCCTTTTGCATTGTAAAATTGTATCCCCAAGAAATTAGCCAAGAGCTTTCAAAATTTTTAGAAGAGCAAACAGGCATGGAGCTGGAATTTTCTGGTATAGATATGACTTTACTGCCCTTGCCCGCCTTATCCCTTGCCGATGTGCATGTGGACCATGAAGATTTCACCCTAGATGTGGCCTATGCCACTTTGCGCCCGTCGCTTTTGCCTTTATTGCAAGGAAAGTTTTCTTTGGGTGATATTTCTTTATGGCGCCCTGATTTTATTTTGCATCCTCCTACTATGTTGGCGCCAGTTACGCCAATAGCTACGGACACCAAGGACACCAAGGGCACAAATGTCACAAAGCTCGAAGACAAGCCTGCAACTACAGCCAAAACCACAAAGAAAACTGCAGCTACAGCGCCAAAACAAGTCACACCAAAACAAATCACACCAGACGAGCATTGGGGCAAAGTTGTGCACGGGCTTATACAGCAATCCATGCAGCACATACCGCCCTTTTTGTACGGTTCTTCTTTAGAAATTTTACATGGTTCAGTATTATTGCAACAAGAAGGCTGGAGTTTACATTGCGATAGTCTGCAAACCTCTGTGACCCTTGGCTCTTTAGGAAAGATTGAAGGTACTATTCAATTTGATGTGGCTCATATTATGGCAGGTGCTACGCCTCTTGCCAAAGTAGAAGCCTTTGCCTTGCAATTGGATGGCGATGTGGAAGAATACCTTGCCGCCTCAGTGCAGAGTAAAGGGCAGGTGCAGGGGCTTGTTGATGCTCTTTCTTTAGATTTTTCTGTGCGTTATACCTTGAAAGAGGGGCTAGCGCATACGCTGAGTACTGTGCTCTCATCTAAAGAAACAACCTCAAGCCCTTTGCCGCAAACCTTACAAGGGCAATGGAAATTGCAAAGCCAATTGCTTTGGCAGGGGGCGCCCATTGCCGTGCAAAGTTCTGGCTCTGTGGCGGGAAATTTACAAGATACGATCTTTATCAAAGACGTTAAGGCGCAATTAGAGCAAGACTCTCTTGCTTTAGAAGCTGCCATGTATCTGCAAGATATGGAAAATCCACGCCTTGAGGGACATATACAGGTGCAGCAACTAAGCTTGCCGCAATGGTTTGGCTTTGCGCGCCATTTACCCCCCGGTATTCAACACGCTTTGCACGGCATTAAAGGCGATTTAGATTTTGTTATTACCCAAAAAGGCCTTACGGTGCCGCGCTTACAAGCCGAGGCCGCCAGCGCCGCCTTTACCGGCAAGGGCGGGGTGCCCACATGGTCAAAGGCTGTGGTATTTTTAGATATTCATGCGCCGCAATTGGATCTTGGTAAGGTCTACCCCGAGGCGGAGGGCAAGCGCCCCAAGGGCTTAACCTTTGCCCATAAGCCCTTAACGCCAGAGCCGGGCACCCCCGAAGCCGCAGTGTTAGAGGGTGATGACTATATTAGCGTAGATTACGATATTAATGTGGGCGCTGATAAGGTTTTTGCATGGCAATTGCCCCTAGAGGGCTTTAAATTTAGGGTAAACCCTGCAGGGCTAGATGGTGAAAAGCTGGCGGCTAAGCATAAAAATGCCGCAGTGCTTGCCTTTAGCGCTAAAAAGTTTTTTGGCGGGCAGGCTTCTGGTAAGGCGCTTTTATATCGTAATAGCGACGATGAATCTGCCTACGATATTACAGCCCTTTTGCGTAATGTGCAGGCAGAAAAGCCCGTGGCTCGCCTTATTGGTCGAGAGCTGTTTAGCGGGCGCATGTCGGCTGATGCTACGGTATCTGGCAAGGGTGTGTATGCCGGTGAATTCTTGGTTTCTTTGGGGGGCAAGGCTTCCTTAAAGGTAGAAAATGGCAACTTCTACGGGCGCTCTAAGCAAAAAGTGCCCTTTAAGCGCATGCTTGTGGATGCCAATGTGCAGGGGCAAAATCCGGCGAAAATCAGCGGCGCGCAATGGCCGCCCAAACTTATGTATGCTGGGCAGTGGAAAGCAGCTTTAGATACAGAAGATATTTCGGCCACAAGTAGCTGGAAGGGCGCTTTAGAATTTATTGATGAAGATTACGGCACCGTGGCCTTGCATTCCATCCCCGGTTCAGTGCAAATAACTTTTTCGCCAGAGCTTACCACTTTGCCCCATGCCACCGAAGTGCATTTTGATACCTTGCTGTCGCTAAATACCACCAAGGGCACTGTGGCTTTAACTAAAGCCACAGGTACGGTGCCAAGCCTTGCTCATATGCAGGCATCTGGCTTTGGCGAGATGAATTTTAGTAAGGATATTCGCTGGACAGGTACGGTCAATGCCAGCACAAAAGCCATAAGTAATGTGCTGGCGCATCTTGATGAGTCGGGGCGTCCGCTTTTACCAAGCACAGCGCCGCAAAGCGCCACTCTCAGTGCAAATTTGTCCTATGCTCAAGAATTGCTCAAGCTTGATAAGGTGCAAATGCAATTGCAAGATATGCGCGTGAGCGGCAGTTTACAGCGCACCTTTACGGCAAATCCTGTATGGGGCTTTGATCTTTTTGCCAATGTTTTTGATTTTGATTTACTCTTTAGAGATAAAAAAGCCCGCGAGGCTGCCAAAGCCGCCAAGGCAAAACAGCTTGCCGCGCAAAAACGTGAGGCGCAAAAACAAACTTTGAGCGCTGGCGATGCCCCTGTTAGAAAACCCTTACCGCCCCTTGTATCGCCCAATGCCGCACCTGCATCGGTGGAAAGAGCTTTGTCTTGGCGCTGGCTAGAAAACTTTACTGCCAAGGGTACTGTGCGCGTGGGCACCTATAAAATGAATGGTGTTGAGGTAAAAGATGTGCATGCGCCGGTGAAAATTGGCTCTTCCATCTTAGAATGCGCGCCTATTAAGGCTACCATGTATGGCGGCCCCGCCGTGATGAACTTTAAGGGCACGGTGAAAAATGCTGTGTTGCAAACCCAAGCTGGAGCGCAAGTAAAAGGTGTAAACCTTTTACGTTTGTGTGAAGATTTGCAAATGGAAACAGTCATTGCTGGCAAGGCAGATTTTAGCTTATCTGCTCAAGGCGCCATACGCACTGTTAATGATATCCCTGCAGGCTTTGACGGCACATGGCGCCTCAATGTGGGCTCTGGATTTATACAAAGCCGCGATGAGAAAGGTAAATTTACCGGTAGTCCTACAAAAATAAGTTATTTTAGAGATATGGGTGTCATTACTAGGGGCGTGCTTGAAAGTCATAAATTTGAACTAAAGGGCGATGATTTAAGTGCAACGGGCAGGGGTAGGGTTAACTTTGTTAATGATACGCTTGATATGCGACTGGTGGTGAATACCAGTGGCTTGAGTGATATTCCGGTGCGCTTTCATGGACCTTTAGATAATCCTGAGCGCGATGTAGACACAGGCGCGGTATTATTATCTGCCTTAGGCTCTTTAGGTATGGGCGTATTTGACCTTATTGGCGGCGTCTTTGGGGCTATTTTTGGGTTATTTAAGTAAATGAAGTGATTTATTTTTATTACTAAAAAGCCGAGTAGAGATGTTCTCTGCTCGGCCTTTTTATAGCTCTGGTAGCAATATTTAGCGTGCTATGGATAAACAAGTAAAGGTGTCAAAAACTAAATTTTCCATAAACTCTGGAGTCTGTTCAGAAAAATTCATGGATCTTGCTTGTTGTAAGTGCTGAAGCCAAGCGGCATTGTCTTTCCAAACTTCAAAGGCCATGAGTTCATTGATGTTTTTATTATTAAAATGCATAGCATTAAACCCAAAGCCAGGCTCATTTTTATTTTGTGCAAAGAAGTCTTGCATAAGCTTTTTAAGCTCCATAACCTTGCCATGTTTGGCTGTGAAGCGACCTAAAACAGCCATTTGCTTTTCTAACGAAGCCTCACTACCGTAGTGGTATATGCCGTGGGTACCTTTAAATTGCGTGTAGGTAACAAAGTTAAAATCTACAAAATATTTTAGGGACTCTCTATAGAATTTTTGCACGTGGGGGGAATTAAAATGTGCATTCCCTGCTTTTTCATTTTCCCAAATTTCGTAATTAAGAAAGAAATTTTTTTTCTTGTTACTTACATGCAGCGAGCTCAGCTCACAGCCTTGCACTTTACTATTGCTGTGAAAAAAATTCACTAAACTGGCATGGGCTTCAGGGATTTTATCTTCCACGGCGGTGCCATAGCCCAATACGGCAAATTTCTCAGAAATCATAAATCACCTCAAAGTAGAAAATATGTACATTTACAAAAAATATCAAGTGTTATGATTTGTTTACACAGGTAAAATATTTATTTACAAGACGTCAGCGCATAGATGTAACAGCTTTTTTTATTAGAATGATTTTATTTAATTATTGCTAAGTTCTTGTTTCAGCGCTTGTCGGGCTTGCATACGCCCTAAGCTTATGGCATAGTATTTGTAAGGGCATTACGCCAGTGACGCTCTTCGAAATTTCTTAGGCTAAAGGCATTGAAAGTATGGTATTAGAGCTTCGTCAACAACTTAAACTGTCTCAACAACTCATTATGACGCCGCAATTGCAGCAGGCTATTAAGCTTTTGCAATTATCTCGTCTTGAGCTGGTGGAAACGGTGCAGCGTGAGCTTTTAGAAAATCCTTTTCTAGAAGAGGGCGGTGATGAAGGTGTTGAGACCGAAAAAGCTGAAGTTCGTACAGAAAAAAATGACGATACCGTATACGATGGCGAATTAGCCAAGGGCGCTGACTGGGAAGATTACCTTGGTGAATTTGCTTCTTCGCCGCGCAATTCTTCTTCCAGAGAATTTGAAGCTTTGGAAGAAATGTCTTCTTTTGAATCCCGTTATACCGAAAAACCCTCATTAGATGCACATTTATTGTGGCAATTGCGCCTATCTTCGCTGTTGACCGATGCGCAAAAAGATATGGGTGAAGTTATCATAGGTAATTTGTCATCTTCTGGCTATTTGCAAGCTTCCATTGAAGATATGGCAGACATGCTTGAGGCTAACCCCGAAGAAGTTGAAGACGTGCTACAAGTGGTGCAGCTTTTTGACCCTGTGGGGGTGGCTGCGCGCTCGCCGCAAGAATGTCTTATGATTCAGCTGCGCGCTTTGCGCTATGATCGCGATCCTATTTTGGTGGCGCTCGTTACGAGTCACTTAGAAGATTTAGAAAATAAGCGCTATAAGCCTTTATTGCGTAAGTTCCAAATTACCATGGAAGATTTGCGCGAATATTTAGATATTATTCAATCTTTAGAGCCGCTTCCTGGCGCTTCTTTTGGCGATAGCGATACCAATTTTGTAAGCCCCGATGTTTTTGTATATAATTTAAATGGGGACTTTGTTATCATTTTAAATGATGATGGCTTGCCGCACTTACAATTATCAGATACATTGACAGAAAGCTTAGAAGCTATGAACTCGCAAGATAAAGAATACTGTTCAGAAAAAATGCGAGCAGCCTCGTGGCTTATAAAAAGCCTTTACCAAAGACAGCGTAC
>CAYJND010000095.1:0-7513 GCA_964371565.1 uncultured Desulfovibrionaceae bacterium
CAAAAGGTACCATCAAAACGGAGCCTATTGTACGGCCAAGTCTAAACCACTACATGTAATATATTTTTATGGTAACTATAGCTTTTGTATGAACTATTTTAAAAGGAGAAGAAAGTTTAAGCTTTTTCTTTCCCTTTGTTTTAGCTTTTAAGCCTAAGATAGTATGATTTAATAAGCTGCTTTTTTAAGCACCTCTTCGGCCTTTTCTTGTATTTCTTCCATACTTTCTATTTCTTCTACAATTTGATTTGCTTCTTCAAAGGCTCCGGCTTGGGCTAAGCTTGCTGCTACCAAGGCACTTTCTACTTTATCAGCAATGTTTAAGCCTAAACTTTCTATAAGTAGGGCAACGTCAATGGGTTTTGGTAAGATGGTATAGGTGCCAATGGTGCTGGTGTCGGATAAATGTTCGTGCTCTTCGTGTTCGCTACTTAATAGGACTTGTTTTTCTGGATAAAGATTTTTGATTTCTTGTAAAAGAGCAAAGTCATTATTTGCCGCTAGGTCAAGACAAAGCACTATCACTTGCGGTGAATTGTCTTGGGCAAGTTTTTCTAGCATGGCTTTGGCATCTTGCGCCATGTGCACCATAAACTTTTCTGCTTCAAGGGCTTTAGCTAGATTTTGATTACTTTGTTGATCTGTATCCACGAGAAGGATGTGTACTTGTTCCATAAAAAACTCCTTGTTTATGCACAAAGGCGTATGAAAAATACAAAGCAATAAACAAGTATCACAACTTAGTAGTATAAAAAAGTGTATTATTACGTGATAATACATGTTTTTTTAAGGGGCTTTTTATGCGCTCTTACTAAGGAAAAAATGTCTTTAAAGAAAGAAATGGAGGGCGTATGTCGTTAAAGCTTGATTTTTAAAATAAAGCAAATTGAAAAAAGTACACTTTGGATAAAAATAAACCCCAGAAAGTCATACTTTCTGGGGTTTGCACTAAACAAAGGGGATATTAGTGTGCGCCGCCAACGAGACCGGAAGCAGCAACTACAAGTACGATTACTTCAATGAAAGCAATAGCAGCCATGAGTTTGTCATTTTCACGGAGAGCATCTACACAAAGTTGCATATAGCATACAATGGTAACACCAGCTAGAATGGCAATACCAAGGAAATTGCTAAAGTCGCCTGTGGTTAAAAGGCCAATCCAGCCCCAACCTATAGGTACATTGTGCAACTTATTAAATTCACCAGAGCTTAAACCCCAGGTTTTCACAAGGTCTTCTACCGGCACATGGGGAGCGGCTAAAGAAAAGCCAAATACATACATGCAAAAGGTTATGATTAAAAGCCCCAGGCCAATGTTTGAAATAAGACCTAATAGGTTAGCATAGCGAACTTGCGCTGGAGAAGCAGCAACATCTTTGTTATCCATAGTATCCATAAGTAGCTCCTTTTAGGTAAATTATGAGCGTGTCAGCGGATTATTATGTGCAGGGGCTAAGCTTGAGCTTTGCACCTCAGCAGGCTTTACTTGAGCTTGTGCAGAGGTATAGCCTTTCCACAAAGCTTGGGCACCGGCAAAAAGTAATACGCCAATAACAAGGAGGCGGATAAACTTAGGATTAGCTAAAGCGAGTAAACGCACACCCACAATAGAGCCAGCCATAAGGCCAACAATAGAAGGTACAGCAATCATGGGGATAACGGCGCCTTGATTTAAATATACCCACGCAGCAGATGTATCTGCAATGGAGAGTAAGAATTTAGAGGTGCCTACGGAAATTTTTAAAGGTACACCCATAAGTAAGTTGAGCACAGGCACGTTAGCCCAGCCAGCGCCAAGACCAAACATACCAGCCATGAGGCCAATGGCAATAAAGAGCAACATACCTTGCAAGGTACGGTGTGTTTTCCATTTAATTACTTCACCGGTGCTAGGCTCTAAGAACATGCCTTGCATACCAAAAGCCACGCTTAAAGCATCTTGCTTTGTGACCACGGGTACCACAGAGTTTTTAGCAAGGGTAAGTAAGATGGCAATACCCATAATAGTAGCCCCAAGACAGAGTTGGGTAATATGGGCGGGTAGGGCAAGACCAATCATGGCGCCGATGATGGAGAAAATAGAAGCCACAAGTGCCACAGGTAAGGCTAGGCGCAAACTTGCAAAGTTACGCTTTAAAAGGCCAGGCCCTGCAGCCAAAGCGCCAGCTAAAGCCACCATAAGACCAGCGCCGCGCACAAAGTCTAAATGAAAAGGGAAAAAACCACTAACAAGTGGCACAAAGAGCACGCCGCCGCCTACACCTGCAAGCACGGCAATAATCCCAAGAACAAAACAGAAAATGAGCAAAGCCAAAGGCCATATCCACCATTGGACAGTGCTGCCAGCTGCCATTTCTGTGGCAGCTTGTAATTCTTGACTTGTGGTTGGCGTGGCATCAGCAGCCAAGGCTACGCTACACAAGCTCAAGAGCAAGAGTCCACAGAAGAACAGTGTTTTACGAATTGACATGTAAAAAACCCCCTTTGAAATTTATCAAAATAGCTCCCCTGCCAAGACCATTCTGACAAGGAAGAGAAAGCACTTTTGTAAAAAACTAAGCCCATGAAGGGCGAAAAGAAGGCTGAGTTAACATAGAAAAAGTGGCAAATAGTAAGAATGAAAAAAAGCCACACTCATTTCTAGGTATAAGAAATATAACGTATGGCTTGGGGAGTTGGCAAGAGGAAAGTTTTATTTTTCACAATAAAAAAATATTTTTCTCACCAATAGTGCCATGATGTGTACGCATGGCATTAACTATTTTGCTTTCGCTAGACAAAAAGATGTTGTAAAAATGTTAAGAAAGAAGGGTAGAAAATAAAATAATATGAGATACGTATTTTATTTTCTACCCTGTAGGAAAAACACTGTATGCAAAAAGGTGCATTTATTTTGAAGGCACTTCCATAAATTCGGCTTCTCGTGCAGCTTGCAAGGCAAAAGCTGCCAGCACAGGGCCTGCCACAATGCCTACAGGACCAAGCGAAACTAGTCCGCAAACTACAGCTATGAGCACTACTACAAAGGAAGTTTTTAAGCCTCCGCGCAAGAAGAGCGGGCGCAAGACATTGTCTGCACCTACTACAATAATGCCGCTCCAAAGAATAAGACCTATGGCTGTGGTTTTAGAAAGGGCAAACCAAGCATAAATACTGGCGGGAATCCACACAAGGCTTGTACCCACCACAGGTATGGGCGCGACCGTGGCTGATATTAAGCCCCAAAAAGCGGCAGCTGGTACCCCTGCTACCATAAAACCTATACCGCATAACACCCCTTGAATAAGAGCCACGAGCACTACACCCCATAGTACGGAGCGTATAGCTTGGCGCACTGTTTCTATAAAGCGCTGTAGAACGCTTTCTGGAATGCGTGAAACGGCTTTGGCAAAAGAAAAGAAATTACTCGCATAGACAATGCCAATCATACTTAAAGATATAAGTACGCAAAGGCGCATCATAAAGCTCATGGTACTGCCGGCAATGCCAAGGCCTTTGCTTACAAGCGTTTGGATGGCAGAGGCTAAAAAGGCCGTTAGCTCATGTCCAAGCTGTTCTATACCGCCCTCCAGGCCGGGGATTTTGCTTACCCATGTATTAACTACTCCAACAAAGGCTTGCATTTCTTCACCATAAATCCAGCCTGATTGCTGCAATTCATTAAGCAAGCGCAGGCCTGCCGCGGCTTGTGGTGTTACCATAAGTACTACTACGGTTATGGGCAAAATAATACCTATGCAAAGACCTAGAGTCATGCAGGCGAAAGCTATTTTTTTATTGTAATGGTGCAGTAAACGCAAATAAAGCGGATGTAAAAGGCAAGCAAAGCATGCTGCTAAAAAAACTTCTGTGGGGAAGGGCCAAAGTAATACGGCCCAGCTACCTAATGCTAAGAGTGCATATATTTTGTGCAAAGTGTTTTCCTTAATATAATGTAAAAGAAAGTATACGTGCTTTACTAAGGATGGTAAAGGCTTGGTAAATAAAAATACCTAGATAGGTTTTGGGCAAAAAATTCCCTAATAAATTCACCTTATAAAGTATATTTTTATAACTCTATAAAATATCTAGATAATATTTAAAAAATATCTAGAAAAAATTTGGAAAAAATTACCCTTTTTCACTTTGGCATTACTTTTGCTTAAGAATATGCAGTTCACAATAGTACAGGCAATTTTATCCATACAGGAGGACAACGTGAAGAACGTTAGCAATGCAATAAATACCATGCTTCATGTGCATTCAGATGCAAATACAGCAATGAAGAACGGTGCCGAGGCCCCTGTGTGGCTAGAACAAGAAGAGGCTTTGTCAGCTATAGAGCACAGCGTGCGTACCTTTGGTGTGCAGGCCATACAAGATCTTGAAGAGTATGTTGAATATTTGCAGGGAGAATTTCTTGCCCATGTGCAATCTTTATTGCAAGAAAAGAATATTCACATGGATGAAAAGCTTATGCTAACACTCTCTGAAGACAATACTTTGCTATTGCAATGCCAAGAACACGAAGAAGCTTTACTCTCTGCCTTGGGTGAAGATGCTCTTTTACGTGAACAGTTAGAAAACTTACGCTCTACGGCTTTTATGGCTCGCGGTTTGCAATATATGCTGGCTGCCAAGGCGCAAAAAGTGCCTGCGCATATGACAGAATATAATGTTTGTCTAAAGGGTAAGCTATCTCATTTTTACTTAAAGTAAATTTCTTACAAATATAGTAGAAAAATATATTGCAAAAGGACGTATTTTACCTAGAATAAGGACGACATTATTTAAAGGAGTCGTCCCTATGCCTAACCCCATGCGTCGCCACACCTGCGAAAG
Source organism: uncultured Desulfovibrionaceae bacterium (assembly GCA_964371565.1). Lineage (GTDB taxonomy): Bacteria > Desulfobacterota > Desulfovibrionia > Desulfovibrionales > Desulfovibrionaceae > CAYJAD01. The sequence continues at coordinate 4,822 of CAYJND010000095.1, forward strand.
AACAGATACTGCTTTCTTGGTAGATGTATTGCAACGTGCTGAAGAAATGTACGTAGCTTTTAATACAGATGCCGCCCCTTATATTCTGCCTCTTAATTACGTTTACACATCAAATAAAGTGTATTTTCACTGCGCTCTAGAGGGGCGCAAACTTGACTGCCTGCGCAAAAATGCACAGGTAGGTTTTTCTACTGCTGTAGACATACAAGTACTACCGGAAAAAGCTTCCACTTTGTATAAGTCAGTGATAGGAACGGGCACTATGCACGTGGTAGAAGATGAACAAGAAAAAATCATGGCTCTTGATGCCATAGCAAAGCGCTATGTAGCCCAATGCGAAAGCCCGACCCCGCCACAAATGCTGGCGCGTACAGCTGTGCTCTGTCTTGAGATAGACTACATGTGCGGTAAAGAAAAGCTTGGAAAAGTTACAGAATAAAATTTTAGAAAAAATAAACTCTCTATGTTAATATGTATAGTGATATGCTTCCCTTTGGCTGGATAAAGTAAAAAAGGAATCTTAATTTTACTTAACAGGCAAAGGGAAGATTTTTATGAGTAACTCAAAGTCAGTTATTTATAGTGGAAAAATAAAATTTAAGGCGCTGAACTTAAGTGTGCAGATGGATATTTTTACGATTTTATCTTTATGATGATGACGTAAATGGCAAATGCTATGAACTCACTGATTATGTCATTGCCGCGTTTTTTATTATGTTAAGGCAAAAGATTTTTCTTTCCCGAGAGAGTGCAGTAAAAAAGTTTAATGCCCCAACAATTGCAACGCCATTTTAGGAAGGCTGTTAGCTTGAGCAAGCATAGCAACAGCACCTTGGGCAAGGATTTGCTGCCGTATAAATGCTGTCATTTCTTTGCCTACATCTGTATCAGAAATACGAGATTCAGAGGCTTGTAGATTTTCTGCTTGCTGTGCAAGGTTGTCCACTGTAGCTTCTAAGCGATTTTGCATGGCGCCAAAATGAGCACGAATATTGTCTTTTTCCACAATGGCATTATCTATTTTCTCTAAAGCTTCCTGGGCGCTACTTTGCGTTTCTATGGTAAGCCTTTGAAAATATGGCTCACCTTTTTCGGGCATAAAATCCCATGAAGCGCTAATTTCAAACGCCCCCGCACCTACCGCAAATACCAATAGGTGTTCCTTAGCTTCATATATGCTGATATATTCATTATTATTACTTTCTATTTCGCCAGAATAGCCTATTTGCATGGAATTTATTGAAAATTGATTGTAAGGTGGCGTGTCAGTATAAGTAATACTTTGTTTGCCATTTAGATTGCTAGCATCGTAAACAGAATCTGCTAAAAAACCATTACCTTCTGTGACAATATGCGTAGCCAAATCGCTAGGGTTAGCTATTCCTGCATTGATCCAATCTTCTCCAGAACTAGGAGTGCCTATGATATGCTCTCCATTCATGGTGAATATTTGTAAAGAATCATTCCTTCCAAGATCGTCTAAGTGAAAGAAAATATCTGTTGTTCCTTGAGGGATTATAGCAAAAGTTACGAGGCCAGAAATAAAACGTTCAGTCACGCCATTGGTAAGTTTATCAGATAAAACATCAAGGTGTGCGGGGAGTTCTTGAGATTTTTCAGTAAGCCCTAGTGCCACAGTATCGGCGGCGAAACTGTGAATATAATAATAATCTTCTTGAGAGTCATTGCCGCTGCCAAAATGTATTTTCGCAGCGACACTTGATGTGAGTAAGCTTCCATCATGCTGTCCAGATAAAGAGCCGTCTAACAGTTTGATGCCATTAAAATCTGTGGAATAAGCAATACGATCTATCTCTTTTGCTTGAATTTGAAACTCTGCATCAATTATACCTCGTTGAATAGAATCATAGGTGCCAGTAGCTGCCTGCATAGCCAACTCTTTCATACGAATAAGACATTCATCAATGACTTGTAACGCGCCGTCAGCAGTTTGCACCATAGATATGGCGTCATTGACATTACGCATTCCTTGTTTGAGAGAGGCAATATCTGCACGCATAAGCTCGCGTATAGCTAGTCCTGCAGTATCATCGGCGGCGCTGTTAATGCGTAGGCCAGACGAAAGACGCATTACAGAGGTCTTTAAATTTCCATAATGCGCATCTATGCTTCGAGCCACATTTGCAGCCATAAAATTATGATTAACGGCTAAAAACATACCCCTCCTGATGAGTAGGAAAAATTAGCCGTATACAGTATAAAAAGGGATATGCAAATAGTATTCCAAATGTGTTATCATTTTGGCGTGTTGCTCAAAAAATTAAATCATAACAGGAGATATGCAAAAAAATGAATACGTAAAAATCTAGCACGTATCCCGTTTAACATTTAATAAATTCACTTCAAAGTGTTTACTTTTTGCTAATTGACAAAGAGTGGGGAAGTAATCATATAATAATGAAACTGACAATCTAATTCACTTCAAAGCCACGTATACAGTACACCCCGTGATGCAATATTTTGACAATATAATCTTAGGTTCCATCCTGTTCTTTTTTTAAGGTATAGGTGTAGGTAAACATCCACCTCTACTTTTTCACGTACAAAACGGATTTTAATCTATCGCTTTTTTTACCTATCCTGCACGGCATTCTGTCCTTTAAAAAGATAATATCTTGGCAATGTTTAGACATAAGAAATGCTTTTTTTAGATGTCGACTACTCAAGACAT
>CAYJND010000096.1:0-7261 GCA_964371565.1 uncultured Desulfovibrionaceae bacterium
GGCTATATGGGTAAACAAAGACCGCAAGCGGCTCTCATCTCCGGGAGGCTCTAATGAGTATTGGTGCTTTATTCAATATTGGCAAATCGGCTATTAATGCCCAGCAGGCCACCATTGCAACTACGGGTAATAATATTGCCAACGTAGATACTCCTGGCTATTCCCGTCAATATGTACAGCTTGAGGATGCTTTTTCTCTATCCTACAATCCTGGTTCCCTTGGCATGGGCGTGGATGCTGTGCAGGTTCTGCGTTATTTTGACCAATTTGTTGAAGTATCCTTTTTAGATAAATCTTCCGAAGCCGCACGTTGGGAACAACAAGAGCAAACCTTAACATCTGTAGAAAGTATTTTTAACGAAGCAAACCGCACCGGTATTAACGATGCTTTATCGGCTTTCTTTGGTGCTTGGAGCGATTTGTCCGTTCGTCCAGATGATGATGCCACACGCCAAAATCTTATTACTTTGTCGCAAAATCTTGGTATGATCATGAATGAAACCATGGATGATTTAGACCAAATTCGCGAGCAAATGGATTTAAATATCGAAGTGGATGTGGAGCGCGTTAACGAGCTTTTAGACACCATTGCTGACCTTAATAAGCAAATTACTGCTACTACCATTCCCGGTGTAAGTAATCCTAATGACCTATTAGATAAGCGTGATACCGCTGTGCGTGAGCTTGCTACCTATATCGACATCACCACCGAATACACCCATGACGATGAATTTGTGGTGCGTACCTCCACAGGCTTACCTCTGGTGCAAGGTGCTGAGACCTCAGAATTTCAGGTGATGGGTGCCAAGGCAGAAAACGACTTAATCCCTAATTCAGACTATGAAGGGGAAGTGCTTTTTCAAGGTGATGATTCTTTTGAATACACCGTAGAAATTCTCACTGGCGGTACAGCTGGTGCTGTGGGCGACCCTAATAATCCTACCTATCGCGTATCTTTAGATGGCGGTCAGACTTGGCTTAAAAATCCTGATGGTACACAGCAAGTTTTTCAGGTTACCGACGATGACGGTGATGGTCTTGTGGATCCTGTGCAAGCCCACGACTTAAAGATTTCCTTTTCTGAGCTAGAAAATTTCACTGAAGGTGACCGTTTTGGTATTGTGCCTAAAAGCGGTATTTACTGGATAGACGCCACGCGCGGCCCCATTAATATGACCCCGCAAACCTATTTTGACGGCACCACCAATGAGCAACGCCTTGGCGGTGGCTCCATCACAGCGCATTATGCCGTGCGTGATGATCATATTGGTCGCTACGAAGATGAAATGAATGCCGTGGCTGAAGCCCTTATTTGGGAAGTAAACCGCTTGCACAGCCAAGGTGAAGGTCTAGACTTTACCAATGAATATAACGGCACTGAAAGAGTAGACTACCAAGACGTGCCTTTAGGTACAGCCCAAAGCGGTATGCATTATTTTGATCGCTTAGCCGCTGGTAGCATTACATTCCATACTTACGATGCCACCAATAATGCGCATTTAGAAGAATTTACTTTAAGTTTTGACCCTGCCACCGATAGCCTTGAAGATGTGCGTGATGCCATTAACGATCAATTTGGTGACAGCATGGAAGCATCAATCCATGATGGCAGACTTACCATTAAAAGCGCAGAAACAGGCGTAGATTTAGCTGTAGGTCAAGATACCACAGGGCTCATGGCAGGTCTTGGAATCAATACTTTCTTTAAGGGAAGTGATGCCACTGATATAGCAGTAAATGAAGCCGTATCTACCAATTTAACTCGCGTAAACACAGGTTATGTGAACGGTGCCAACGAATTAAACGATGCTGACAATGCCATTGCAAACGATATTGCTGAATTGCTTACCAAAAAAGTAGACGTAAGCACCCCGTGGCGTACCTCTGGTCAGCAAAGTATTGTGGAATCTTATAGTACCTTAGTTTCTCGTGTGGGTGCCGATACACGTACAGCGCAGACCAATGCCGAATATAACGAAGCCTTGGCTACTGATTTAAGCAATCAACAACAAGCTGTATCTGGCGTTAACCTTGACGAAGAAATGGCAAATTTAATTAAGTATCAACATGCCTATACGGCAGCGGCCAAGCTTATTACCACAGCAGATCAAATGCTAGAAACTTTGCTTGGACTAAAGCAGTAAGGGGGCCTTATGCGTATTAGTACCAGTATGATTTATAATACAAACTTGGGTTACATGCAGACAAGTTTGAATAATTATATGGACACCAACATTCAAGGTGGCACGCAGAAGAAAATTAATAAGCCTTCTGATGATCCTGCTGGTGCGGCTCTTGTGCTGAATACGCGCGCTGAGATTCAATCTACCGAGCAATATCAGGATAATACCAATACGGCCAGAGCATGGCTTAACTTAACAGATGCCACCTTGCAAAGCCTAAGTACTACCTTAACTGACATTAAGGTATTGGCTGAACAAGCAGCTACAGGTACCCTTACCGAAGAAAATAGAGAGCAAATAGCCATTCAGTTAGAGCAGCTCTTTGGTCAAATACTTAATCTTTCCAATATGGAATATGAAGGTAATTCAATTTTTGGTGGGCACAATTATACAGAAAATGCCTTTGAGCAAGGCCTTGGCGTACAAACCTATGATGAAAACTTTGACACTGCAGGCACCACGGTAACCGGTAAAGCTGATGCATCTATGTCAGTACGCTTTGTTACTGGTGGAACTGTGGGCACTGATGCCATGGAGTATCAGTGGACAGAAGATGGTGGCCTTAATTGGCAAACGGGCACTCTTGCTGCAGGCGAAACCCAGCTCAAGCTTAATGGTGTAGAAGTAAACATGCGCCCTGGCACAGAAGTGACCGCCGTTTCTGATCCAAGTACTGAAAATGTGGATAGTAAAGACGGTACCTTCTTGATGCTGTATCCCACCGCTATATACAATGGTGATGATAATGACGCCAGTGCCTACGGTGCTGTTACGGGTGGTCTTTCTGGTATGACCACAGAAGTTCATGCCGATATAGATGAAAATCGCATTTTAGAAATACCTGCTGGCACAGATTTAAATGCTCCTGGCGCTACCATTAACTATACCGTAGATGGTGTAGCTTATACTGCCAAGGTGCCTAATCCTGCCACCAAGGTTTTACAATTGCCTTTTGATGATGCCGCGGGTGACCCTGCTGGCTTTATAGAAATAAATACAGAAAATTCTAAAGATGGCATTCTTACTACAGACATGCGCATTGATATGCAACCACGTCGTGTAGATATGCTTACCCCCGGTCTTGAAGATGTAATGCTTAATGCAGAGGGTATTTTTACTCAGAACACTGTGGTGCGCTTAGATGCTGAAGCTGATTTAAGCGTTCCCGGCACGGATGTGAAGTATTCTTATAGTAATGATGGCGGCACCACATGGATTAGCAGTGTGGCGCAAGTGCCAAACCCCTCTACAGGTTCTGCAACTCTTACCATCCCTGGCGGCTTTTTAGAGCTTACGGCCTCTGCTGGGGGCACCTCGGTATTGCCAGCTAATACGCAAATGACCGTACACCCTGACCGTGCTTCTTTAAGTTATGAAGTTATGGAAAATACGCATATTCCTGTGAACCAAGTGGGCAAGGATATATTTGGCGGCGTTTATAATGGCCAAGTTGTAGAAGGTGATAATATTTTTGAAGCTGTGGGACAGCTCATAGGTTTTTGTCAAAATAACGAACAAGATGGCATTGGTGAGTCTTTAGTGACCATTACAGCGGCTCTTGAAGGCATGCTTACCCACGAAGCAAGGGTAGGGGGGCTTTCTAACCGTTTGGATCTGGCTGACTCTATGCTTGCCTCTGAAAAGCTTGACCAAGAAACTGTGCTTAGTTACACTGAAGATATAGACTTGACCGAGTTACTTAATCAATTAGCAAAAGATGAACTGGCTTATTCCACAGTGCTCAAGTCTACTTCTATGATCTTGCAAACAAATTTAACAAAGTACATTTAATTTTGTAACCTTGCATAATAAAAGCTGGTAGTATGTTAATTCTTACACGTCGCCCCAATGAAAGCATTTATATAGGGGAAAATATACGCATAAAAGTTTTGAGCTTGCAAGGTAAGCAAGTCAAGCTGGGTATTGATGTGCCCGAAGATGTGACCGTATATAGAGAAGAAGTCTACCTGCGTGTGACAGAAGAAAATCGCCTCGCCCTAGAAACCCGTACCGAAGACCTCTTATTGGTGACAAGCTTATGGCAAGAAACAACGAAGTAGAAATACAGACCCGTCTTGGTGTGCGCACTGTGGACACAGATAAAGTTATCTATTTCCCACGTGGTCTTGCAGGCTTTGAGGGAATGCATGAATTTATTTTATTACAAATTCGACCAGATACACCTTTCTTGGTCTTGCAAAGCATGGATAGCCCTACGGTAGGTCTTTTGGTGGCAGATCCGTACACTTTTTTGCAAGATTATCAGGTAAAAGTGGGCGATGCAGAGCAAAAACTGTTGCGCCTTAAAGGGCCAGAAGAAGTGGCTGTGCTTGTGACAGTGTCTATACCCGAAGGTAAGCCTGAGGAAACCAGCTTAAACCTTGTGGGGCCCATTTTAGTGAACCAAGAAAAGCGCGTAGGACTGCAAGTACCGCAGGCCGATAGCAGTGTAGTGGCGCAATATTTTATTCATCAAGGCAAGCAACTTGGTAAAGACGGCGCTGAGCAAAAAACGACAACAGAGCCAAAAACACAAAAATAATTTTAAGATGTTAGATATTTTTAAACGCGTTGTACCGCTAAATGGTGCAACGCGTTTTTTGTTGAGAAAAATTATCCACATGGCTTATGGCTTTATTGATGCAATATTTAACTGCAGTGTATTTTGCCAAGGTGAGTGTTATTGCTGTGTGTTATTTTTAAAGAGCTCTTCAAATAGATTTAATGCGCGTAAAATGGCATCATCCATATTATAATATTTATAATCTCCCAATCTGCCAAGAAAGTGTACATTTTTTAGCTCAGCGGCTTTTTCTTTATAGGCAGTATACAATGCGTTATTTTCAGCACTGTTTATGGGGTAAAAACGTTCGTTTTTGCCCATTTCAAAGGGGTGAGAATATTCCTTAGCAATGATGGTGCAAGGGGATTTTTCTTGCAAATAATATTTATACTCGTGGATACGCGTAAAATCATAATTGTTAGGGTAGTTTATAACACTGTTGCTTTGCCAAAATTCACGTTCGTGTTTTTCTAGATCAAAAGTAAGGCTTCTATAGGGCAGGATGCCTAAACTATACGCAAAGTACTCATCTATAGAGCCTGTGTAAAAGATGTGCTCATAGGGGCTTATATTTTCCTTATTAAGGCTGGAAAAATCGCATTGCAAGCGTAGCTCAATGCTCGCATGATCAAGCATGTTTTCTATGGTTTTCGTATAACCTTGTAAGGGGATACCTTGATAAAAATCTTGAAAATAACGTGTGTCTTGGCTGATATACACAGGAACTCGACCTGTTACCGCGTGGTCAAGCTCGTCTGGCTTTAGCCCCCATTGCTTCGCAGTGTAGTGTAAAAAAATCTTTTCATACACATAATTTGCTAGAAATTGTACATCAGCGTCGTCTTGTTTTTGAAATTCTAAAATAGGTATTTTGCTATTATAAGCAAAGGATTTGAGGAGTTTTTTCTCTAATTTTTTTGCTAAAGAGGCAGGGAAAACGCTATGTAAGCTTTTAAGGTTAAAGGGAATAGTTGTTTCTATGCCGTCAATCAGTGCTACAACCTTATGCATGTATTGATTAAAGTCTGTAAAACGTCGTAAAAAATGCCATACTTTTGCATGCTTGGTGTGAAAAATATGTGAGCCGTACTTATGAATGCTAATGCCACTTTCGTCCTTATAATCATAGCTATTGCCAGCCAGATGATTTTTTTTATCAATGATAAGAACTTGGTATTCGGTATTTTCTGCAATGCATCTAGCTAAGGTGGCACCGGAAAAGCCACAACCTACTATAAGGATTTTTTTCATATTTGCGCTCATGTAGTAAAATGTATCGTGCTTTAAGAGTAATATGCATAATATATAGAGCCTAAGCCGCTAACTCAAGAAGTTCTTCAAGTCTTGGCCATATTTTTACACCACGGCAAAGATAGCGTTCAAAATTCTTATTTAGCCTAGTAGCTGTGCTAAAATATTTTTAAAAATTATACTTTTAGCTACATAGTGCCTATGCGCTATGTAAAGAAATCTCCCCTAAAAGATATTTGCATTATACTGCAAAGCATTGTATAGGAAAGAAAAAAATTATCCAAATAAGGGTAAAAATATAGGACTTATTCATGCTTACATTGGTACTGGCTGTTGCCGGAGCGCTTATAATATCTGCCATTTGTTCACTTACAGAAACTATGCTTTATTCTGTGAGCTGGGCCCATATAGAAGAGCTACGCAAAAACGGTAAGCTTTCTGGTGAGCTACTTTTTCAAATGCGCTCGCAAGTAGAAAAACCCATTGCCGCAGTACTTACGCTTAATACCGTAGCCAATACAGCGGGTTCTGCTGTGGCAGGGGCTGCCTTTTCTACGGTATTTGATTCTATTTATATGGGGATTTTTGCCGCCATTTTTACATGCCTTATTTTAATTTTTGGTGAAATCATCCCTAAAACCTTAGGCGTGCTCTATGCCAATCCTGTCTCTACGGTATTGGCTAGACCTTTATATGGTATCACGAAATTACTCACGCCCATTATTTGGCTTTCTACTAGTATTACAAAGCTTTTTTCACCAAATACAGGGGGGCCGCAAATGTCAGAAGATGACATTCGTGCGGTGACTTCTCTTTCTCGTAAGGCGGGCATGATTCAGCCTTATGCAGAAAATACCATCCGCAATGTGCTTTCTTTAGAGCGTAAGCGCGTGTGGGATATTATGACGCCAAGAACAGTGGTTTTTTCTCTTTCGGCAGATATGACTTTGTCTGACGCTAGTAAAGAACCCAATGTTTGGCATTTTAGCCGCATACCTGTGTATCTTGAAGATAAAGAAGATATTGTGGGTATTGTAGAGCGGCGCAATTTGGCGAAGTTTATCGCCCAAGGTCAAGAATGCGCTGGCAAAGACTGTGCATTGTGTGACATTATGCAACCTGTGCACTTTGTGCAAGAAAGCCAATCGCTGGACAAGTTGCTACAAGCTTTTTTAAATTCGCGCACGCATTTGTTTGTGGTATTGGATGAATACGGCGGACTGGCAGGCGTGATTTCTCTTGAGGATGTGTTAGAGGAAATTTT
>CAYJND010000097.1:0-7236 GCA_964371565.1 uncultured Desulfovibrionaceae bacterium
CCATTAAGGGTAAGGTGCGGCCTCGCCCTGAAGGCATGACCAATGCCAATATGGTAACCGGTGAAGTAGAAGTGGTGGTAGAAGAGTGGAAGCTTTTAAATACTTCTAAAACCCCTGCATTCCCCATTGAAGATCGTTGCGAAGCTGGTGAAAACTTACGCTTACAATGGCGTTATTTAGATTTACGTCGTCCTAAAATGGCGCAAATTTTCCAATTACGTCATAAGGTTGCTCAATCTGTACGTCGTTATCTTGATGATAATGCCTTTTTAGAAATTGAAACCCCTGTGCTCACTAAGTCTACCCCAGAGGGTGCTCGTGACTTTTTAGTCCCTAGCCGTGTTAACGAAGGGCAATTTTTTGCATTGCCTCAATCTCCCCAAATATTTAAGCAATTGCTTATGATATCTGGCATGGATAGATATTTTCAAATTGTTCGTTGCTTTCGTGATGAAGATTTGCGTGCTGACCGTCAGCCAGAATTTACGCAAATAGATATTGAAATGAGCTTTGTAGATGAAGAGCAAGTTATGCATATGGCAGAAAATCTTATGTCTTATGTATTTAAGAATGTGAAAAGTTTAGACATTCCCTTGCCATTTCCTCGTATGAAATATGACGATGCCATGAGCCGTTTTGGTGTAGATAAGCCTGATACGCGCTTTGGTTTAGAACTTGTTGATATTACTTCTTCTGTCCGTGGCTCTGGCTTTAAGCTTTTTGCCTCTGCAGCTTTAGTTAAGGGTATGAAAGTTCCTGGTGGTGAATCTTTAAGCCGTAAAGAAATTGACGAATTCACTGAATTTGTTAAAATTTACGGTGCTCAAGGTTTAGCTTGGATTAAAGTTCGCGAAAATGAATGGCAATCTCCTATTGCTAAATTCCTTTCTGAAGAAGAAAAAGAAGCCATTAAAAATGCTCTTGATTTACAAGTTGGCGATATTGCTTTTTTCCAAGCAGGGGATAGCACCATGGTTAATGCCGCTCTTGGTAATTTGCGCGTTCATCTTGGTAGCTATTTAAAGCTTATTCCAGAAAATACATTCAATTTCTTGTGGGTGACTGACTTCCCCTTATACGAGCATGATGCAGAAGAAAATCGCTATGTGGCTTGTCACCATCCTTTTACTTCTCCAGCTGAAGGTCATATGGAACTTATGCGCAATGACCCTGCTAAAGCGCGCGCTCGTGCTTATGACATGGTTCTTAACGGATCTGAAGTGGGCGGCGGTTCTATTCGTATCCATTCTGGTGAAGTTCAAAGAGATATGTTTAGCGCCCTTGGTTTTACCCCTGAGGAAGCAGAAGAGCAATTTGGCTTCCTTATTAGTGCGTTAGAGCATGGCGCACCTCCGCATGGCGGTATAGCTTTTGGCCTTGACCGTTTGGTGATGCTTCTTTGCGAAGCTCCTAGCATTCGCGATGTTATTGCTTTTCCCAAAACGCAAAGAGCCACTTGCTTGCTTACTGCAGCACCTTCTGCTGTATCTTCAAAGCAACTACGTGATCTTGGTTTGCGCCTACGTGAAAAAGTTGTTACTGAAAATAAAACCGAAGCTTAATTTGAATTTTGGGGGTATTTTTACCCCCAAAGTTTGCTTGCTTGAACAATAGATGATTTTTGAGGTTTATTTATGGCGATTTTAGAATTGCTGTCCTATCCTGATCCCTTACTTGCTAAAGTATGTGAACCTGTGGCTGAAATAAGCCCTGAGATTCGCCAATTAGTGCAAGATATGAGTGAAACCATGTATAAAGCCCCTGGTGTGGGTCTAGCAGCGCCGCAAGTGGGGCATTGCATACGTCTGTTTATTATGGACACAACGAACAGTGAAGAGCCCAATGAATTGCGTGTTTTTATAAATCCAGAGCTCGAGCTTTTGGGCGATGTTATTATTAGCGAGCAAGAAGGTTGCCTTTCTGTTCCCTTTGGCTATCGCTCCAATGTAAAACGTCACGACTCTGTGCGTATAAAAGCTCTTGATCTAGACGGCAACACCATAGAAGAAATCTTAACGGATTTTCCTGCCATTGTGGCACAGCATGAGTTTGACCACTTAGACGGAAAGCTTTTTATTGATCACATTAGCCGTTTACGGCGTACCATGTTTGAGGGAAAAGTAAAAAAATCCCTTAAACGATATTGATAAAATAGAGGTAATATATGGCGCAAGAACAAAAAAAACTGTCGGTGGTTTTTATGGGCACACCGCCCTTTGCGGCCCATATTTTACAAAAACTTTTGCAATCATCTTTTTGCCATGTGACAGCAGCCTATTGCCAGCCCGATAGGCCTGCTGGTCGCGGTAAAAAATTGGTACCTCCTGCTGTAAAAGTGGTCGCCCAAGAGCAGGGCATAGCCGTATATCAGCCCCACAATTTTAAAAATCAAGAAGATAAAGATGTCCTTGCTGCCTTAGAGCCTGATGTTTTGGTGGTGGCGGCTTACGGGCTTTTGTTGCCTCAGTCTGTGCTTGATATCCCCCGTATTGCCCCCATTAATATTCACGGCTCTCTTTTACCTTTATACCGCGGTGCAGCGCCTATTCAGCGCGCTATTATGGATGGTCATGCAGAAACAGGTGTTGCCATTATGCGCATGGAAGCAGGCCTTGATAGTGGCCCAGTGTATACTACGGCAAAGGTACCTGTGGCAGAGCATACTTCTGATTCTATGCATGAGCTTTTGGCAGATGTAGGTGCCGATACTTTACTAGAGGTGCTTCAGCGTATGTATATGGGGGAGGATGTTCTTGCCACAGAGCAAGACCATGCGGCCTTTACCCATGCGGCAAAACTTCGTAAAGAAGATGGCATTATAGATTTTACGCAAAGTGCAGAAGCTGTGCACGCACAAGTGCGCGGCGTTACCTCTTGGCCTGGTGCACAAGTGCGCCTTTTTAGGCCTGAAAAAGATTTTTGTGATGTAAAGCTTAGCCCAGGGCGAATAGGAGCTCATTTGGGCGATTTTGAAGCTTTAGGCGGGCAAGAGTATAATAGCCCCAAGTGCGGCCAATTATGGCGCCTTAGCGATGGTTCTTTAGCCATTGCTACTGCTGATAGATGGTACATTTTAGATACCGTTCGTCCACAAGGCAAAGCACAAATGCAAGCCGTGGCTTTTGCTAATGGCTATTTGACCAAGGGGCAAGGTTTGCTTGCTTCAGTATATGAGTAATTATGTTTTGGAAAAAAAATCCTCATTCTCTTCCTAAAGAGCTTTATGGCGGTGTGGGTAAGTGGCTTTTCATTACCCTTATGTATGGCTCTTGTTTTTTGCTGTGCCTTTTTATTTTATTAGCTTGGCTTATTCCCTATGTGGGTTTTTCTGCCATTCATGTAAGCTTGCCTTATGTGCTGGGTATTTTAAGTGCAGTGCTTATTTTCTGCATTGCATGGATGTGCATGGCACTTGTGTATTATGTCTACACAGGCAAAAATGTTTGGGGTCTTAAAAAAGTTCATAGTCTCACAGTGCGTCTTATGTTCCCGCTCATGCTTTTGCTGGGTAGGGTACTTAATGTTCCACGTGAAAAAATCCGCCTTTCTTTTGTAAAGGTAAATAATGAAATGGTGCTCAGTGAACTTGGTAATGGTGCACATAGCATTGACCCTAAAAAGATATTAGTGCTTTTGCCACACTGTATTCAAAACTCAGATTGTCCCTATAGGGTTTCGCAAAATATTGATTTGTGCAGGCGCTGCGGCAAATGCACTTTGGGCGAAATTTTAGATTTGCGCGATGCCTATGGCCTTACAGTGGTTATAGCAACCGGCGGCACCATTGCGCGTAAAATTGTGGTTGAAACCAGACCTAAGCTCATTTTAGCTGTTGCGTGTGAGCGCGATTTAACCTCTGGCATTCAAGATACCTATCCCTTGCCTGTTTTTGGCATTATTAATGAACGACCCTTTGGGCCTTGTTTTAATACAAGAGTGCAAATGCCATTACTCAAACAAGCTTTAAACAAATTTTGTGCAGAGCCTGACCTTTAAGGAAACTATATTTTGACTACTTCTGCTGATCTTTCTCATATACCTGATGCACGTTCTTTAGCTGTGCAGGTGCTTATGCATATTAGCCCTGCGCATACCTTGCAGGCATCGCTAGATACTGGTTTGCGCAATACCACATTGCCGCATATAGATCATGCCCTTTGCACAGAGCTTGTTTATGGCACCATGCGTTATGCCTTGCGTCTTGATGCTGTTTTTGATGTTCTTATGAAAAAGCGAAAATCTTTACCGCCTGAAATGCTCATAGTTATGCGCGTGGCTGGCTATGCATTGCTTTTTTTAGATAGAGTACCGCATCATGCCACAGTGAACTGGGCAGTGAAGTTTGTAAAAAAACGCTTTGGTGAGCCTTTATCTAAAGTGTGTAATGGTACGCTTAGATCTTTGATTCGTCTTGAGGGTGCACCTTTACATAAAGAATATTTTAAAAACATCGAAGATTATTATGCTGTGCCAGGATGGATTTTTACACTTTTTAGTCAAAGCTATGGGCAAGAAAATGCCGAGCGTATTTTCCAGCGCTGCCTAGACAGACCAAAAATTGCACTGCGTTTAAACCCGCGCCATGCTAAGTTTGAATTTATGCAAGATGAGCTTAAAGTTCTTGGCGCTAGTCCCATAGGGTGGAGTGGCTTTGTTTTTGATAATATAAGTGTTCCACGTGAAATAGATGGCATCCATATAAATAAGTGGCACGACTCTGGTGTTTTTTCTTGGCAAGCAGCAGGTTCTCAAGAAGTATTAAAGCTGTGTTTTAATGCTGTGCCAGAGCTTAAATTTTCCCCACTTTGGGATAGATGCGCAGGGCAGGGCGGTAAGTCTTTAGCGCTTATTGAGCAAGGTCTTGAGGTGGAGCTAAGCACAGATATTCATAAAGCTCGGCTTATGCTCTTGCAAGAAACAGCTAGACGTTTAAAATTACCGTGCCCTCATGTTATTTGTGCTGATGCAAAGGATTCTATTGCTCCATCTTGGCAGGGAAATATTTTGTTAGATGTGCCTTGTTCTGGTTTTGGCACCATGGCACGCAGGCCAGAAATTCGCGTCAATAGAACACAAAATGATGTGTCAAATTTAGTGGGTTTGCAAAAAAAGATTTTGCGTACTTCGTATGCTAATATTAAGTCAGGGCAATATTGCATTTATATGACCTGTACTTTAAACCCAGCTGAAAATGAGAAATTGGTAGCCAAATTTTTAACTGAAGAGCCAAGTGCCACTTTGTGTTATGAGTGGCAAACGCCACCAGAGCATGCCTATTTAGAGGGCATGTATGTGGCGGTAATAAAAAAATAGCAAAAAAAGCACAGTTTTTAAACTGTGCTTTTTTAAGAGTGTTGACAAAGTCGGCACGACCCAAAAATCAAGAAAAGGTGCAATTCACTTGCACCGTTAAACGATTGATTTTTGTGCCTTTCCGCTTGGCAGCTTTGCTGACAATAGCGGCGCAAACCCTGCGTAGTGGGGTTTGTCATCAGTGTGAAAGCACAGTTTTTAAACTGTGCTTTTTTATTTATTGTTTCACGGGAAACGTATCGTCGCCTGAAGTACCGGTATCAACGCCCATATGCTCAAGTATGAATAAAAGCTCATCAGCATTGGTATAAGTAAGGGTAATACGTCCGCGGTTTTCATTACCGCTTATTGCGGTTTTTACCAGCATTTTATCTTTAACTCTATCTTGCAAACTTTTAAGATAGAGTGATTTTGTGCGGCTTTTTTTAGCAGGTTTTTTTTCTTCAAGGTGCAATGCTTCTACTTGCTCTGTTTGATCTTGTCCCTCTTGTTGCCAAGGAAAAATCTTATGCTCTTTGAAATAATTAACTGCTGCCTCAGCATCGCGCACGCTAAGAGTGCGTTCAATAATGGCCTTAAAAAGCTCTTCTTGCGCGCTAGCCTCATTTTGTAAGCTTAAAAGCGTACGAGCCTGACCAGCTAGTATTTGGCCTTTATTCAATGCTTCTTGCATGGAAGGGGGTAGTTGTAAAAGACGCAAAGTATTGGCTAGGGCAGAGCGGCTTTTTCCAAGGCGAGTGGCAAGTTCTTCTTGCGTAATGCCACACTCTTCACGTAAGCTTTGTATGGCTAAAGCTTCTTCCATGGGGGTTAGGTCTTCGCGTTGAATGTTTTCTATTAAGGCAGCTGCCATGACTTCTTCATCGGTCATGTCTTTTATGAAAACAGGTACCTCGGTAAGACCAGCCTTTTGGGCAGCGCGCCAGCGTCTTTCACCGGCTATAATTTCAAAATTTTTGCTTTGTGGTTTAGGGCGCACCAAAATGGGTTGTATGATACCTTGCTGCCTTATGGAAGCAGCCAGTTCATTCAAACTTTCTTCGTCAAATTGGCGACGCGGTTGATTTGGGTTTGGGATTAAATTATGTATAGCCACAGAGGTGCTATTTTTTTTATTCTCTTGGGCATCGGAAGAACCAAAGAGGGCATCAAGGCCGCGTCCCATGCGTGGTGATGTGCTCATACTATTCTCACTTATTAAATTCCCTTAGGAGGGTGAAATGGGTAAAAAGGCGCAAAATCATATTTTATATGTGGTAAATTTAGAGGGTGAGCCGCAGGCTATTCAGCTTTCTCCAGATCTTTGGGCAAAGGTAGAGGATCATGTTAAAGCTGCTGCTAAAACTCTAGAGCAACCAGAGGATCCTTTCACAAAGCCAGAGGCTTTAGCAGCCTTGCAAGAGCTGAAAGATTGCTGGGATTTTACCTATCCTTTTGAGCCTAGCATGCATTGTGATGCTTGCGGCGCTCGTACAGAAGATTTTGAACACGATCCTCTGCATCCCTTTCATTTGACCAATGCTAATTTTGGCGGTTTATTAGTATTTCAATGTCGCTGTGGTGCCACAGTTCGTAAAAAGCATTTTCATAGAAAAGTGGATTACGAATGTACTCCAAAGCAATTGTAAGCTTTACATGCTTGTTACGCTTTCTCTGCCTTTGCGTAAAATAACTTCTTTGGCAAGTTTAAGGTAAGCCTCAGCTCCGGTAGATTTAATGGCATAATGAATGATAGATTTACCGTGGCTTGGTGCTTCTGAAAGACGTACGTTGCGTGGAACTAATGTTTCAAAAAGATGATCAGGGAAACAGCGCTTAACTTCATTTTGTACTTCGTGGGCAAGGTTATTACGCACATCAAACATGGTGAGCACAACACCAAGCAATGCTAGGTTTGGGTTTAAGCGCTTTTTTACCTGCTCA
>CAYJND010000098.1:0-7148 GCA_964371565.1 uncultured Desulfovibrionaceae bacterium
TTTCTCTCTCCCCCCACAAAAAAATATACCCTCTAAATCATGAAATGCGTGCGGCGCGGGGTAATTTTTTATATAAAATATACAGCGCCACTAAAAAGGTAAGCCCCTCACTTAAAGGTAATGCTAAAGCCACACCATTGGCGCCTAAATAGGGGGGTAAAATCCATAAAAAAAGTATAGGGAAAAATAGGGTGCGTAAAATAGCCACCAAGGCCGAAGCCCCAGCCGCTAATAATCCGGTGAAAAAGGCTGTGATAATAATATTTAGGCCGCAAAAAAAGAACATAAAGCGCGAGATATACATAAAATCTTCGGCAAAGCCCACAGCTTCACTTTGACTTTGCACAAAGGCAGAAATAAGCACATGAGGGTAAAAGCTCATGGTTAAAAAGCAAATGAAGCAAATGCTAAATACTGAAGCTGCGCCTGCATAGAGCAAAGAGCGGGTACGTCTGTGTAATTTACAAGCATGATTGGCGCTGACCAAGGGGCTTAGGGAGTCGCTAAAGCCATAGGCCAACATAAGGCAAAACCAATTTACATAAGAAATAATGGTAAAAGCCGCTACCCCCATGGGGCCCATAAGGCGCATTACTGTGATATTGATGATTATAATTACCAGTCCAGAAGACATTTCATTAATCATTTCAGAAATGCCATTCCAAATACTTTTAAATACTTCTGCCCAAGATCCCATATTGCGAATAAAAGCTAAGCGTCTTGGTTTTTTTGAAAAACCATAGGCCACAATATACAGCGCCATAACCATGGCATTGCTTATGCCCGTGGCCATGGCAGCGCCCACAATGCCGTAGGGGTAATGCACAACTAAGAGGTAATCGAGGGCTATATTAAGCAAAGCGCCTAAAACAAAACCTCCGGAAGCAAGGTTTGGGCGCTCATCTACGCGTAAAAAATAGGAAGTTACGTAGGCCATAATCATGCAGGGAAAGAAAAGAGAAATGCTTTGCAAATAAAGCACAGCGTTGGGTAAAAGCGTAGGGTCAGCCCCTAAAAGCCCTGCAAAATCTTCGGCAAACATATAGCAACTGCATGCTATGACCACAGCAAAAACAAGCCCAGCCAGCATGCATTTTGTGTATACTCCTTGCGCGGCTACTACGTCTCCCTTGCCTAAATAGGCTGCGCAGCGCACCCCGCCCCCCGAAGCTAAAGCAATAGTTATACCCACAACCACAGAAAATACAGGCCAAATAATATTAAGTGAGGCTAGGGCAAGCTCACCCACATACTGACCCACAAATATGCCATCTACCACGCCGGCGGAGGAAATAAGTAAAAAAGATAGCGTCCATGGTAGGCTGTATCGAAAAAACATGCTCACCACAGGGGCGTGCAACATGTCGGTATTTTTGTGACTAGAGTTCATATCTTCCTTTGCCCATAAAAAAACGGGATGAAATTTCATCCCGTTTTATCTATGATTATGAGCAGTGCTTAATACACTTTTATATATTCATCAAGGCATTCAATGGAGCAGTTCTTACTTACCCAAAAAGCCGAAGCCCAAACCATGAGCGCTGTGGCCTGTGTATCGTCAAGGCGCTTAATCTTAGCCTCTAAGGGTGCCTTAGCTGCGCCATGTTTTAAATGCGCACTGCCTACATCGCATGCGTCCATGACGCGTAAATGCAAATAAGAAAGTCGCGTATGGTCTGGTAAGAGCTTTAAATCTTTATGGGATTCAATAATAGTTTTAAGCTCAGCAGGTGTAAAGGTGGTTTTTATGCTGGCAATGGCTCTAAAGAAAGTATCCACAGCCCAAGGCAAAATAAATTCTGCACCTGCGCTTTTGGTACGAAAGTAATCTTTAAGCCAACGCTCTTGATCGTTACTGATACGAGCTGCAACTTGCGGCATAATCTACCTCATTTAAAAAAACATGTCTTGTGACATGGGTTCACAAAAAATAGAGCAACCGTGCTAAAAAACACGGAAAACAAAGTCATATACCCTAAGGGCATAACTAAAAAACACTGTTCTTTGTGTATCTTATACAAAGGGAGTAAAATTTTCAAGAAAAAATCTAGAAAATATCTTGCATGGTATACAACTTACCTGCTTGTTGCTGGCTTAGCCACTTGGCCGCGCGCACAGCGCCTTGGGCAAAAGTCTCACGCGAATGCGCCTGATGCGTCACTTCTATGCGCTCGCCAGGTCCCATAAAATACATGGTGTGCACGCCCACCACGTCGCCGCCGCGTATGGTTTGAATGCCCATTTCCTTTTTAGGACGCTCGCCAATAATGCCCTCACGGTGATAGCAAGCCACTTCATCCAGCGCCCAAGCGCGAGCCTCTGCCAAGCATTCAGCCAATTTTAAGGCTGTGCCGCTGGGCGAATCTTTTTTCTTATTATGGTGTAATTCTACCATTTCCATATCATAATCTTCACCTAGCATTTGCACCAATTGCGGCAGCACCTTTAACAGCACATTTACCCCAATGCTCATATTGGGCGCCCAAAAAATACGTGTCTTTTGCGCTAAGGCTGCAATTTCATTTTTTTGTGCTTCGTTAAGGCCGGTGGTGCCTATAATATGCGCATTGCCATATTTTACCGCAATTTTTGCCAGCTCCAATGTGGCCTCTGGTGCTGTAAAATCAATAATAGCCGCTGTTGGGTGCTGTGCTAAAAGCTCATCGGCATTCACGCTCACAGGGCATGGCGCATTGCTTGCCAAATGAGCATAATCTTTATGTTCTAAAAGCCCCACCAATTGGCATTGAGGGTCGTTAAGTACCAATTCCACAAGGGTCTTGCCCATACGCCCGCAGGCGCCGGTAATAATAATAGGTGTTGTCATATATTATCCTTTTGAGAGTTTTTTGATTTTTGAGGTTTTATTGGGGGGAAACCTTTTTGAAAAAAGGTTCTCCCCCGAAACCCCCCTTCCAAAAACTTTTTATGGCCGCGATACCCTATCGCTGTATGTTGTTCTCGAGGCAATGAAAATCTTAGAAAAGTGTTCCCTGCTCATTACTGGTTTTTTGAGGTTGCTTTTTTGGGCTTTGTTGTGAAGCTTTTTTTTCTTCTATGTGTAGAGGTAGGGGGGCTTCACTTTGACTTTGGCATTTTTCCAAAAACTCTTCTTCGGTGAGTATGGTAATACCCAATTTTTGCGCTTTTTCAAGTTTAGAACCGGCATTTTCTCCGGCTACCAAGAAGTCTAGTTTTTTCGAAATACTGCTCACCACATCAGCCCCTGCGGTCTCAGCCTTGTCCGCCGCCTCATGGCGTGCCATGCTAAGTGTACCGGTGAAAAGTATTTTCTTACCGTGCAGGGGCGGGAGGGTAGTTGCTTCTACTGCCATGTCGATAACTTTATTTTGCACCCTTTGTGGGTCAAGTCCTAGTGCTTTAAGTTTTGCCAATATTTCTTTATTGCTAGAACTTTCAAAATATTGCACCAGTGATGCCGCCATTTCTGGGCCAATGTCCGGTAGTTGTATTAGTTCTTCAACGCTGGCTTTAGCTAAAGCATCCATACTTTCATAATGCTTCGCTAGAAGTTTAGCCGTTTGTACGCCTATATGGCGTATGCCAAGGGCATTGATAAATTTAGCCAAGGTAGCTTTTTCTTTAGCTTCAACAAAGGCAGCTACAAATTTTTCAGCCAGCACCTCACCCATACGTTCAAATTTGAGTAAAATATCTTCTTGTAAGGTAAATAGATCTGCAGGGTTTTTCACAAGGCCCTTTTGCACCAATTGCTCAATCCATTTTTGCCCAATACCCTGCACATCAAGACCACCTTTACTCACAAAGTGTTTAATGCTTTGTAAAAGCACTGCAGGGCAAGCGCTATTAAGGCAGCGCCACGCCGCTTGACCCTCTTCGCGCACAGCTGCTTCTGCGCACATGGGGCATACACGCGGAAAAGCATAAGGCTTAGCATGCTCAGGGCGCAAGTCCAGTACTGGTGCCAGAACTTCAGGTATGACGTCGCCGGCGCGTTGAATAATAACCGTATCACCCACGCGCACATCCTTAGCGGTAATTTCATCTTCATTGTGTAAGGTTGCACGGCTCACCATAACCCCGCCCACAAAAGCCGGCTCGAGCACTGCCACCGGTGTCAACACACCCGTGCGACCCACCTGAATTTCTATGCTACGCAAAAGGGTTTGTACTTTTTCGGCAGGAAATTTAAAGGCCACGGCAAAGCGCGGTGCACGCGCCGTAAAGCCTAGCGCCTGTTGTGCTTCTAGAGCATTTATTTTTACCACAGCGCCGTCTATGTCCATAGGATATTCGGCTCTATGCTCTCGAATAGACTCGGTCATGGTTAACACTTCTTGGCTATTGTGGCAAATTTTACCCCCCGGCGGGGTGGAAAATCCCCATTGCTGTAAAGCCAGCATAAGCTCATTATGACTTTGCCATGGAGCCGCTGTGTCAAATTCTGCTAGCCCTACGCCATAAGCAAAAAAGCGCAGAGGGCGCTGTGCGGTAATGCGTGTGTCCAATTGACGCACAGAACCTGCCGCCGCATTGCGTGGGTTGGCAAAAATTTTTCCGCCCTTTTCTTCTTGCAAAGCATTGAGTTTGGCGAAATCTTTTTTATACATAACCACTTCGCCGCGCACTTCTAGCCTTGTGGGGTGTGGCGCATTTTTTAAACGCAAAGGCAGATTTTTAATGGTTCGCACTTGCTCTGTGACCACTTCACCTACGGTGCCGTCGCCACGAGTGAGCGCAGAGGTGAGCACGCCATTTTCATAGATAAGTTCCATGGCTAGGCCGTCTAACTTTGGGTCACACCAAAAAACATCTAAATCACGGGTGTTTGCATCTGGCAGAGCATTGTGCATGCGGCTTATCCACTGTGACCATTCTTCATCATTAAAAACATTGTCCAGCCCATACATGGTCAGGCTGTGCGTGCCTTTTTCTAGCCATGGCAAAACGGCGCCGCCAAGACGCTGTGTGGGGGAGTGGGCAGCGCGTAAATCAGGGAATTCTTCTTCTAATTGAGCTAACTCTTTATATAAAGCATCATAGGCTTCATCGCTTATAGTAGGTGCGTCAAGGCTATGGTATTTATAATTATGCTCTTCTAGCTCTTGTGCAAGATCTTGCATTCTTTGGGCTGCTTTGTTTTTCATGGTATAACTATTTAATATTGTTGGTTTTGAAAGTGAATAATGTGCAGAAAGTATATGTTTACTTAGGATAAAAAGCAAGAAGTAAGAAAAAAGATGAAAATGAAATTGACATTTGTTTTCATAAATTGTATGTTATTTTTAACAACACATATGAGAGGTGATATATGCAACACACTGAACAAAGTTTCCACTGCGCCGCACGTAGCAGCATTACAGGTTTACATGTTAAACTTTCCGGTATGTTAGAACACTGTCACGTGACTGAGTTTGCAAAATTTATTCAAAATAGCCACGCGCAAGGACAACGTTTATTCTTAGATGTACGCAACCTTTCTGTAAGTGGAGATTCTTTACGTAATGCATTTAAAGCTTGTTTTGCTCATATTCCGGCTAAACAAGTTATTTTCAAAGGTGAACAAGGGGTTAAGCTTGGGCATCAAGGTAATCGTGTGCTTTTTATGAAAGATAGTCCTTGTAAGTGCGCTGGTGCGTGTAAGGCTTGTGCATGCGACAGTAGAGTGAAAGATAGAAATGCCAAATATGATTTCAAAAAAGGGCAATCTTTAGCTGTTTAACTAATTAGTTTTAGTTTTTTTATATAGTAAAAAGGTCTGAGGCATTACCTAAAAGCTGCGCGCATGAGCTACGCCCATGCTGATTGCACTTTTAGATAATACCTCAGACCTTTCGTGCTTGAACATATTTGGCGTAGGGGCGGAGATAGGGGGAAAAGGTAGCTAACGCTCATACAGATTTTTATTTTGTGTGTATCGATGTTTTGCGTAAATATGAACATTCTAAGGTACTATATAAAAAGTTTATGTATGTGATACCCCTTTGTTGATTAAGTTTTAAGATATTATCTTAGATTTTTTCAGTAAAAAATCCCATACAATACCTACATGTGCGCGCATGAGCTACGCCCATACTGATTGCACATTTTAGGTATTGTATGGGCTTTTTTTGTAAAACGTACTTGGTGTAGGGGGAGAAAAGAAAAAATGGAGAGCGAAAGAGATGTTTATTAAAGGGTGAAACACCAACCGCCATGAAAATTTTTTGAAAGGGGGAGTTTGAGGAGGAAATTTTTCTGAAGATATTTCCCCCTCAATAAAAAAAGTCCTAAGACATTCCTTAAAAGATGCACGCATGAGCTACGCTCATGCTGATTACATTTTTAGGGAACGTCTTAGAGTGAGTCTATTATTCTAAACTATTTCACCCATAAAGGCTTGCTAATTTCGCCATAGGTGCTTTCATAGCGCTGCATAAAATCTTTCTCGTTAAAGCTATGCAGCTGCGTGCCAAAATGCTGCACAGCATAGCTTGCGCAGGTGCTCGCAATTTGGGCAGACTCTACCATGCTATATCCATTATAGAGGCCTTTAAGCAGGCCGCTTCTGTAGGCATCGCCGGCACCGGTAGGATCTACCACACCGTCAATTTTCACAGCTTTAATGCTATGCTTTTCTCCTTGTCCTGTAATGGATGCGCCATTTTCACCCAAGGTGGTAATACACCATGTGGTTAAAGTTTGAATTTCTTCCACGCTTTTGCCGGTTTTTTGGCAAATCATTTCCAGCTCATAATCATTGGTGGTAAGCGCAAAGGATCCGCTAATGCCTTGCAATAAATCTTCTGCTGAAAGTACAGGTAGTTGCTGGCCTGGGTCATAAATATATTTTACGCTTTTATCTTTAAAGTATTCAGGTAAGGCACGCATATCATTTAAGTTACCGGGAGAGATGATGGCAATGTCTTTTTCAGCATCAATCTTATTAAAGCCATAACTACAAGGTAAAGTCATAGCGCCAGGATAAAAGCCCGTAATTTGATTATTATCAAGGTCGGAGGTTATATAGCACAGCGCCGTAAAGAGCTCATCGTCTAGTTTAATACCTTCTAACGGTAAACCCATGGCCTCCAAATGCGCAGCATAAGGGGCAAAATCACGACCTGCACAAGCTAAAATAAGGGGTGCTTCACCAAGTAAGGCCATGCTATAAGCTATATTACCAG
>CAYJND010000099.1:0-7116 GCA_964371565.1 uncultured Desulfovibrionaceae bacterium
TCACCCAAAAAGCTTTGGACTCGGTGGCTGTTCTGTCTAATTGCTCTGGAATACCAAGTACTTCAGGGGCAATCACATAGCCGCGAACGTGGCAGCCGCCGCGGTTAGAGGTGGCATAGGTTAAGCCAATACCTTGAATGGCACGAGCGTCATAAGCAGGAAGTTCTTGCTTTTTCACACTCATGGAGATTTCTGGATGACCATAATGCTCGCACAATCTGTAACTACCGTCAGCCATAAGCTTTGCTAAAGGCAATTTGCCTTCGCCCATGCGTTTGGTCCATTCTACAATGGCTTTGGCACTGCCAAATTCTAAAGGAATGCCATCGCACTCTTCTTCTTTAATGGCGCCCATTTTATACAGCTCCATGGCTGCAGCAATGGTGCAAGGGGCAGAAATGGCATCAAGGCCGTATTCATTGCACCAGAAGTTGGCTTCGTTGATGGCGGGTAAATCATTCACGCCGCAGCTACCGCCATAGGCCCAGAGAACTTCGTATTCAGGGCCGCCCACAATCTTGCCGTTCATATCAATGATACGACCACAACCAATGGAGCAGCGATGGCAATAGCCTTGCTTTACAATATGATTTTCTTTTAAAGCTTCACCGGAAATAGCGTCGCCAAATTCAGATTGGGCGCCTTGCCAGTTGTCTGTGGGGAAAGCACCTATACCGTTGATAATGTTTACAAGCACAGCAGTGCCATAAGCACCAAGGCCTTCACCGGTTACGGGGTGCGCTTTTAAGATGCCAAGGCAATCTTTATTGGCAGCTTTAAGGGCTTCGTCATCAAAGGCGTCTACCTTGCTAGAAGAAGCTGTGACCACAATGGCTTTTAAATTTTTGCTACCCATCACAGCGCCTACGCCACTTCTGCCGGCGGCTCTGTCTTTATCATTCATAATACAGGCTAAAAGAGACTCATTTTCGCCAGCAGGGCCTACGTTAAGCACAGAAGCTTTGGGGTAAATTTCTTTAAGCTTGTCATCAATATCTTCAGAAGTCATGCCCATATAGGGGGCAGCATCGTGAAACTCTATGCTTTCGTCATTAATGCTTAAATATACAGGCTTTTCGGATTTACCTTCTACGATAAGACCATCCCAGCCGGCGTACTTCATTTTTGCACCCCAAATACCGCCAGAGTTAGAGCAAGCAATCATGCCTGTTAGCGGAGATTTGGTGATGACCATATAGCGACCAGAAGTGGGAGAGGTGGTGCCTGTGCAAGGGCCAGTAAGATAAATAAGCTTATTTTCAGCAGATAAAGGATCAACCTTGGCTACGCCTTCATCATAAAGGATTTTTGTGCCAAGGCCGCGACCGCCGATGAATTTCACGGCTGTGTCTAAATCTAAATTTTCTGCAGTAAAAGTGCCAGTGGTAAGATTGATACGCGCAAGCTTACCCTTATAAGCTGTAGCCATGGCTACCTCCCAAGGTAAAAGGATTGGTAAATGGCAGGGCAAAATCTACCCTACAATAAAAATCCTTTCCAAGAAAGTGGGAGGCAACGAATGAACGGTCGGTACCCATAGGCTTAATACCATCACTATTAAGCTCGGATTCATTTGCGTCTATAAAAAAATACTCACTTTGTCAAGAGTGACGGCTCAGGTGGGCTTTTTGGGCAAAGTACAGGGTGAGTACGTATATGCAATATATAATAGTTGTATTGTGCTAAAAATTTGTATTTTTTAATTTTTTCTTAGTATAACATGTTTTAGAGTGAGCACAAGAACTATGCAGATAAAAACTGTTATGCAACATAATACCCCATAGCCTGCGTAGAGAAGTAGGGGGCTTTTTTGTAATTTTCCCATAATCATGGTTGCCATGGAAAAAGCAACCACAGGAAAGGTAAAAGCCCAATGGCTCATGGTAAAGGGTAAGATAAATTTTTTTATTTGCGATAAGAGTAAACAGGCAAAAAGGGCAGATATGCTATAGAGAACATTGTTAAAAATATCTAATCTCTGGCCTGTTAAGTTGATATAATTCACAAAGATAATAGAAGGAGGAGCCAGTAAAATAAATAGTGTAGGCAATAGGGGCGCTGGTAGGGCACAAACAAACATTAGTCTGTAAAAAACAAATACTAGTAAAATTATCCACAGGGCTAAGGCTATACTCCAATAAAACCAGCTTATTTGTGCAAATCCGTATGCGGCGCCATAAATAGGCACCACAGCAAGCCCTACAATGGGTATAAAGCAAGCCGGAGTAAGATTATCTATGTTTAATGCGCCATGAAAAAGCCATTGCCCCAAGGTGTAAAAGAGCAAGAGCGTATGACAGGCGCTACCGCTTATCCAGATGAGCTTTGCAAGCAAAGGAAGATGCTCTGCCAGTATAACGCTGAAAAACACTAGAGAAACGCTTATGGTGCCAAAAAAACTCATGAGAATGGGATGGGTAAATTCTTGCATAACATGAGAGCGGTATTTTATGAATTTAATAAGGTATGCTGTTGCCACTAGAATAAAAACAAAAATAGCCACAAGGGTTAAAAAAGTGCTAAAGTGTTCACTAAGGCCGCTCAATTTCCAGGCAAGGCTCAGGCCAAAGAGGGTCATGGTCATGGCAAAAAAGCCAATGGGTATGTCTTTTATTGAAATGATTTTCATTATGGCTTCCTAGGAAATATATTTTTGCATAACGTGCTTTAAAGTAAGCTTATTATGCCACTTACTATGGCATTTGTATAGCTGTGTTTTTATGTGCTAAAAAGGGCTTTTTTGTAAGACTATGAGGATTTTTACTTGCGAATACGAGCAGATGGCTGTATCTAAAAACAACGTAAAAATATGTTTTTATGACTGTAATTATAAAGGAGTGCATTTTGCCTGAAGATCGCGAAAATAAAATAAGTTGCAGTAATTTTACCAATGAAATGGAAGTGGCTTTAGAGGTTATTTCCGGAAAATGGAAGTCCACCATTTTATGGAATTTGCATTTGGCTGGAAAGATTAGATTTAATGAATTTTTTAAAATTATTCCTGGTATTACGCAAAAAATGCTCACGCAGCAATTGCGCAAGCTAGAAGATAATAAATTGGTAAATCGTACTGTTTACCCATCAACACCGCCTACAGTGGAGTATTCCCTAACACCGCTGGCACAGGATGTTATTCCCATTTTAGAAAGTCTTAACGCTTGGGGAAAAAAAGTTATTCAGTCTTATCACCAATAAATGGTGTTTTTAATTTTATAACTCTTCAATATACCATAGCTTCATTAGATACCAAAAAGTTCCTACCTCACCTTTTAGTTTTTACCAAACAATAAAGTGCCTTCTTGTGCAATTCTTTTTTGCTGTCTATATGACAAGCAACGCGCAACTGCGTAGATTTTTCAAAAGGATTTATCATGAAGAGATTTACTATTCCCAGAGATGTTTATTTTGGCGAAAATGCCCTTGATCATTTGAAAAATCTCACAGGCAAAAAAGCTATCTTGGTTATTGGTTCTGAAAGAATGATTCAGGATAAGACCACTGATCTTATTCAAGCCAATCTTAAAGAAGCTGGCATTGAAAGCACCATTTTCTGCGGTATAGAAGCTGATCCAAGCGTAGCTACTGTTATGCGCGGTGTGGCTGTTATGAATGAATATCAGCCTGATATCATCATCGGTGTAGGCGGCGGTTCGCCCATCGACGCTGCTAAAGCCATGTGGATTTTCTATGAAAACCCAGAATTTACTTTTGAAGAAGCTGCGAAGCCCTTTAACTTGCCTACACTTCGCAAAAAAGCCTATTTTGTAGCCATTACCACCACCAGTGGTACCGGCACAGAAGTTACAGCTTTTTCCATCATCACCGACGAAAAAACTGGCACTAAGTACCCCATAGCCGACTATAACATCACCCCAGATGTGGCCATTGTGGATACCAACTTAGTAAAGAGCCTTTCGCCTTTATTGGTAGCAAATACTGGTATGGACGCCATTACCCACTCTTTTGAAGCCTATGTTTCTGTGGTGGCTAACCCCATCACTGATTCCTTAGCCATGAAATCCATCGAAATGATAGTGGATAACATTGTAAAATCTTATAATGGCGATGAAGAAGCGAGAAAAGAAATGCACCTTGCTCAGTGCATGGCTGGTATGTCTTTCTCCAACGCTATTTTGGGTATTGTGCACTCCATGGCTCATAAGTCTGGTAAGATTTTTGACATTCCCCATGGCTGTGCCAACGCCATCTACTTGCCTTTAGCTGTAAAATATAATGCTAAAGTTGCCGGTGAGCGTTATGCACAAATTGCTAAATATCTTGGCCTTGCCGGTACTACCACCGATGAACTTGTAGATAGCCTTATTGCTAAATTAGTAGACTTAAAAGCTCAAATGAATATGCCTAAAACCATGAAAGAATTCGGCGTGAACGAAGAAGCTTTCTTGGCACAACTAGACGACATGGCGGCAGCGGCTGTTGCAGATCCTTGCACGGGTACTAACCCCAGAAGCATTGACCCTGCAACCATGGCAAAACTTTTCAAATGCGCATATTATGGCGAAGAAGTGAACTTTTAATAAGTAAACTTGCCTTATAAAGGCTTTTGCGCTGACTCTCAACGAAAGAAATTTTGTTGAGGGTCTTTTTGTGTTGCTGGTAAAAATAGTTTTTTTCGTCTATGGGATGAGAGCGTTATTTTTTATAGCGCCTAGGGAAATTAGTCGGGAAATTTTCGCAAGACAGAAATGTAAGAGATAGGCTACAAAGTGGCATCTCAATAAAAAGGATATACGTATGGAAAAATGTATAACAATTTTTCAAGTGACCCCTAAAAAAGACTGCGCTGAGGCCATGTTTCAAAATGTAGAAAAGGTTTTACCCTTTGTGGCAAAAGCTCCTGGTTTTATAGCAGCTGAGCCTTTTTCTAGTCTTGTAAATGAGGGCAAGTATTGCTTCCTGTGCACTTTTGAAAGCCAAGAAGCCGCAATGCAATGGCGCAATGCTGCTGAGCATAGAGCTGTGCAAAAAGATGGTCATCATAATTTATTTGAAGAATATAGTATTACCGTCACTTCTGTGGTGCGTGAATATACCAACACAGACAGAGCTGGCGCACCGGAAGACTCCAATGCGTTTTTTAATATATAGTGCATGAGCGGCAGACAAAAAAAGATATTGCCCATTACTTGGGATGAAATGTATGAAGCTGTCATACATAATGATGAAAGCTATGATGCAGTATTTTTTTATGCTGTAAAATCCACAGGTATTTATTGCAGGCCCTCGTGTAAATCGCGCGCGCCTAAGCGAGAAAATACAGAGTTTTTTCTCACATCTGAGCAAGCTTTAGCTGCAGGGTATAGGGCGTGTAAAAGGTGCAGAAGTGACTTACTTGATTACAAGCCCATGCAGGAAATTGCTCTGAAAGTAAAAGAACTTATGGACGCCATGCCTTTAGATGTTTGCCATTTACAGCAAGAAATGGGTACAATGGGTTTGTCGTATAAGCGATTGGTAGAAATATTTAAAGATGTGTATGGCGTAAGCCCCAGCGCTTACAGAAGTAATTTGCGCTTTATGAAGGCGCAGGCTTTGCTTAGTCAAAGTAATATTGC
The DNA here is from genome assembly GCA_964371565.1 of uncultured Desulfovibrionaceae bacterium. GTDB lineage: Bacteria > Desulfobacterota > Desulfovibrionia > Desulfovibrionales > Desulfovibrionaceae > CAYJAD01. The sequence goes on from CAYJND010000099.1 coordinate 5,577, forward strand.
CATTGTTGATATTGCTCTTTCTGTGGGTTTTGGCAGTTTATCGGCTTTTTATGCCTTTTTTAAAGAAAGAGCGCAAAAATCTCCTGCGGCTTATCGTAGAGACTATCAAAACAAAAGTAATAAAAAATAGAAAAGGAAATGACCATGGATCAACAGATGATTGCAACCCCCAGTGAAGTTGTGGAAAAAGTACATAAAGCTGCAGAATTTTTGAAAGAAAAGGGAGAAGAAGCCTTGGCTGTGTTGCGTGATCCCACTTCTGAATATACCTGGAAAGATACCTATATATTTATTATGGATATAGAGAAAAGCATTGTGCTTTCCAATCCTGTTTTCAAAGAGCGCGAGGGCGGCAATGTGCGTGAGCACTTAGACTATGCTGGCGAGAAATATGGTATAAATCTTTGCAATTTAGCCAATAAAGGGGGCGGCTGGTTAGAATTTACCTGGGCAAAACCAGGTGATACGGCGCCGTATCGTAAAGTGGCTTATATTTATCCTGTTCCTGGCTATAGATATACCGTTTGTGCCGGTATTTATAATGATGAAATGACAGTGGAAGAGCTTAATAAGCTTATATAAGGGCTTACCATGGACGGCTTTGCCATATATGAAACGCAAGTGGGCTTTTTTAAAATAGCCTATACCGATAATTGTGTGACTTTTTTCAAGAAAATTCACGATACCTGTATACATGACTTTGGTGCAAAAACTTCCTTTAGCGACGAGGCATATGGACAATTATGTGAGTATTTGTCCGGAAAAAGAAAGTTTTTTGATATACCATACACTTTGGAGGGGACTGAGTTTCAGAAAAAAGTGTGGAAAGCTTTGTGCGATATTCCCTATGGCGAAGTGTGTTCTTATAAGGATATTGCTGTGGCGGTGGGAAATCCCAAGGCAAGCCGCGCTATAGGTATGGCTAATAACAAAAATCCCATTACCGTTATTGTGCCCTGTCATAGGGTAATTGGCTCTTCTGGAAAGCTTGTGGGTTATGCTGGGGGGCTAGAAATGAAAGAATATCTTCTTGCCATGGAGGCCAAAAATAAATGAGTAAGTATATAGTGCTCTTTGAGGTAAAGCCCACCAAGGAGGGTAAGGCCGTGTACTTAGAACATGCTGCAAAGCTCAAACCTATGCTAGAAGATTTTGAAGGCTTTTTAGGTATGGAGCGTTTTCAAAGTTTAGTAGATACAGGTAAAGTGCTGTCCATGAATATGTGGGAAAGCGAAGAGGCCATGATACGGTGGCGCACTATGGCTGAACATAGAATGAGTCAATTAACGGGGAAAACAAAACTGTTTGAAAGTTATAAAATAACGATTCTTTCTGAAGTGGAATAAGAATAAAAAGCAAAGTATATGCCCGTATTGTTATGGATATGTACTTTGTTTCTTAAAGGTAACAAATAGTTAGTCGACACTGAAAAACAACTTAACTATTAGTAAAAATAGAACTTATAAATCAAATAACGTAATAAATATTGCCAGAAATAAACGTATGGAATACGTTTTCTGGCAATGTTTAGACATAAGAA
>CAYJND010000100.1:0-7112 GCA_964371565.1 uncultured Desulfovibrionaceae bacterium
AACGGGGTTTTATCTACACCAGTTAGGAGATTTACACAAAATTTGGGACGGTCTCATACATCTAGCTAATTTATATAGTCGCCTTAAATATATCTACTTTTTTCTCATGCCGCACAACGAATACCTCAACGCTTTTCCCTTGAAATAAAATCATCATAATATCGCTTATCTTGCCATCCATTACCAATTTAAAGCTCTACTATTCAAACACATTGTAAATCTTACTTTTAGCGAAAATTATTTTTCAAACAAAGGCATGGGCACGTGCTCTTGCCTTTCTGTTTTTTGTGAATGAGTTTTTTTATATTTTTTTTCTGCATTTTTTACTGCTATTTTTTTATTTTTTTTACGAATATTTTCCACTTTATCTTTCAAAAAATTAGTCAAAGTTTTTTCTGAAACAGTAACACCTATTTGCTCTAAACCTAGCAAAAGTTGGTTCCATGTTTTTCCATCATTTTTTGCCGCTACAAGTTCTTCTTCAAATTCAGCTAAGATGTCTGACTTTGTTTTCTTTTTCATGGTAGAAAAAATTTCAGCTAATTTTTCTTTTTTATCTTTCATTATGTATGCCACCTTTTAACGATATATACTCCGTAAATAATATCCGTAAAAAAATAAGAAATCAATTGGAAAATATACTCACAAAACACTGCATATATAAAAAAACCCACTCAATAACATAGAGCGGGATTTATAAACAGCATAAAGAGTTAATTAATATTAACCAAGCCAGTGCAAAAGCAATTTAAAAAGCTGTGGTGGATCAATGGGCTTAGTTGTATGATCATTCATACCAGCATCAAAACTTTTTTCTCTGTCAGATTGCATAGCATGCGCTGTTAAAGCAATGATAGGAATGTGTGCAAATTTAGTATCTTGTCGAATTTCCTTTGCTGCGGTTAGGCCATCCATGCGCGGCATTTGTATATCCATAATAACAAGATCAAATGCGTGCTTATACATAAGCTCACAACCTTCCACACCATCATTGGCAACGGTAACAACAAGCCCCACCTCTTCTAAAACACTTTGCGCAATCATTTGATTTATCTCATTATCTTCCACAAGAAGAACATGCTTACCTGCATGTCTATTACGCAATAATTCTTCAAAACCCTGTTCACAAATAGCCGTATCAGGTTCAAAACGAGCCCCCAATATATTTACAAAAGCGTCATGCAAAAACGAGGGCTCTAAAGAATGGATAACATGGTAGCGTGTAGGAAGCTGTTCTTGCGGCTCTGGAGTATAAAAAAGTATAGGAATATTCTTAAAGTAACTAGCATTACTTGCCAATAAACTTTCAATTACAGCAGTTTGTGCAAAGCTATGGTGTAACAAAATAATATCAGGAGCAGTATCTGAATCTACTCTATTCTTTAAAGCTATACTATCAAGTATAAACTCAATTTGTGCATAGCCAAGAGGCTTTAGGGTAGCTTGCAAAGCGTCAACAGAGCCCTTATCTGGAAAAGCCGCCATAAGAACAATATTTTTCAAAGGCTTTATGACAACATTTTCTTTTTGCGTAACTTTTTCTAAGCGACAGGTAAAATGAAAGGTGGAACCTTTACCAAGCTCACTTTCACACCAAATATTTCCGCCCATAAGCACTGTCAAATTTCTACATAGAGCAAGCCCAAGACCTATGCCACCATAACGCCTGGTGCTAGAAATATCAGCCTGAGTAAAGCCCTCAAATAGGCTTTCCTGAGTTTCTTTTGAAATCCCAATACCTGTATCTTTTACCGAAAAATGTAATAACGCCCCATCACAACACTCTCTTTCCACCGCCACATGTATGGAAACGCCACCCTGATGGGTAAACTTTATAGCATTGGTTGTTAAACTTGTTAAAATTTGATTTAAGCGTAGTAAATCTCCGATATAGCTACTTTCTACTTCAGGCGCCATGGTAATGGTAAAATCTAAATTTCTTTCTTCAATCCAATGCGCAGCAACTTTTTGAATATCAGTTAACAAACTTTCAATGGCAAAAGAATGCTTCTCAATGATCATATTGCCATCTTGAATTTTAGAAAAATCTAAAATATCGTCGATAATACTTAATAGGGAAGCACTAGAACTATCAATTTTATCAATATATTCCTTTTGCTTTTCACTTAATTCTGTATGTTTCAATAAATGCGCTATACCAATAACGGCGTTCATGGGGGTGCGAATTTCATGGCTCATATTAGCTAAAAAATTCCCCTTAATGGCATTGGCAGTATTGGCAGCTTCCACCAAATCATTAGCAATTTTAATAGCTTCTTCAAGCTCTTTATTGGCAACTTGCAAAGCTTCTTGAGTTTCGTGGGTATGGGTCACATCTGAACTTGAACCAAAACCATACAATAATTTGTCCTGTGCATTAAAAATATACTTACAAGACGAACGTAACCACTTAATAGAACCATCTTTGCAACGTGCACGTAATTCAAAATCACGCATAATAAAGTTTTCTGGGGTGGCTGTGCAAACAAATTCATCACCATCAAGCAGTAAAGCATTAAAAGGCTTACCCACTATTTCTTGAGGTTTATATTGTAAAACAGCTGTTAAACGCGGAGAAATATAATCAATATTTTGCTGTGCATCCACAGACCAAATAATATCACCCGTCGCTTCTTCTACACCGCGAAAACGCTCTTGTGCAGCATACAGCGCCTCATTGGTACGCCTGCTATGAATAGCCGTGCTAATGAGGGTACCCGCTGTGCGTAAAATATCTTCTTCAGCGCTGCTCCATGTATACTCAGAATGGCAATTATCAAAACCGATAAAACCCCATAAATGTCCGTGAAACATAATTGGAGCCGTTAAAATAGAGATTATACCTTGTGGCTCAAGTACTTCTCTTTCTGCTAAAGGCATATTTTTTACAAGGTTGTTAACACATTTTCCGGCAAGAAAAGTGTCTATCCAAGTGGGAATACCCTCTTCAACCAGCATATTACTCACAAGGTCATTACCCTGTTGAGGCTCTGCCCCTTCAGACCATTCATAGAGTTGCGAAGTATATAACCTATTATCTTCAGCCGGATTAGGTGCGCCGTGAATACTCCACACATAGACTCTATCCACCTGAGTGGCAGCCCCTAAAATGCCCAAAACAGTATCAATGGTAATATCAAAATTTTCTCTTTGACTAAGCAACTCTTGAGCAGCTTTGGTGGTAGCTTTAAGTAGTGAATCTCGGCGTTCAATATCTTGAACATGTTCACGAGAAAAATCCCCCGATTCTTCATGAGTAGAAATTTGTAAAAGCACAGCTTCTTGATCTTCTAAGGCATATACCACACGTGCTTTTAAATACTCTTGTTTACCCATGGCTAAAAAAGCCAAAGATTCAGGTTCTTCCCCTTGCTCGAGCAATTGCCTTTGCAGCGTAATAATTTCACTAAGTCCTAAAAAATAATCTGCATAGGCACTTTCTTTTAAACAACACTCTCTATTATTTCCTATGCACGGTTCAATGCTTATTTTTTCAAAAGCTGGGTTCCATTTAAGTACTTTTAAACTGTGCAATTCTACTACAAGATATATATCGCGAGATATAGATATCATAGTTTGCAAACACTGAAGCGATAAGGTTGATTTCATAGTATTATGGGGTTTAAAGTTATAGTGAGGTAAACGCTACATAAACTCTTCGTACGCTACTAAAACTTAAAAGTAAAACTACCTTTTACGGCTTTTTTATGCCTAAAGTGTCTTACAGAAATTTTACCTTGTTCAGGCTTTTGCCCATCCCGAATGGCAAAGGGAGCATCAGATACCAAAAATTTTTTATCTCGTATACGCGAGCTCTTCCCTTCATATACGGTGCCGTTGGTATTCACAGCATAAAAATACAATTCGCTCGTCTGTGTGGGTAATCTTTTTGTAATACTGGTATACGCCGGAATAGAAAGCCAGCCAAAAGAGACCCAATTTTTTTCATTATTATCAAAATAACGTACAGCCATGGTAACATCCCCAGAAGTATAATTGTGCATACTTAAAGGAATGTTACCTGCTGCAAAGCTATAAATAAAAGAGAAATGCAAACAAGCACTGAGAAAAAAAACAAACAAACATAATATCTTCAGATACTTTCTCAAGGCCAGTTTCAAAACAATCTCTCCTAAGAAGATTTTTTTACAAATTCAGATTTTAAATTCATGGCGCCAAACCCTGTAATTTTACAGGAAATATTATGCCCAGCTTCATCAACTAATTGAATGTTTCGCACGAGCGTTCCTTGCTTTATGGGCTGAGAGGCACCTTTGACTTTAAGATCTTTAATAACCACCACGCTATCACCATCTTGCAAAGGAGTACCATTAGCATCTACCACCTTTACGCTACCCTCAGAAGCGGCTCTTGCAGCATCACCTTCTGTCCATTCATGCGTACATTCAGGACAAACAAAAACAGCACCGTCATGGTAAGTATAGTCGCATTGACATTGCGGACAAGGGGGAAATTCCGTAGACATATCTACTCCTTAACTATGATATTTTTTTATGTACGCCTCAAGCCTGCGTACGCCTTCTTGTAAATTTTCCATGGAAGTAGCATAAGAAATACGCAAAAAACCTTCCGATTGTGAGCCAAATTCTACACCAGGGGTCACGCCCACGTGAGCTTTTTCTAAAATATCAAAAGCAAGCTTTACCGAACAGCCTCCAAATTTCTTTGCCAAGTGTCTGGCATTAAAAAGCAGATAAAAGGCGCCCTTAGGTTCCACAGGAATCTGAAAACCTAATCCGCGCAAAGCCGCAATGGCGTATTGGCGACGCTGATTATACACATTACGCATACGCACAACATCTGCAGCAGCGTGCTTTAAAGCATGGGTAGCAGCCACTTGAGCCATGGTATTGGTAGAAAGTAAAAATCTTTGCATATAAGCAATAAGTGGCTCAATGAAATGTGGTGGCACTATAAGATAGCCCACACGCCATCCCGTCATGGCATAGGCTTTAGAAAAACCGCCTACCACAACAGCATTTTGGGTAAATTCTAAAATACTGTGTTCAGCACCTTCATAGGTCATACCGTGGTAAATTTCATCAGAAACCAATAAAGGGCCATTTTCCGCAATGGCCGCAATGGCTTGCATTCTTTCTTTTTCCATGACGATACCAGTGGGATTCGCCGGTGAATTAATTAAGATAGCCTTGGTTTTGTCATTTAAAGATTTTTGCACATCTTCAGGGCGAAATTGAAAGCCTTCTTCTTCCTGAGTAAAGACTTCACACACCTTACCCCCAGCTTGGCGTACAAAGGTAGCATACACAGCATAGGCCGGGTTAGCTAAAATTACTTCATCATCCGCATCAAGCAAGGCATCAAAAAGTAATTTCATGCCAATGGAGGTTCCTGGAAAAACAAGAACTTGATCTGGAGAAATAGTTACACTGTAGCGCTGTAAATAATGATCTGCCACAGCTTGGCGCAACTCCACCATGCCTTGTGAAGCTGTATAATGCGTCATTTTAGCATCTAATGCTGCCTTGCCAGCATCTATAATACCTTGAGGAGTGTCAAAATCCGGCTCTCCTGCTTCTAAATGTATCACATCAATCCCTTCACGCTGCATACGCTGCGCGCGATCAAGTATTTCCATGATTAAAAATGTTTCTACACATTTAGAACGCTGACTCAGCTGCACACTGGACATGCTCAACTCCTTATATTTACCACTAAGAGGCAAGGCTAAAAGTTACGGCATAAGCAAAAAGCCACACCAAGATTCTATTAAACCACAAGAGCACAGGTTTGCCCATAAGTGTACGACGCACACTTACCGCTAAAGCTAAAGCTGAACCCAAAATATAAAAAAAGAAAAAACCTAAAGCAGCTAAAAAACCTGCTTGAAAGCCTAGGCTTATACCTAACATAAGCGTTATGCACGCTGGCAAACAAGAAAGCTCATTACCCGCTTGCCTAAAGGCTCCATGTTGCTGCCACCCCCGCCCATGCACATGCCAATAGGCATTTCCACTTTGTTGACCGCTTTGCCCATGCTGCCCTTGTTGATACTCTCTATCGCCATGGTATCTCTCTTCATTTTCATAAACAATTTCAGCTTCAAGCGGTTCTGATTTTACCTGCTGCCCATCTTGTGTCACGGGCATATGAGACACCACTTCCACATGGGCATCTTTAGATTGGCACTTAGCACAAGGCGCATCATTTACACTATTTTCTTGACCACATTGTGGACAGATTGGCATCTTTCTCTCCATATATTTAAATTGAAGGATCTATTCGCGTGGATCAGCATGGGCTCCATGCCAAACCACATCTTTATATATTTCAGGCACAGTATCTCCTTCTGTACTAATACACAGCACAGAAGCCTCCTTATCTAAGCCCAAACTTTGACGATATTCCAAAGCCGAAGGCTCTGTCATAAGCCAGTGCACAAGGCCTGTAGTTGAAGCGCCAGACTCACCAGAAACAATGGGAGTGTCCCCTTGCAAAGGCGCTGCTAAAATACGCATACCATTGGCAGCCAAATAATCTGGGCAAGAAAAATACGCCGTAGCGTAGTCGCGTAAAATGGGCCAAGATTGCATACAAGGCTTACCACAAGCCAAACCAGCCATAAGCGAGGTTAAATCGCCCGTTACCGTATGGGCATTGCCATCGCCGGCTGCAGCAGAAATATATATACAATTGGCGCTATGCGGCTCCATAATAATACATTTTGGGGCTTTTTCTTTAAATACAGCATGGAAAAAAGCCACCATGGCAGCAGGAAATGACCCTACCCCTGCTTGCAAAAAAACATGTGTAGGTAACACGTCCATGGCTTGCATTTGCTCTAGGGCTTCTAAAGCTAAGGTAAGGTAGCCTTGCTTAATCCATAAAGGAATATCTTCATACCCTTCCCAAGAAGTATCTTGCACAAGAATATGCCCTTCTTTTTGCGCTTCTTCCCATGTTTTGGCAACAGTAGCATCATAATTCAAATCAGTTACAGTGCAAGAAGCGCCTAATTCTCTAATATTTGTCACACGCCCTTGCTCAGAGCCATATGGCATAAAAATACGTGCTTCTTGCTGTAATTTTTGCGCTGTCCAGGCCACACCACGCCCATGATTACCATCAGT
>CAYJND010000101.1:0-7027 GCA_964371565.1 uncultured Desulfovibrionaceae bacterium
AAATATCTTGCATGGTTTTTGTGCCATAGGTCACATCTAAAGAAGGGTCATCTAACTGTATCGTTTTAGCCACTTCTTGCACACTTTGCTGTGACGCTACGGCAAGCTCACTTTCTTGCACAGACAAAGAAGCAGCGCCGTTGGTATTGGTGGTATCCATAATAATTACCTCATGGCTTGGGTATTAATCGTCGTCATCATCGTCATCATCGTCATCATCATCGTCATCGTCGTCGTCATCACGATCGTAGCGGTCGTCGTCATCATCGTCGTCATCATCATCACGATCGTAGCGGTCATCATCATCATCGTCGTCGTCATCGTCATCGTGACGATTATTATTAGCACCAAAGGGGCGATAATTTTGCACATCGCGCACGCTACGCTGTACGCCGCGCTCCACACTTCTTACGCCTTCTTCTACCGCGCTACCAATATCTTCTGCCATATCTTGCACCACATTGGCTTGCACAGACTCAGCAGCAAAAAGCAAAGAAAGAAGACACAAGCTACCGCCTATGCGTAATCCATTGCGCAAGGTCCACGTATATTTTTTTTGCATAAAAACCTCACAATATATTTTATACAGTGCAAAATACGTCACATTATCCACTTTGGCAATGGTTGGAGTCAAGCTAGCCCTAAAGTGTAAAGGGCTGTCATATAATTTTTAGCCCTTGACTCATGTCTTTTTCAATACTATTATTTTAATAAGTTTACCCTGAACCACAAGGATAATATATGAAAAAAAGTATATGTGTCTGTTTACTTGGCCTAACGGTAAGCCTTTTTTCTGCGCCGGCGCAAAGCGCCCAAAATATTGAGGCCGCGCAAGAAAGCCCTACCTATAGCAATGAGCTTTATGGATTTAGCCTTTCATTGCCCCCTGGTAAATATAAAGCCAAACACAACAAAGACGGAGAGGGCTTTAGCGTAAAAGATGGCAAAGGCTTTACCCTGCTAGCCTATGGCACTAAAAGTTTTGCTGTGTTTGAAAAAAGCTTTGCACAGGTTGTGCAAGATATGCACAAAGAATTTGACACAGTAACAGAAGTTATCACCTTTCCTGAAAGCAATACATTTCATATTTCAGGACTGAAAAATAACAATCTGATTCATATAAAATGCATTTTATATCCAGAATACGCCAAGGTATTACGCATTACCCATGGCAAAAGCGCCCATGAGCATTATACCAATTTATGCACCACAGCCATGAAGACTTTTAAATAACCATAAAAAAGCCCTACACACTTTTGTATAGGGCTTTTTATTTACTTTTGTAAAAGTTTTTGTGTTTCTTTATCTATTTGCGTGCGTATTTCCTGCAAATACGGGTGTATATCTGTGTATTCGCGCCCATAGCTTAAATTAAAAGCATAATCAAAATCAGGACCATTGAGCCCTTGCGAGTGTTGCAAAAGGGTTTCTAGCTTATCAAAAGCCTTCACCCACTGCGCCTCTATACTTTGACCAGCTTCATATTCATCCCACACCGCCAGCAATGTATCGCACAAAGGCGTAGGTAATGCCTTACATAGAGCCAGCATACCTTGCCTTTCTACCCTATGTTTATCATTTTTATCTTTCTTTTGCGGCGCTGGCGTATCACCGCATACGGCTTCAGCCAAATCATGTAGTAAAGCCATACTAAGCATTTTTTCCATATCTGCCTCAGGATACACTTGCCGCGAAAGCAATACCATAAGCCCCACTCGCCAAGAGTGCTCTGCGCTGCTTTCTGCTCTGCCTTGAGAGGTGGTGGCTGAGCGTAAAGTATTTTTTAAATTTTCTGCAAGGCGTAAAAAAGTCAATATTTTTGCGACATCAAGGTTAAGCATAGCGATCCTATAGTATATAAAGTGCTTGCACTTTAGCCATAAACAGCGCATAAGGCAAGCCCAAGCTCTTTGTAAAGGAATTCTTATGCCTACAACCATAGTACAAAAATTTAAAAATGATTATAACCAAACCTGCCATCCGGCTATGTTAGCAGCCCTTGGTGCAACGTGCCACGACTCTTACGCCGGCTATGGGCAAGATTATATATCTCTGCGCACGCAGGCGCTCTTGCAAGAGCATTGCCAATGCCCTACAGCACAGGTGCACTTTCTAGCGGGGGGCACCCTTACCAATCTTGTGACAATTTCAGCCTTTCTACGCCCCCATGAGGCTGTTATTGCCGCCGAAAGTGGGCACATTAACGTGCATGAAACCGGTGCCATTGAGGCTACAGGGCATAAAGTTCTTACGGCTTCAAGCACAGATGGCAAATTGCGCCCAGAACACATTGAAAGATTATGCACAGAGCATGACAACGAACATATGGTGCAAGCGCGTCTTGTCTATATTTCCCAGGCTACAGAACTTGGCACTGTATACACCAAGGCAGAGCTTAGTGCACTTGCTGCATGTTGTAAAAAACTTGAGCTGTATCTTTTTCTTGATGGCGCGCGCCTTGGCTGTGCTTTAACGCAAAAAAACAGTGACCTTACACTGGCAGATATTGCTAAGCTCTGTGACGCTTTTTATATAGGTGGCACCAAAAATGGCGCCCTTTTTGGCGAGGCATTAGTGCTTACACATGCGCAAGTGCAACAAAGTTTTAGATATTTATGTAAACAGCGCGGCGCCATGCTTGCCAAGGGCTGGCTTGTGGCAGCGCAATTTGAAGCCCTTTTTCAGCAAAATCTTTATGCCGAGCTGGCCTTGCACGCCAATACCGTAGCCCTGCATATCAGCGCCGGCTTAGAGGCTTTACAAGTGCCCTTACTCACCCCCACATGCACCAATCAAGTATTTCCCATCTTAAGCCATGCCAGCGTGCAAAAATTAGCGCAAAGCCATGCCTTTGAGCTGTGGGCTCGCCATGAGCACAGCCAAACCATTCGCTTTGTAAGTTCTTGGGCCACAAGCATAGAAGAAGCCGACACTTTACTTGCAGCGGTGCGCCAGTGCCTTTAAGCGCTCTCTAAAAAAGCAAAAAGCCCTACACTTTTGCAAGGCAGGGCTTTTTTCATATTTCTTTAAGCACTATTTTTTACAGCCACATTTGGGGTCTTTACCCGAGCACTGCGGGCATTCAATATTATACGAATGCAAGCGATTATGCATTCTTTCACCCATTTCTTCTTCTGGCGTGGTGTCTCCACTAAATATGTGAGCTATCACAGAAGTGTCTAAACTAAAAGGCGCATGCTTTTCGCCGCACTCTTTACATTCAATATTATACGAATGTAAACGAGCGTGCATTTTGCTGCTTAAATTTTCATCTTGCAGCCCTTCTTCTACTGTAAAGCTGGGATTGCCGGCTTCTCGCGGCGTAGTAGCCACTTTATGCACTTTTTCTTGGGAATATTTATGATTTTTGCCACATTGGGGACATTCAATATTATAAGAATGCAAACGATTATGCATTCTTTCACCCATTTCTTCTTCTGGCATGGTATCTTTAACTGACATAATCTTTAACCTCGCAAAAAATTAACAAAAGTGTAAACTCTCATCTTGGTGCAATCTAAGAAGTATACTCTGCCTTGTCAATGTTTGTGCTAAAAAAAACTTACCCCATTTTAATCACATTTGACTTTTAGTCCAAGGGCATGTAGCAAAAAACACCATTACTTTCGAGGAATCTTTACAAAATGTATATTGCATCTTCCCCACTCAGCACGCCACCAAGCCCGCAAAGCAACCTTGATTGTATACAAAAAGTATACATTGAGCCCACCACCCATTGCAATTTTTCTTGCCATATGTGCTTTCGGCATTCGTGGTTTGATGAAAGCTTTATGCATATGCCCTACGAGCTTTTTCATAAAACATTAGCCGGTATTCCTAGCACAGCAAAGACCATCATGTTTGGCGGCATGGGCGAGCCCTTATTGCATCCAAACATTTTAGATATGATAGGCGCCTGCAAAGAAAAAGGACATGCTGTAGAAATAATCACCAACGGTGCCTTGCTTAGCCATAGCCTTATACAAGGGCTATTACATTGCCAGCTAGATAAAATTTGGATTTCGCTAGACAATTTACAAGACAGGGACAATACCCCCCTGCCTGGACATCCTAACATAAGGCAAATTTTACACAATATAGCGCAGTTAAACATGCTACGCGCTGCCCATGGACATAGCAATAACATTCCTGCATTAAGCCTTGGTATTGCTTTTGTGGTGTGTGCAGAAAATATTGCCCAGCTTAAAACTTTGCCCTTATTTATGGCGCAGTACCAAATTGACCACATCAGCATTTCTAATATGAAGATGAAAGATGCCCAAAATGCCGAGGATGTTTTATATAACCGCACCATCAATATGCGCCTTGGCTCACAAAATGTAAAACGCCCCACTGTGAGCATTCCTTATATGGATTTTGACCGTCCAGATGTGCAAGACGCGCTGCAAGGTTTATTTTCATCCATGAATTTTACACCTTACATTGGCGATATTCCCATACCGCGTAAAACACAGTATTGTAAATTTGTGGAAGAGGGCATGGTCTTTGTGCGTAGCGATGGCAAAGTAAGCCCTTGCATGGAGCTTTTGCATAATGGCACCGCAGCTTTAGGCCACACAGATAGAACCATATTTCATCATTCCTTTGGCACTATTCATGAGCAAAGCCTTGAGTTTATTTGGCAAAGCCCTGAATACACAGCTTTTAGAAATAAGGTTAAGGCTTTTTCTTTCTCTCCATGTACGCATTGTGGGCATTGCCAAGAAAGTGAGTCTAATCTGCAAGATTGCTATGGCAATGAGAAGCCATGTTGTGGCGGGTGTTTGTGGGCAGAGGGTCTTTTAAGTTGCCCGTAAGGGCTTTGTATAAAGCGCAAAGTACGGGCAAAGTTTACTGGGTGAAAACCTTTTACTGGCGAAAAGATTCTTCCCCCAGCCCCGCTTTACTCTCCATTTGCGTAATTACTCATGCTTCACAAACGTAAACTATGCAGCGCCCGTTGGTGCGGCCTTTCCAAAAAACTTTCATTGCGGCAAAATCTTACCTTTATAAAGTAACATTTTGCCGCAACGAAATGATAACAAAGTTTTTTATGCGCTTTTTAAAAGACGAACATGCACATTTATTTTGTAGTTTATGAGCGAGCTGGGTTCTACATCTAGTATAAAACCTTTTCAGATCATATTTATCAGTTACCGTTTAAAAAATCCATTGATGCATAAAGCCTGCACTTACAGCCATGGTTAAAATCACCGCTACAAAGGCTATAATCATGGGATTTTTAAATATGGCTTTGAGCAATATGACTTCTGTTAAACTTGCGCCAGCGCTACCTATAATAAGCGCCATCACAGCGCCAAGCCCCATACCTTTTGCCGCCAAAGCTGCCGATAAAGGAATAACAGCTTCAGCACGAATATATAAAGGTATGCCAATAATAGCCGCCACAGGAATGGCCCAAGGATTATCTGCATGGGCTACCTTGGTTATGAACTCTGTGGGCATAAAACCGTAAATAATAGAACCTAAGGTTACGCCTATAAATAAATAGGGCAACACGCTTTTGAAATCAGCCCAGGTGGCGTGCCAAATTCGCAGCCATTTATTTTCTGACCTTTGGGCACTACCGCCCCCGCAGCAAGATGACGTAAGCTCTTTTACCTGTTCCCTAGAACAGCAAGAAGAGGCACTCGTCTTAGGGCTTGGCGCTGAGCAGCACGAAGTAGCTTGCTCATGGGCGCTCTCCCCTGCGCAACATGCGTCTTGAGCCACACTAGGTACTGAGCTTGCAGGAGCATCTACATTCAAGTGACTTAGTGGTTGTAATGGCGTCGAACAGCATGAAGCACTTGCCGCTGCAGGCGTAGGCTCTGCCCCCTGACTAGAACAACACGCACTTGCATGCGCATCTTGAACATAGGCCGTATCTTTAACATATTTCTCAAAGCCCAATTTCTCCAGCACATAGCCTGCTATAATAGACACACCTAAGGCTACGCTAAAGTAAAATACCGTTACCTGCGCCCCAAATGTTACTAAGAATAAGCCCATAATAATGGGATTTAAAAGCGGACTAGCAAAAAGAAAAGTAAGCATGGGGCCAAAACCGGCACGGGCTTTGAGTAAGCCTTTTAAAAAAGGAATGGTTGAACAAGAACAAAATGGCGTAATTGCACCTAAAAAGGCCGCTATTACATAGCCCTTACCTTTTTTAGAGCTCAAAATATTTTGCACTTTGCTTGGGGTAATGCGTTCTTGCAACACGCCAATGGCATAGGCAATTATTAAATATAATAACGAAAGCTCAACAGCAAGAAAGACAAACATATTCAAACTTTCTTTAAGCATTGTTACGTCAAACATGGGCACCTCTTTTTATTTCGATGTTTCGAGTAATCTAGAAATAATATACAAACGCAGAGATGTCAAGACAATTCAACAAATATTGAAATAACAATTAAAAAGGCGCCCTTTTTTTATTAAGGGCGCCCTTACGGATTTCATTTATAATGATAAAATAGATATAATATTAAAGGCTTAATAGGCGCCTTTAGAATACGTTACCTCATAGCTGTGTGAATATACCTCAAAGACAATACCAAAAGGATCTTCCACATAACACATTCTATAAGGCTTTTCATTAGGGTAATATTCTCTAATGGGCATTCTTTGCTTTCCGCCATGGGCAACAATTTTTGCTACCATGCCTTCAATGTCAGGGTCTTGCACGCAAAAGTGGAACATGCCTGTTGGTACAAATTCAAAGGGCACTCTTTCTTTATTATTTTGTTTAAATTCAAAGAGTTCAATACCAATTCCGTCTGAAGTAACCATGTGAGCAATTTTAAAGCTCTCATAGCCTGCGCCAAAAACTTCTTCACACATAATGCCTATGGCGCTTTCGCTTTCTTCTTTTACAACAGAAGGCTGCATGACAACATACCAGCCCATAACTTCCTTGTAAAATTCAACGGCTTTTTCAAGGTCAGGTACAGATAAGCCAATATGTGAGAAAGCTCTTGGGTAAGGGTTTTTTTCCGTATTTTTTTCATTAAGATTAATCATA
>CAYJND010000102.1:0-7018 GCA_964371565.1 uncultured Desulfovibrionaceae bacterium
ACCAGTAATGAAGTGACCATTCCCTTACCTCACTGGGCTAGAGGTTGACTAAATACCGATTCATCCAAAATCGGATACAAAATTAGGTTTTCTATACAGAAAACTTCCAACACTAAGTACACCCGTAAGGGTGAAACGCATTATATTATAAAGGCATATCGCCGGGGACAATCCCGTGGCGCTGTGCCATGCGTACAACTTGAGAGTGTGCATTGCGAATTTCTGCAATGCGTGACTCGGCTAAGGTTTCGCGAGAAGCCACATACATATCAAAAGCCATAAGGAATAAAGTATCTATGCGCGATTCGCATTCTAAATACTCTTTCAAACCGCCTTTATCTGCGCAATCTTTCATGCAGGCTTCACGAAAAAGCTGTTTAAAAACAAAAACTACCCCAAGGCCGCGCGAAGGGGTAAAATCTTGCACTGAGCGTAATTTCACAAAGCGTTCTAAAGCATCGCGTAGTTTGAGCTCAAGCACATGCTCACCTGCGGCTGCATCAAAAAGAAAATGCGCCATGGTGGTGGTTATTTCACCTACAGGATTACAAAAATCATCTTTTTTGGTGCGCAAAAACCCCGTAGTGTCCAAAGGGTAGCTGGCATATACCGAGTCAACCCACTTGGCAGTAACATTTTCTTTTTGAGCGCGAAGTAAAGGCAAAATATCCATAAAGCAATCCTAAACTGAGTATAGTGTTTTGTGTTTTGCGTTAGGGCTAAGACTGCAGAAAAAAGAAATATTTCTGTAGCTTTAATGACACGAAAAGACGCAAGCCTCACAAAAGTAGGGCTTGGTCTTGGCAAAACGTAGAAAAACTTCCCTTTCCATAGGCTATAAAGCGGCCTTACGTCAAGGTGTTTGTTCCTTGAGAAGGGGTAGGCACAGGGTAAGAATAGTAGATAAAGATATTGTAAGGTCTTCATATTTCAATAGTTGCTATTTACTCTCTGCATGCAGATGCAAATAGAGGTAAGACATGTAAACAATATTGTATTTACCTTCAGTGCCAATTGAGTTGGGAAAGTCCCATATGAAGAAAGATATAGCCTCTAACAGGCTGTTCAACACTTCTGCGCATGAAACCATGCACAAGCTTTAACCTAGCCCCCAGTAGCACTATTTTCTCTTCCACAAAAAAACCGCCCTCGTAGCAACGTGCTAGCAAGGGCGGCTATAGGTATCATAAGAAATGCTTATTTATTTTCGTGGCGCAAATTATCTACTATGGCAGAGAGTTGTGCGGCAATTTGTGCAAGGCCTTGCGTGGCTTCTTGCGTGGACAGAACATTTTGCGTCACCTCAGAGGTAATGCTGTTGATGTGTGTGGTGCTGTTATTGATTTGTTCTAAAGTATGGGCTTGACTTTCGCTAGAGTCTGCAGCAGAGCGAACTTCCATGGCTGTATTGTGTACCATGCTTTCGATGCCTTCTAAGGCCGTGCCCGCACTATGTGCCATAGAGGTGGACTGGGAAATATAGGCCACAGTTTCTTCAATGGCCTTCATATTACTTTCAGTACCTTTTTGAATGGTAGATACGGTAATATCCACTTGTTTAGTGGCTTCCATGGTTTTTTCTGCCAATTTACGCACTTCATCGGCAACCACAGCAAATCCACGACCCGCCTCACCAGCGCGTGCGGCCTCAATGGCGGCATTTAAGGCAAGTAAATTGGTTTGATCTGCAATGTCATTGATCATATTCATAATTTGCACAATGTCTGTAGCTTGGGTGCGTAAAGTACCAAGGCTTTCACGCATGGCCATGGCCTTACTTTCAATTTCTGTCATGCTGCTCACAAGGTTTAACACTAGGTTCTTGCCATTTTGTGTCTCTTGGCGGGCTTCGTCGGCATGGGTGGCCGTACGGGTAGTGCTATTAACCACATCTAGCACAGAAGCATTCATGTTCTCAATGGCCATGCTAGTTTTTTCAATCATTCTTTGCTGTTCAAGGGTGCGCTGTCCTGTCTGTTTTGCGTCTTGGTTAAGACGCTTGGTGGCAGCGTTGAGTTCTGCTAAAATAGAGCCCATTTGTTCTGTGGTATGCAATATGCCTTCTTTACGGGCTTTTTCTGCACCTTTTTTAGCTTCTTCTGCAGCTTCATGAGCTTTTTGTGCATTTTCTAAAGCTGCTTCAGATTCGCGCATTTTGCCATTGGCTGTTTCAATAAGCTCCACTAATTTATGAACCATGGCACTAAGGCTTGCATGTAAAAGGCCTACTTCGCCCTTAAAAGCCTTATTGTCTTCTGGTATGGCCTTTAGATCGCCCTCGGCTACGCCTTGAGAAGCCTTGACCAGCACCGCGATGGGGGTAGCAATGGAACGCGCCACAGCCCAAGCCAGTAGTATAATAATAAAAACAATAATAAGCCCCGTATAGGCTATAACCATGGTAACTTCCCATGCGCCGGCAAAAACTTCATCACGCTCTTGCAGCATGACAAGGCTCCAATTGCTGGGGGTAGTTTTAATGGAGGCTAACCACTGAACACCATCTATGGTGACTTCTTTGTAACCATTTTTCAGGTTGCGTAGCTCTTGCAATGCACGAGAAGGTTCTGTAGGTAAATCTTGTAGGGTTTTGCCAAGCCAGCGCTGACTTTCGGGGATGTTACTACCGGAATTTTTAGGATCACTAACCACTTGATTGAGGCTATCAATAAGCAATACATAGCCTGTGTCGCCAAGTTGTACTGTGCCCGTTTCCTGGGTAAGGGTATTTAAGGTAATATCAATGGCGGCTACGCCTACAATGTTTGAGCGTCTATCTTTGATGGGAGAAGCTACGGTAAAAATAGCATCGCCACTATCAGAAATATAGGCTTCCGTTAAAATGGTATCTCTTGCTTTAACGGTATCAATATACCAAGGGCGCTGCGCAGCATCGTAGCCTGCGCTCAGGGTGTCATCGGGGGCTTGTGTTATACCACCGGCATTATTGCTCACATAGACTAATAAATAGTCAGGGTAGGCGTTTTTAGTCGTTTGCAAAATCTCATAGATGGCGCGCTCTTCAGGTGCTAATTGTTGACCTATGGTGCGTATGGCTTCTGTGGTGTGCGCATAAGATGTTACACTTTCAATATTATCCCTAATGGTGCCAGTGCTGGCAAGCATTTCAGACATGGACATGGCTGAGGCAAAGAAATTTTGTGCAAAAGCATCCATACGATCTAATTGCGCCTGGCTGTTATTTCTGTAATTATTTACAAAAACAGTATTTAGCTCATAAGAAGCCATGGCAAGAATGCCAGCAATAGAAAGAAATACAGCCACAATCATAGCGTATAAGATTTTTTGACGAATGCTCATAAATGTCCTCTATAAAGGTAAAAAGTCCTGCTAGTTTAAAAAAACTGCATGAGCGAGCATATTCTTTTCATTATCAATGTCAAGTAAAACACTAGGTATATCTAGGTGTATTTGCATATCTTTTTTGTTAACGACATCTATGTGACTAATTTTTAAAATTTTTTTAACGTGGCAAAGACGCGCTTTTAATGATATGAATTATTGTACCCCTTTATTCACCTGTAACCAAAGGTTTATCCATGACTCCTATGCTCCCCATGCCCGAGGATTTGCCCCATCCCTCCATTAGCAGCAATACGGAAGTGGTGCTTAAAAAAAGGTATTATAAATATAATGAGGCCACTGGGCATGCCGAAGATGCCCGCGAACTTTTTTGGCGTGTGGCCTGTGCCATAGCCACAGAAGAAAGCAAGTATGAAAATTCCACCGTTAAGGTAGAGTCCTTGGCTCGAGAATTTTATGATCTTATGATTCAGTGGAAGTTTTTGCCAAATTCTCCTACCCTTATGAATGCTGGCACAGATTTAGGTCAGCTTTCTGCCTGTTTTGTACTTCCCATAGGCGATTCCATCGAAGAAATTTTTGATGCGGTGAAGCATGCCGCCATGATTCATAAATCCGGCGGTGGCACGGGCTTTTCCTTTTCGCGCCTGCGCCCTGCCAATAGCCATGTGGGTTCCACCGGCGGTGTAGCTTCTGGGCCACTTTCTTTTTTGCGTATTTTTAACACTGCCACCGAACAAATTAAGCAAGGTGGTACACGTCGCGGCGCCAATATGGGTATTTTGCGCGTGGATCATCCCGATATTTTAGCCTTTATTGAGGCCAAAGCTGTAGAGGGTGAATTTAACAATTTCAATCTTTCTGTGGGGCTTACCGAAGCTTTTATGCAGGCGGTAGAGCGTGATGAAGAGTATTCCCTCATATGCCCGCATTTGGGGCAAGAGCATGGCCGCCTATCTGCCCGTTATGTTTTTGATCTTCTTGTGCGAAAAGCTTGGGAATCTGGCGACCCCGGTATTGTGTTTTTAGATCGCATTAATAGAGATAATCCCACCCCCGACCAAGGGGAAATTGAGTCTACAAATCCTTGCGGTGAGCAGCCCTTGCTCCCCTATGAAGCTTGTAATTTGGGCTCCATCAATTTAGCTCAATTTGTCACTGGCACTGGGGCGCAGAATAATCCTGAAAAGCATATAGACTGGAAAGAATTGGCGCGGGTTATTCATCTTTCGGTGCGTTTTTTAGATAATGTCATTGATGCCTCACGATTTCCCCTAGAGTGCATTACCGAGCGGGTGCGCTTGAATAGAAAAATTGGCCTTGGCGTCATGGGTTTTGCTGATATGCTTTTTCAGTTAGGCGTTGCTTACGATAGCCCAGAGGGCATTGCCCTTGGCGAGCGTGTGATGGCATTCGTAGATGATGAGGGGCATGCGGCCTCTATGCAGCTCGCTAAAGAGCGCGGTGCCTTTCCTGCTTATGCTACCTCTGTTTTTGCGCAAAATGGGCAAGGGCCTTTTCGTAATGCCACGGTGACTACCATTGCCCCCACGGGCACGCTGTCAATTATTGCCGGTTGTTCCTCCGGTGTAGAGCCGCTCTTTGCCCTATGCTTTACACGTAATATTTTGGACGGGGAAAAATTGGTAGAAGTGAACCCTTATTTTGAAAAATCTCTTGCTGCTATAGGGGCGCACAGTCCAGAGCTTATGGAAAGTGTTTTGCGCAAAGGCTCTATTAAGCATATGGAATTTTTGCCCGAAGCCATGCGTAAAACCTTTGTCACCGCCATGGATATTGCGCCGCAGTGGCATTTGAAAATGCAGGCGGCCTTTCAGCGCCATACGGATAATGCCGTGTCTAAAACTGTAAATCTACCGCACTCTGCCACTCAAGAGGATATTCATACTATTTATTGGCTGGCCTTTACCGAAGGGTGCAAGGGCGTAACGGTATATCGTGATGGTTGTAAGTCGGTGCAAGTGCTGGATACGGGCGAAAGCCAGAAGAAGAACGAAAACGCAGCTTCCCCAAGCAGTGGCGCTGAGGGAGTGACTCCCAGTGATTTAGGCCAAGTGCGTCGTCGCCCTGATGTGGTGCAGGGTTTTACTCACAAGGTGCAAACAGGCCTTGGGGGTATGTATCTTACGGTGAATGAAGTTAATGGCAAACCTTTTGAAGTTTTTGCCACCATTGGCAAGTCGGGGCGCTCTATCACTGCCAAGGCCGAAGCCATTGGGCGCCTTGTGTCGCTGGCTTTACGCTCTGGGGTGAGCGTGCGCGATATTGTAAGCCAAATTAAGGGCATTGGCGGCGAACATCCGGTATTTCGGGGTAAGGGCTTATTGCTGTCTATTCCCGATGCCATTGCTTGGGTGCTAGAGAAACGCTATTTGGAGGGTACGGAAGCGGTCAATGTGCACGCTACCTCTATTCATGCGCCTACCTGCCCAGATTGTGGCGGGGAGTTAGTCTTTCAAGAGGGATGTCATATGTGTCAGGGTTGCTCCTTCACCAAATGTGGCGGCTAATTTTCAGTTGAAAAAGGGTAACCTACTGCGTCAAAAGACAAATGCAGACCGCTTGTGTATGTCTCTATACACGGCGCGTCCTGCATTTGTCTTTTTCCTTGTATTTCACCCTTTTTGAACTGAAAATTTTTGTAAGGTGAAAAAGGGCAATATACTACGTCGGGCTTGTTTTTTGCTTCGGTCGAGTACCATAAGAGTACACTTCCTGCGCAAAAAACGTCGCCCTTCTTGTCTCTTACCCTTTTATGCCCCTTTTATCATATTCAAAAAAAGCTTCGCTTGTCTCGTCTTCAGCCCTTTTTGAACTGAAAATTTTTGTAAGGTGAAAAAAGCTAATCTACTACATCAAAAGACAAATGTAGACCGCTTGTATATGTCTCTAATAAGCGGCGCGTCCTGCATTTGCATTTTTCCTTGTATTTCACTTTTTTTGAACTGAAAATTTATTTTTACGCTACATATATTTCATGCGATTAAAGACTGTATACGTGACATGAACTTTGCCGCCATAAAAAGTTTTTGGAAAAGGGTGGGGTGTGGGGGAGGGAAAGAACCATTTTTCAAAAAGCCCCCCATATAAGCGGGCCCTCCCCCACAAAAATAAAAAGCCACAAAAAATCTTCAAACACAAAAAAAGGGAGAGATTTTCATCTCTCCCTTTATTATTCTTCAATAAACTTAAACAGCTTATTTCTTTACTTCAGTGTACTCAGCGTCTACTACGTCGTCATCTTGCTTAGCAGAAGAGCCGCAACCGCCGCCGGCGCAGCCGCCGTCAGCACCTGGGGCGCCTTCAGCACCAGCACCTTGTTGTTGATAGAGCAATTCAGCAAGCTTGTGAGAAGCTTGGGCAAGCTCTTCGGTGCTAGCCTTGATGGCGTCGGCATCTTCGCCTTCCATAAGGGTGCGCAGAGCAGCAATTTTGCTTTCAATGTCGCCCTTCATGGCTGCATCGGCCTTATCGCCAAGGTCTTTGAGGCTCTTTTCTGTGCCATAAATAAGGCTGTCGGCATGGTTACGAGCTTCAATGAGTTCTTGTTTTTTCTTGTCATCGCTGGCATTGGCTTCTGCTTCACGAACCAGACGCTGTATGTCGTCCTCAGAAAGACCGGAAGAGTCGGTAATCTTAATGGATTGCTCTTTGCCTGTGCCAAGGTCTTTGG
>CAYJND010000103.1:0-7010 GCA_964371565.1 uncultured Desulfovibrionaceae bacterium
TTCGAATCTCTTCCTCTGCGCCATATAAGTGCATACAACAAAGACTTTTTGAGAAATCAAGAGGTCTTTTTTTTGTGGTTAATTTTTACGTTTTATTTTGCTTAGTTCACGTAAAATCAGCTTGCAAGCTAGGGCGTATTCACATAAAGTTCTTGCACATTGCTAGTGAGGTGCTTATGGAAAACTTTGAAAATATTGTTGATAATATACAAAATACAGAAATTAAACCAAGCCTCGTGCATGGGCATGGCCTATTTGCCACAGCCAATATGCACGAGGGCACTATTTTAGGGGTGCTTGATGGGCAATATGTACCGGCAACGGCGCATTTTATGGCCACTTTTGAGTGGAATGCCATCGAAAAAGACTTGCTTTTGGTGCGCCCTTACAGAACTAAATACAGTTTTATTAATCATTCCAGAACGCCCAATGCTGTGTTGAAGCAACACCCTTTAAGGGTTGTGGCGCTGCAAAATATAGAAATAGGGCAAGAAATTACCCTAGATTACCGAGATGAGCCGCTGAGCGATGCCTATATAGAGGGGCATGGGAAAACCTATTTATAAATAGAAAGTTCTTTCGATATGCAAAATAAAACGTACATAACAATACTTCAACCACTGGGTTTTCAAAGGGATGCCTATGTATCTTTTTTGAATTTTTTATTTAATAAAAAAGAAAATCTCTTTGCCCTTGGTTATGTGGATGCGCAAAGAAAAATTGAAGATGACTCTTATAGAAAAAATTACGTCATTTCTTGCTACGAAACAGATAAACAAGACGCCTATGATGCTGTTTTTAAATATATTTCTGTGCTTGCAAGGCCTATAGCCTATGATCGCATTTCATGTATTTTTGATGATATTAAAAATGAAGCAGAGTTTTTAGCCATTAAAGATATTGAAATTGATGCAAGTGAATCTTTTTTAAATATCTTTACCTTGGATGAATCTGTACTGTTTTTCTCTTTGCAATTGTGCATAAAGCACGATGAAAAAAGCGCAAACCCTTTGTACTATAAAACTGTCATGCAGGCTTTGCGCCAGATTGTTACAAATTCTTACACAGAATATGTGCAATTAAAGCAACTTGTTCTTAATACTGTGCATAAAGATTTACGCCACATTCATATAAACATAGCTAAAAATGATATTTTTATTCCTGAAAATTCAGCCCATATGTACTCTGCATTTATAGAGGATTTTCAGGAAGAGACGGCAAGAAATATCAATGCTATTCATTTTGACGAAGAAAATGTGGGAAAATTTGAAGATTATGTTTTTACACATAAAGATAAGACCCTGTATTCAAGGTACGGCTGGAGCTATACCACTCAATATGCGGTCACCGAAGAGCAATTAAAATTTCATTTGCAAATTATTATTCATTTGGATGCCAGATGGTTTTTTTGGAAATATTTTAATTCGCGCACCTATAAAAATTTAGAGTATGTGGCTCTTACAAGCTCGCATGATGGCAATTTGCAAGCAAGATTACAAGAACACGATACCATTGTTTCTTTTTCGCGTATACTTGCAGCTAAAGAGTCTCAATTTATAGCTACATTACGCCCTTGGCAGCAAAATATCTACAATAGCGTGCATAGCTATTGGAAATTGGGTGAACATAAAAAAGAAATTTTACACACCCTTGAAAGCACGCGAGATATTATTGAGCGCAAAATAGAGTACAGTTCACAAAAAATTCAAAAGAAACAGTCCATGATTCTTTTTATTATTGCCATAGTGCAAATGTATGCATTTATTGGTTATATCAATGATTATTTGAATATTATTAAAGTGGAAACTCTGCCCAGTGAATTGCACTTTATAGATAGCAATTTTTTTGCTGATATTGTGTTTGTATCGCCCCTATTGCTTGCTGTTTTAATTTTACCAACTTTGTACTATATAACCACATATAGTATCTCAGAAAAATTGAAAAATATTAAAAATAAGGTGTTTGGCAGTGAAAGATAAAGCAGCTTTGCACTTTCTTAATGAATATTTACTAGCTGAATACGAGAGCCATGGGCAGGGGGATTTGGCGGTACGGTTGCAAGCGCAATGCGCAGATGAGCATCTTTTTCGCGCCTTGCTCAATGTGCGCCCGCCAAGACCCATAAGTGAGGCCTTTATTACGCAGCAAGATGCGTATTTGCAAAAAGTACACGCCGCGCGTACCAGCGTGACTGTGCAAGATTTTCACCCCACAGCAGAGGGCTTTTATCTTTGGCAAGGGGATATAACGCGCCTAGCTGTGGATGCCATTGTAAATGCGGCTAATTCGCAATTATTAGGGTGTTTTGCACCGCTGCACAATTGTATTGATAATATTATACATACCTATGCTGGGGTGCAATTGCGCCTTGAATGCCATGAAATTATGCAAAAGCAAGGCCATGGCGAGCCCACGGGCAAGGCGAAAATTACCAGCGCCTACAATTTGCCATCAAAGCATGTTATTCACACGGTGGGGCCCATAATTCGCGCTTCTCTGAGTCAAAAAGATGAAGAGCTTTTGGCTTCGGCCTATTTTTCTTGCTTGCAATGTGCGGTGGATAATAATTTACAATCCATAGCTTTTTGCTGCATTTCCACAGGTGAGTTTTGTTTTCCGCAAGATATTGCGGCGCAAATAGCCACTACCTGCGTGCGTGATTTTCTTGCAGAGACAAAGAGTGATCTTTCAGTAGTTTTTAATGTTTTTAAGGATGAAGATTATGAAATTTACCGAAGATTGCTTGGCCCAGATTGCTACCCTAAAAGCTAACTTAGCCAAGGCAGACGCCATTGTGGTGGGGGCTGGGGCGGGTTTATCCACCTCGGCGGGCTTAAACTATGGCGGTGCAAGATTTCAGAAAAATTTTCCGGATTTTATAGAAAAATATAATCTGACAGATATGTATTCTGCAGGCTTTTACCCTTTTGCCTCGGTGGAAGAGTTTTGGGCCTATTGGAGCCGGCATATTTATCATAATCGCTATGAAGACTTTGATACATATGTGTATGATACTTTGCTAAGCATTGTAAAAGAAAAAGAATTTTTTGTCATAACTACCAATGCCGATCATTTATTTTTGCGTGCTTCTTTTCCTAAAGAGAGGCTTTTTTATACCCAAGGTGATTATGGTTTATGGCAATGTTCTTTCCCTTGTCATGAGGAAACGTATTCCAATAAAGAGCGTGTGCTTGCCATGGTAAAAGAGCAAAAAGATATGCGTATTCCTCAAGAATTATTGCCTCTTTGCCCTAAGTGCGGCAGGGGGATGATTATGAATTTGCGCTGTGATGGAAGCTTTGTGCAAGATGCAGGTTGGTATGCTGCGCGTCAAAGATATGAAGATTTTCTCCATAAATATCAGCATAAAAAAACGCTGTATTTAGAGCTTGGCGTAGGGGAAAATACCCCTGCCATTATTAAATATCCTTTTTGGCAATGGGTAAAAAATAACCCTCAGGCGCAGTATGTGTCTATAAATTTGGGCGAAGCTTTTTGCCCGCCCCCCATTCAAGCGCAATCTCTGTGCATCAATGCCGATATAGGTGCTGTGCTGCAGCATGTGCACAGTGCAAAATAGTTTTTTTGTCTCAATCTTCCCTTTATTTTCTACTTTTTATGGTAGGGCAAGCATGGACTATAGAGAAACTATATTGAGAGGTTGCTTGCGAAAAAAAACTTTTACGGAGAGATTATGAACAATTATTATATTAAAACATTACGTGAAATTAAAAGCACCTGCATGGCTACGGTGGATGCGCATAATAAGCCGCAAATCCGCGTTATAGATATTATGCTGGCAAAAGATACCACGCTCTTTTTTTGCACGGCTCGTGGCAAAGATTTTCATAAAGAGCTTTTAGCCACCAAAAATGTGGCTATTTTAGGTATGACAAAAGATCAGAAAACCATTCGCCTCAATGGCGATGTGTTGCATCTAGGCTGTGATAAGGCGCTATTAGATGAAATTTTTGCGGAAAATGCTATTATGAATACTGTATATCCCGGTGATTCGCGCTATATTTTAGATGTTTTTTGTATTAAAGATGCTAGTATTGAATTTTTTGATCTTACCACAAGACCCATTACCAAAAAATACGCCACCATTGGCGCTGGTAAAATGGTAGAAAAAGGTTTTGAGATTACAGAAAGCTGTGTGTCATGCGGTGAATGTGCCAAGGTGTGCCCGCAGCAATGCGTGCAAGAGAAAGAAAACATATATGCAATAGCGCAAGAGCACTGTTTGCACTGCGGCCTTTGCGCCGAAACCTGTCCCACACAATCCATTGTAAGGCTATAAAATATGCTCGCTGAGATGTTAGATTTATTTGTTCAAGAGAATGATTTTTTTGTAAAATTACTCTTTGAGCATTTGCAAATCACCTTAACCGCCTTTGTTATTGCTGTTATTTTTGGCGGCATTTTTGGTATAGTCATTAGCCATTATCGTAAGGCTTCGTCCTTAACTCTTGGTATGGTTAATCTGCTTTATACCATTCCCTCCATTTCTATGTTGGGCTTTCTTATACCTTTTTCAGGCATTGGGGATGCAACAGCCATTATTGCCCTGACCATTTATGCTTTGCTACCCATGGTGCGCAATACCTACACGGGCATAACGCAATTGGATGCCACTATTTTAGAAGCGGCCAAGGCCATGGGCAGTACCCATTGGCAAATGCTGTATAAAATTAAGCTTCCTTTGGCTTTTCCCATTATTTTCTCAGGTATTCGTAGCATGATGACCATGACGGTGGCTCTAGGGGGCATTGCTTCCTTTATTGGCGCTGGCGGTTTGGGCGTGGCTATTTATCGCGGCATTACCACCAATAATACCACCATGACCATGGTGGGTAGTGTGCTTATTGCGCTGCTAGCACTTGTTTGGGATTTTCTTTTTACGGCACTGGAAAGCTTTTTTAAGGTACGAAGAAAAAGTAGACGCAGAAAAATTATTTTTTCTGTGCTCACCGTGCTGGGTGTGGCTATGGCACTCATTTTTACCAATGCTTTGTTAACGCAAAAGGCAGAGGTTATTCGTATTGCTTCAAAACCTATGACAGAGCAATATATACTTTCTGAAATGCTGGCTTTGCTTATTGAAGAAAAAAGCGACTTGAAAGTAGAGCTTACCCAAGGTGTGGGCGGGGGCACGGCTAATATTCACCCTGCCATGCTGAATAAAGAATTTGATATTTGCATAGATTATACGGGCACCGCTTGGAATATGGTGCTGAAACAGAAAAGTATGTATCAAGAAAAGTTTTTTTCTACGCTTACAGAAGAATACTCACAACGCTTTAACTTGCAATGGGTTGGTATGTATGGCTTTAATAATACCTATGGCGTTGTGGTGCGCAATGAAATTGCAAAACAGTATAATTTAAAGACCTATTCAGATTTACAAGCTGTAAGTAAAAAGCTTGTATTTGGCGCCGGTTATGATTTTTTTGGTCGCGTTGATGGCTTTAAAATGTTGTGCGATGCCTATGGTTTAACATTTGGTGACACCATGGCCATGGAAATTGGCTTAAAATATCAGGCCATTAACGAAGATAAAATTGATGTGATGAATGTTTTTACCACCGATGGGCAATTGAGCGTGTCGGATGTATTGGTATTACAAGATGATAAGCATTTATATCCATCGTATTTATGCGGAAATATTGTGCGTAAGGAAGTTTTAGATAAGCACCCTGAACTTGCAAACATATTGACTTTATTGCAAGGGCGTATTGCCGATAAAGATATAGCTCATATGAATTATCAAGTGGAAAGCAAGGGGCAAACACCGCGCCAGGTGGCTCAAGAATTTTTACAAGGCTTAGGCCTTTTACAAAAGGATTAAGCAAATGAAAACCGTCATACGCTATGAAAATATTAGTATGAAATATGGTGATAGTCAGATTATTGAAGACTTTAATTTCACCGTAGAGCAGGGGGAGTTTGTAGCTATTATTGGCACCTCTGGCTGCGGCAAAACCACCTTACTTAAAATGCTTAATGGCCTGGTGCAACCTAGCAGCGGCACGGTATATGTAAATGATGAAAATATTTTGCATAAGGATATTATTGAGCATAGAAGAGATATGGGTTATGTGGTGCAAGGCAATGCGCTTTTTCCTCATATGACAGTGGCAGAAAATATTGCTTATGTGCCTACCCTAAAAGGGCGCACAAGTAAAAATGAGCTTGATGAGCTTGTGAGTCATTGGTTACATATGGTGGGACTGGACGATTCTTTTAAAGACCGTTACCCCGATGAACTGTCTGGCGGGCAACAGCAAAGAGTGGGCATTGCTAGAGCTTTAAGTGCCTCGCCTAAAATTTTGCTTATGGATGAACCCTTTGGCTCTGTGGATGAAATTACTCGCGCTCAATTGCGTTTAGAGCTCAAACAATTGCACCAAAAAACCCATATTACCATATTGCTTGTAACTCATGATATATCCGAAGCTTTAATCCTTGGTACCAAGGTGCTTGTTTTGGATAAAGGCTATATTCATCAATATGATAGCCCACAGGGTATTCAAAAAAATCCCCAAACAGATTTTGTAAAGCGCCTTGTTCAAGGCTTTGCTCTTTAATTGTAAAGACGGCTTAGGCTAAAAAAACGTTAAAGCTGCATAAAGTAATCCCCCCTCTAAAAATAGAGGGGGGATTTGTTTTATATTATTTCTATAAAGGCGTGTGAGGACTATTCATCCCAATCGTCATCTTCTTCCACAGGGGCAAAGCCGCGGCGCATGGTATTTTCTGTGATGACGCGCGGATCCATAAAGTGCAAGAGATAGTCTGGGCCGCCGGCCTTGGTGCCTACGCCAGACATCTTGGCGCCGCCAAAGGGCTGACGTTCTACCAAGGCGCCTGTATTATTACGGTTAATATACAGGTTGCCCACACGGAAGTTCTTGCGAGCTTTGTCTAGGTTTTTCGGCGAACGGCTAAAGACACCGCCGGTTAAGGCAAAACGAGTGCTATTGGCAAGGGCAATGGCCTCGTCAAAGTCT
>CAYJND010000104.1:0-7006 GCA_964371565.1 uncultured Desulfovibrionaceae bacterium
ATTTTTCAGCCACCCTTTCGCCCAAGATGCCTGTGGGGCGGATAATAAGAATACAGATAAGCACGCCAAAGGCAATAACATCTTTCCAAGCAGCAGCTATATAGGCCGCAGACATGGCTTCGATAACGCCCAGTAAAAGGCCGCCCAGCATGGCTCCAGGAATATTGCCAATGCCACCTAAAATCGCCGCAGTAAAGGCCTTTAAACCATAGCTCCAGCCCATAACAAAGTCGATTTGCCCGTAATATAAACCTACCATCATGCCGGCAATACCGCCAAGACCAGGTCCAATCATAAATACAATGGAAATAATTCTATTTACATTAATACCCATAAGTCGTGCAGCACCTTGGTCAATGGAAACAGCGCGCATGGCTGCCCCTGTACGTGTGCGATGCACAAAAAGGTACAATGCCAACATGAGTAAAAATGACGCTAAAATAACTAAAATACGAATTCCTGGAATTTCCCATGAGCCAATGGAAACCATAAAGGAAGGACGTACTATCTCAGGATACACAAAAAAGCGCGCGCCATAAATAAGCATAATAGCATTTTGGAAAAAAATGGACGCACCAAGGGCTGACACAACAGCCGAAAGCCGGCTAGCTGTGCGCAGGGGTCTGTAGGCCACACGCTCTAAAATAAAGCCCATAAGCGCTACAAAAAGTCCCACCATAATAAAAACCAGTACAATGGCTAACTCTACGGGCAAGGCACCAGCAATACCGGCGCTTACAAGTAAGGTTAAGCCAAAATATGCCCCAATGGTAAACAAATCACCGTGGGCAAAGTTAATAAGCTTTAAAATGCCGTAAACCATGGTGTATCCTAAAGCCACAAGGGCATAGATACTTCCCACAGCAAGGCCATTTATAAGCTGTTGAATGAAATCACCCATGAACACCAACCTTGGTTAAAAAGAATTGATAGGAAGTAAAGGCTCATTGTATGATGAAAGAGTGTAAAGACTCTCACCTCATATGTCAGAAAATATTTTTCTGAACGTGGTGCACAGCTCAAGCAAATACAAGAAAAGAAGCATCCATCACAAGCCTCTTTTCCATTGAAAACTTGAAACTCAGCATTATTCTTCTAGCATTTTACAGCATTAAGGTCAATATTGTGCTTAAAGTCACGTGATACAAAAAAAAGCCCAGATGCATCACCTGGGCTTTTGTAGATTTGTATAGCAATTTACTGTGTTTTCTTAGTGAATTGCTTTAAAACCATCTTGGCTGTTTTGTCACCATTTTTAGCGGCTAATTTATACCATTGCTCAGCCTTGCTAATATCGCGCGTAACTCCTGTGCCTTGCTCATACATATAACCAAGGCTAAATTGCGCAGCGGCATCATTTTGCGCAGCAGCTTTACGATACCAGTCCACACCTTTTTCATAATAAGGGGCACCAATCTTCCCCTGTTCATACAAAAAACCCAAATTATATTGCGCCGGTGCATAGCCTTGCCCTGCAGCCTTACTATAATATTCATGAGCTTTCATAAAATTTTGCTCAAGACCACGTCCTTCAGCATACATAAAGGCCAGATTATTTTGCGCTTTCATATGGTCTTGTTCAGCCGCTTTTTGAAACCAAAAAGCCGCCTTGGTGTCATTGTTTTTTACACCCTTACCATACAAATATGCCCAACCCAAAGAATATTGGGCGTCGGCAAGGCCTTGTTCTGCGGCCTTTTCGTACCACTGCACTGCGGTAGCTTCACTTCTTTTGACACCTTGCCCATGAGCATACATATAGGCTAAATTATAGCGCGCCACAGCGTGCCCACTTTCGGCAGCCTTGGTAAACCACTTTACGGCCTCGCGCGTATTTTTTCGAATACCTTGCCCACGAGCCAAAGCCCCACCATAAGAGTTTTGCGCGCTTACATCCCCCGCCTTGGCAGCTTTAGCATACCATGAGGTGGCGGTTTTAGGGCTGCGTTTTACCCCCTCGCCCGTATCGTATAAGCGCCCCACAAAATACATAGCCTCAGCACTACCTTCTTTGGCCAAGGGCTCTAAAATAGCAAAAGCAGCTGTAAAGTCTTTATTATCAATGGCTTTTTGTGCATCTTTTAAGCCTTGCGCTATTTTTAGCTCTTGAGCTGTCTGTGCAGTAGTAGCCTGCACAGCCTGCCCTTCAGTAGCCACAGGAACAGGCGCAATGGGAGAAGGCGCTATGGCAGCCATAGACGGTAAAGCCAAAGCAACAGAACACAAACAAGCAATAGAAAGAAGTTTTTTCACGTATGCCTCAATAAAATATGTATAGGAAATAAGGGCAATATTTGAGATATTTTTACGCTTTTGTCAAGTAAGAGTTAGGGTTCTAAATCATATTTTTTTATTTTATTTTGCAATGTTGCGCGAGTAATACCTAAACGGCGTGCCGCTTCGCTTTTATTGTCTTCTACATCTAAAAGCGTTTGCTCAATGGCCTTGCGTTCCACCATATCTAAAGATAATCCGGCTAAGGAAAACTCTTCCCCCACTTTTTCTACAACTCCCTCGGCGACGCTATTAAGCGTTAAAGGAAGTTCCTTTTCTGTAATAGTTTCCCCAAGACACATAATCACTGCACGCTCCACAGCATTTTCAAGCTCACGCACATTACCAGGCCAAGAATAGCGCAACATAGCATCTAAAGCCTGTGCCGAAAAACCTTTGATATTTTTACGATTACGCTGTGCAAAACGCTCTAAAAAATGCGCCGCTAAAAGTGGAATATCTTCTCTACGCGCTCGCAAAGAAGGCACGTCTATGGTAATGACATTTAAGCGAAAATAAAGATCTTCTCTAAAGTTACGGGCTTTAACTTCTTCCATCAAATCGCGATTAGTGGCAGCTATAATGCGCACATCCACCGTAATGGGGGTATCTGAGCCTACACGCTGAACCTCAGCCTCTTGCAAGGCTCGCAAAAGCTTAGCTTGCAAAAGCAAGGGCATTTCGCCTATTTCATCCAAAAATAATGTGCCGCCATGCGCCTGTACAAAACGCCCTTCACGTTTTTTATCTGCACCGGTAAAAGCTCCGCGCTCATGCCCAAATAGCTCTGACTCCAAAAGATTTTCTGCCAATGCTGCGCAGTTCACCGTCACAAGCTGTTTAGCTGCTCGCGCACTGCCTTGATGTATGGCCTTAGCCACCAGCTCTTTCCCCGTGCCCGAAGGACCACTAATAAGCACCGTAGCTTCTGTAGGCGCCACAGTGCTGATCATATGACGCATATCTTCCACAGCTTTACTACGCCCTAAAATGCCAGGCACCAAAGAATTTTCGCTTAATTGACGACGCAATTCACGATTTTCCACCGAAAGACGGGTATGCTCTAAAGCTTTTGCCAAAGTATTTTGCAGAAGGTCAAAGTCCAGTGGCTTCAATAAATAGTCATAAGCCCCAATGCGTAAAGCCTCCACTGCCGTTTCTACCGAAGAATACGCCGTCATTAAAATTACTGGTAAAGCAGGATTATAGGCTAAAATACGCTGTAAGGCTTCAATGCCATGCATACGCGCCATGCGCACATCCATAAGCACCGCATCTACTGATTGCGCTTCCACCATTTCTACAGCTTCATCACCGTCGCTGGCCTCATGCACGGTATAGCCCCAAGAAGATAGCATCATGCGTAGCATATGCCCATGAGCTTGATCATCATCCACTACCAATATTTCAGCATTATTTTTCATGTATATTTTTCCTTATTTAGGCAAAGGACAAAGGGCTAGGGGCAAAAGGATACGCACTGTAGTACCCGAAGTTCCTTGAGGCACTATGGGCACAAGATTTTTCTTATTTTCTTTATTTTGACGCGACACAATAAAAATTTCCCCCCCATGAGCCTCAATGATTTTATGCACAGTGGCTAAACCAAGCCCTGTACCTTGCCCCTTGGTGGTAAAGTACGGGTCAAAAATATGCGCCAAGTGTTCATCTGCTATGCCTTGCCCTGTATCTTTGATTTCAAGAGCTAAAAACTTATCTCCCTGCAAAGCCATAGAAAGCGCCACTTCGCCGCCATGCGGCATAGCTTCCATGGCATTTAAGCAAATATTCAACATGGCTTGCCCAAAACGATCCACATCTAAAAGCACTAAAGGCAAAGGACGTTTGGGACGCCGCAAGACAAGCTCTACGCCTGCCTTCTGAGCTTCTGGGCGCAAAAGGCGTAAAGAATGTTCCAGCACTGATAAAATATCTACAGGCTTTGCATGAACATCTGTGGGGCGAGAAAGACCTATCAAATCCGTAATAACGCGATTTAAGCGCTCCACTTCACGCACCATTACCGCTGCGGCCTCTCTATCATCACTGCCTTCAGGAAAACGTTGTCCAAAATACGTAGCATAGCCTTTAATAGAGCTTAAAGGATTACGAATTTCATGGGCAACTCCGGCAGCTAAATTACCGATGGCAGCCATTTTTTCTTTACGGCGTATTTCTTCTTCCAGCTCACGCACTTGCCCCTCTGCCACAAATTGACGGCGGCGTGACTCTTGAGCACGCTGTGCATAATAAAGCACCAACAAAAGAGCAGTACCTACCAAAATAATACCAAAAGCTAAGGAAGATAAATACACCTTATCTTGTTTTTGTCCGGCTTCAAAAGGGCCAATATCTAAGCCTAAGAAAATAAGTGGGAGTGAATTTTCTCTATTTCTTTGCTCACGACGTGGCGGTTTAATGGCTCTCATAGATGACGACGGAGGCGGCGGAGGTGGGGGTGTTTTTTTCATGACAGGTCTGTTGGCAGGCATAAATTCTCTATACACCACAAAGGTTTCTTTAGCGTCAATTTGCGCTATAAACCAGCGTAAAGAAGAATTAGGCATAGTATGTGATATACTTTTTAAAACTTTTTCATTAAGTTCCTTTCCGTTCACACGCAAAATACTGCCAAGCCTTGTCACATCATTATGTGCCAAAATAGTCCCATCTGGCATGAGTATGGAAACAAAGCGTACATCGTCATTAATGAGCTCTTGTAACGTATTTTGTAATTGTACGGGAGAGTTTTGACGCATGCTCATGCGTACAGAGCCCTCAACAGCGTAGATAAGCGCAGAACCTTCACCTAAAAGTAGACGTACCATGCTATTTTCATTACGTCCTAAAGACAAAATAAGCACCGTACTTACCACTAAGCCCAAGACGCCCACTGCACCCAATAAAGGCCAAAGCGCATTGGCAAGAGAACTAGTTTGCAATAGCCTCTTAAAAGAAAAATGGGGGAATATTCTGTTTGCCATAAGGCAACATACTCATATGAAGCCCATTAGACAAGCCTAAGAGGCACTCAGCATTACCATGAGAAAAACATCTAGCACGTGCTAATTTTGGTATATTTTTTGCAAACTCTTAACTTATACTTTCAAAATTGTGTAGCTCTTTTGCGCTCTTCTATTCCTTGCATTAAGGCGCTTTTGAGGCTACACAAACCTAAGAAAATGGAGTTTCTATGTTACAGAATAAATATATACCCTACCTTTTATGCCTTATGTTCTTTGGACTAAGCCACCCGGCACTGGCAAAAGACTATCGCTGGAGCGAAGATCTTAGCGCAGAACAAATGCAAAGGGCACAAGAGATTTTACGAGAAGCGGCGCCTAAAATAAAAGTTTTACGCAAAGCATTACAAGAAAAAATTCAAGAGCTTAAAAACTTTACTTACACTAATGGGCAAGATCCACAAACATTAGCTATTTTAGGGCAAGAGTTACAAGAGCGCAGACAAAATCTACGCCAAGAACTTAAAAACCTTGATGAAAAACTTTTTGAAGAATTAGGCGCATCCTTAGGTGGCTATCGAGGGCGAGATTGCACAAGCCTTGCCAGAGAGCGTGTACATGACCAGCAAAATATAGAAAAATCACAACATACCTCTTCACATCATATAGATTAACCCTAAAAGCCATCTTATAAAAATAAAACACGCAGCCTTCAACCAAGACTGCGTGTTTTATTTTTTCTGACTGTATAAAAAGTTTACACCTGCATAAATTTTATACATACCTAGCATTACACTGTATAAAAATTATACATCCCACCCTAACCATATTTTCTTAAAAATTATATTTCTTTTATTTTTCAAGACATTACAACACAAATTAAACTTTGGCACGCACCTTGCTATAGCCATAGCAACAACAACAAATATAACACCCATAAGGACTCAACCATGAAAGTCATAAAGACCATTTTCCCTGCTATTGCTCTTACTCTCCTTGCCAGTGGCACCGTTTATACAAGTAATGCCCATGCATACGGTTGCCCTTGCGGTGGCGGTCATGGTGGTGGCCACGGTTCTCACATGGCAGAGCATAGCAATATTACCGACGCACAGCGTCAAGAAGCTCGCAAATTAGTGGAACAAAGCCAAAGCAAAATGGCTCCTTTAAAACAACAGCTTTTCATAAAACATGAAGAATTAAAAGCATTACAAAATGCCGCAACACCTGATGTAAAAGCTGTAGCGCAAAAAGCCACAGAGATTACTGAGCTACAACAAAAGCTTGCCACAGAAAGAAATAACCTTGGTCAGGCTATAGATAAAGCCTTAGGGCTTGAACCTGGCACTCATAACCTAGGCCATAAAAAGGGCATGGGGCATGGCATAGGTAAAGGGCACGGCGCAGGCAAGGGCATGAATTCTATGGGACACGGCATGGGCCACCAAAACAACTAAACCTTCACAACACGCAATAAAAACAATTACGGCGCTCTACAACGCCTTTATATATACGGAAAGCGGCTTCATCCACCGCTAGGCAACGAAATACAACTAAACTCCTCCTTTATAAAACTCTAACCCCCTCCTCCATTGGCCATCGAGTCCTTCGATGGCCTTTTTTTGCACGCACTAGCCGCATCTCACACCATAAATAGCTTTTTAAGAGATGCCGCTTTAAAATATTTTAATATACAACCTCTACTTCCCCCTCTAGTTAAACATCATAATAACTTGAAAATAAACACTTTTAACAAATTACAAAATAAA
>CAYJND010000105.1:0-6838 GCA_964371565.1 uncultured Desulfovibrionaceae bacterium
ACCTGCGACTCTCTGCTTAAAAGGCAGATACTCTACCTACTGAGTTAACGACCCAATGTGAAGAGGATTTATACGGCACTTTGTTTGTTCCGTCAAGCTTTTTTAAACTTTTTTTCAGTTTTTATTTTTGCCTGCCTTTCAAAGCATAGCAAAATGTAGCTTGGTAAATCCATCACCGTGTCACCGAGAAGCTGTGCTCCCCTGCAACGAAAGGCAATCTAGCCCAACACATTATTTTTTGCAACAAAAATTTCACATTATTTTAAATTTTCTTTATTTATACATATAACACAACAAAATAAAACACTTTTAAGAAAAATAGTTTTGTAACAGTATTTGCTTTTTCCTTCATTTGCCTTATATTGGTATCAGTAAAAAGGATTTTTTTTATAAACCATACTACTAGTGAGAAACACATGCAAACAAAAACCCTTGTAGCTACACTGCTTTTTGTAGCCTCTTTATGCTTTGTAGCCATTCATGACGCCTATGCAGCCAAGCGCTTTGGTGGTGGTCGTTCTTTTGGTTCTAAGCCAGCCATGCAGCGCTCTACCACTGCCCCTAAGCAACAACAACCAGGCGTTACGCAAAATGCCACAGCTGCGAGCACTGCCAGCAAAAAATCTGGTATGGCTGGTATTTTTGGTGGCTTACTTGCCGGTACCCTTTTAGGCTCCTTACTCTTTGGTGATGGAGATGGCGGCGGTGGTATTTTCTCCCTTCTTATGATGGGCCTATTACTCTTTGGAGCCTATAAAGTCTTTATGTATATGCGCAGTAAAAACAGCCCCCAAACCGCAGGAGGGCCGCAATATGCGCAACAAGGGGCACCGCAAGATATGGGGCAAAATATGCACTATCAAAGTGCCCAAAACTCTTCCGCAGGCTGGGGATCTAACCTGCAAGGCGGCGCTGCAGCGCCCTCGCATATCCCCGCAGGTTTTCAAGTAGAAGAATTCTTAGAAGGCGCCAAAATGGCTTTTAGCCGTATGCAAAGTTCTTGGGATAAGCGTGACTTGGATGACATTGCTCTTTTCACAAGCCCCACTGTATTTGAAGAAGTAAAGAAACAATTGGCTGAAGATGACAGCCCAAGCAAAACAGACGTATTGCTAAACAATGCTCGTTTGCTCAGTGTCACCACAGAAAACGATGAAGAGACAGCCACTGTATACTTTGATGTAATTTTACGCGAAACTCAAGCCACAGAAACCACACAAGTGCGTGAAGTATGGCACTTTGCACGTCCCATCAGTGGCGGCAATTGGAAGATTGACGGCATCCAGCAAGTGGACGACTAAAAATAAACTTTATCAACCTTAGTAGTAAAGTAAGACTTTTGTTATGACACTGCCTTTCTTTGCCACCATATTTTTTAGATAATACAAAAAAAGCCCGGAATTCCGGGCTTTTTCATTATATACTTTTACGTAACATCGCCTATTCTGTAGTACGAGTAACCTCAATAACCGAGGGAATTTGATTTATAGCTTCTATAAGCTGATATACCTGTTCTGCATTGCGTACTTCAATTACAGCATCTATTTCTGATTTACCATCTACAGAGTCCACAGATCTTAATTCAGAGATATTTACGCCATCTTGAGCAAAGATAAGGGTAATTTTAGCAAGTAATCCTTTTTCGGTACGTGCCAAAATATGCACACGAGACTGATAAGGCTTATTATCATCTTCACTATCCCAATGCACAGAAATAAGACGCTCTGGTTCCATATTAGCCACATTAATACAATCGCTACGGTGCACACTGGTGCCAAAGCCACTGCTTATATAACCAATGATAGCGTCGCCGGGCACAGGGTTACAACATTTTGCATAGCGCACCAGCACACCATCCACACCAGAGAGCGACACACCTTCTGTTTTCTTTTTCGTGCCTTTATCTTTCTCTTTGACCGGTGCTGCTAGAGGCGAAACTTCGTCAGGGTGCAACACAGCATACAATTTATTAAGTATCTTACGCGGCGTATTGTGTGCATAGCCCACCGAGGCAAAAAGATCATCGGTGCTATCAAGGTTCATATCTGAAGCTACCATGGCTAAATGCCCATCTTTTAGGGATTTTGCCACATTAAGACTCAGCTTACGGCCTTCTTTTTCTAGCATTTCTTTGCCAAGAGCTAAAGCTCTGCTGCGCTCTTCGGTGCGTAAGTAATGCTGAATACGACTGCGAGCCTTGGCGGTTTTCACCATTTTCAGCCAATCTCTATTGGGATGGCGCGCATTGTCAGTGATAATTTCAACTATATCACCATTTTTTAGCGGTGTGCCCAAGGGTACCAATTTTCCATTAACTTTGGTTCCAGAGCAATGATGCCCCACCTTGGTATGGATGTGAAAAGCAAAATCTAGCGGTGTTGCGCCTTCGGGTAACTCTTTCACATCCCCACGCGGCGTATACACAAAAACTTCATCCTTAAATAAATCAAGGCGTAAAGAATGCATAAATTCTTTAGAATCAGATTCATCGCGCTGACGCTCAAAAATTTCTCTAAGCCAAGTAAATTGTTCTAAGTCTTTGGGGTTTACCTTGCTTTTTTCTTTATAAAGCCAGTGAGAAGCCACACCATGTTCTGCTTGGCGATGCATTTCATTGGTACGTATTTGAATTTCTATACGCTCCCCTTCTGGCCCTATGACGGTAGTATGTAAACTTTGGTATCCGTTATTCTTAGGCATGGAAATATAATCTTTAAAACGTCCATGCACAGGGCGCCACTTGGAGTGCACAAGCCCTAAAACAGCATAGCAATCACGCACCTCTTCTACCAACACGCGAAAGGCCATGATGTCATGCATTTCATCAAGGGTCACAGAAAGCTGTTGCATCTTTTTGTGAATGCTAAATTTATGCTTTATGCGCCCGTACACAGTACCCGTAATCTTATTTTCCACTATAAGATCTTCAAGATTGCGCACTACTTTATCAATGATTTTACGCTCAACTACTTGGTTATCATCCAGCCAATTGGTTATTTGATTATACACATCGGGGCGTAAATACTTAAAACTTAAATCTTCAAGAATTTGCTTTACCCTATGCAGCCCCAAGCGATTGGCTAAAGGCGCATAAATATCCATGGTTTCTTGAGCAATACGACGTTGCTTATGGGCTTTTTGAAAATCCAAGGTGCGCATATTATGAATACGGTCAGCAAGCTTTACCATAAGCACACGAATATCATGGCTCATGGCCAAAATCATTTTACGAATATTTTCTGCCTGTGCGTCTTCCTTATTATCAAAAGGAATCAAGCTAATTTTGGTCACCCCATCCACAATATCGGCCACATCTTCGCCGAAAAGTTCGTCTAACTCTTCAATGGTTGCTTTGGTATCTTCCACCGTATCATGTAAAAGCCCCGCCACCACTGTGGCTTCATCAAAACCAAGCTCAGCTAACGTGTGTGCTACGGCTAAAGGGTGCGATAAATACGGCTCGCCAGAAAGACGTGTTTGCCCAGCATGAGCTGTGGCAGCATATACATAGGCCTTTTGAATAAGCTCAAGGTTCGCTTCAGGATTTTGGGCTAAAGCACAATCAAGAATTTCTTGAATTCGTATCATATATCACCTTATGGAGTGTTTATTTAAGCAAGGTGCGTTGCTCATTTTTGGGCACCCACCATTTTTCAAAATTATACATAATGCCAGCCAAAGCCGCTTCTATACCGTGAAAACGCGCCTGCACAATGGGCAAGGCATAAGGTACAAAGAGAAAACAATAGGGTTGCTCTTCATGAAAAACCTCTTGCAAACGGGCATACAAAGCCGTGCGTTTTTCCATATCCGGCGTGGCTCTAGCTGCTTCTAGTAGACTATCCACCTCTGCATTGATATAACGCGTAAAGTTAAGACCGCCAGATTTAGCTTTGGACGAATGCCACACTTCATAAATATCTGGGTCTTGCCCCATGGTCCAAGCCAAAATAACGGCATCAAATTGGCCTTTATCCACAAATTCTTTAATAAAAGCCGCCCATTCTACCGTGCGAATATCTACTTTAATGCCTATATCTTTAAGTTGGCTTTGAATGACAATGGCTGTAAGAATGCGCTGTTCATTGCCCTGATTGGTCAATAATGTAAAAGTAAAATCCTTGCCGTCTTTTTCTAAAATGCCATCATTATTTGTATCTACAAAACCAGCCTCTGCCAAAAGCGCTTTTGCCTTGGCACTGTCTTGCACTATGGGCTGCAAAGATTTGTGATAGGCCCAAGTCCCAGGTTTGTACGGTCCAAAGGAAGTAATACCTTGCCCCATAAGTACACCTTTGACAATACCTTCACGATCAATGGCGTAAGAAATTGCGCGCCGAACCTTAATATCCTTAAAAAAGGGATGCAGCATATTAAAGCCCATAAACACATAAGAAGAAGATAAATATTTATATTTACGATAATTTTCTTGCCATTCTTTGCTGACGGTCTGGCGTAGATACTGCTGTGGGCTTAAACCCATCATATCAAGTTTTCCGGCGCGAGTTTCTAAAAACATGGTAGAAATATCTGGAATAATGCGATAAACAACCTCTTGAATATAAGGCTCGCCGTCAAAATATGTGGGCGATGCTGTAAGTGTAAGCGAAGTTCCAGGCACCCAAGAGCTCAAACGATACGGCCCAGCCCCCACAGGTTTACGCGAAAAAGACGTTTGCCGTAAATCTTGTCCCTCCAGAATATGTTTGGGCAAAATGCTATTCATCCACGAAGATAAAGATCTGGCAAAATATTTTTCGTAACGTACTTCAAAAGAATATTTACCCGTCTTGGTAAATTCTTTTACGGCTAAAAAGTTTTCAGCATAGGGTGAAGCTGTTTTAGGATCTGTAACAATTTTCCATGTAAACTCCACATCATCGGCGGTAAGTTCCACGCCATCTTCCCACAACATACCGGGGCGCAGACGAAAACGTATCAGTTTACCCTCTTCTTCTACACTATACCACTCTGCCGCATAAGGCTCTACACGTAAATTTTTGTCATAACGCAAAAGTGAAACATATAACATGCCTGCCACTTCATGGGAAGCGGAGTCCGTTGCTAAATACGGGATTAAATTAGAAGCCTCTCCAATACTACCTGTTACAAAGCGCCCGCCATAATCTTGTGACTCAGAAATAACTTCAGAAGTAGCACTATTTTTTTCAATTTTCTCTTGCGCATGTGTTTCATTTACTGTATGTAAAAAGAAGGCACTTAGAAGAACTAGTACTATTTTGCAAATGAGGCTTGTCTTTTTCATAGTAATTTGATAGGTTTTACTCACCATGGCACTTCTAACCTCTTAGTGTTTGGAATTACTCG
The DNA here is from genome assembly GCA_964371565.1 of uncultured Desulfovibrionaceae bacterium. Classification (GTDB taxonomy): domain Bacteria; phylum Desulfobacterota; class Desulfovibrionia; order Desulfovibrionales; family Desulfovibrionaceae; genus CAYJAD01. The sequence continues at coordinate 5,329 of CAYJND010000105.1, forward strand.
CTTTTTAAGGACAATTACATTTCATGCTTTCTACAGATATTAATCGCCCATTTCGTCTTCTGATGTAATAACTTGCAAAAGTTTTCTTCGCAAAGGTTTTATAACGCAATTCATGGATTTTCTGGCATAGTATCAGAACTGCCTTAGGTATTACGTATAATTACAAAGCCTTACTTGTTATTAGATATCATTACACAGTCCAGTCTACTTTATGTAAATTTAGCTACGTTCGCAGAATAAAAGCGAACCGGGGAGTTATTCAGCATGACAAGAGCTGAAAAAAACGCCGTAAGATCACTTGTGCTGTCTTTTTCACAAGACACCATTCCTGAATATATTAGGGATAGTGGTCAATATATTTTAACGGAAGGTGGCTTGCAACGCACCAACATCACCCAAGACGGCGATGTATGGAAAGTGCAAGGCACTGTGCAAGGGGAAGATTTGCAAGTCTACACCCCCACTCTCACCGTTTGCCTTACAGACTACACCACCAAGGTGCAGTGCAATTGCTCTGATTCATTTACCTCAGTCTGTCGCCATGGGGCTGCAGTAACTTTACAGCTCTTACACGACCTAAGTGACGACGATTTACACGAAGAGGCTCCACCACAACGCGCTGACTGGAAGCAAAGCTTTCGCTCATTCTTTTCCACAGAAATGGAACCAGAGGCCGGACGTCATTATCTTATTTTCCGCTTTTACCCAGAGCCTGGGCGGTTATCTGTGGCCTTTTATCGCGGAAGACAAAATAAAACAGATATATCTTCGGTGCATACAGAAATCACCTTAGAGCTAATTATCCGCAATCCAGAATGGTGTGAAATATCGCCGCAGCTAGTAGATGTGGCGCGCCAAATTGGACAACATCAAGACTATTATGGCCATAAGGTAGAAATACCCGAAGGCTTGGTCTCGTGGTTTTTTTGGGCTATTCGCCATGAATATTATCTTTACTGGCGTGATACGGAATATAAAAGCCGTATAGAAAACACTCCTTTCGTGTTGAAACTTAAACCAGAAATCAGCGATGATGGTTTGTTTTTCTCCGTTTTACTCATTCATGAAGGCAGACCACCTATATCTCTTATGCAGCAAAATCAAGGCGATGAGGAAATCACCTTCCATGGACAAATCCCCATTTGGGTCTGTCACAATCAAAACTTCTTCCCCGTACAAACAGGGCTTAACCTGCCCCTAGTGTATGACCTGCTTTACGCACGCCCAGTGGTGCCCCACGAAGAAATTTCTGAATTTTTAGACCGTGTATACACACGCCTGCCCAGCACCAACCTCTTTGAGCCGCAAAACTTCTTAAAGCGCATGGCGCCTATTTTTCAGCCGGCTACGTATAATCCTAAACTCTTCTTGGATGAAGAAGGCAGCTTACTCACCCTTGAGATTGAAAATATCTATGAAACAGTACATGGAGAATTTTTACTCAATGGCCCTAACCCTGACTTTCAAACAGGTAGCTATACCTACGGTAGCTCCACATTCTTAGTACAAA
>CAYJND010000106.1:0-3330 GCA_964371565.1 uncultured Desulfovibrionaceae bacterium
CTGGCGAAGGCATTTTAGCCACCACAGCACCTTATCGTAGCATCGACTCAGCCTTTGACACCGTGCAATTGGCTCTTGGCGCCGGCGCTACCTTTGTGGCACGTTCCACCACCTTTCATGCTAAAGAGTGTATATCTCTTATTAAAAAAGGTATGGAACATAAAGGTGTTGCAGTTATTGAAATCATGTCACAATGCCCCACCTATTTTGGCCGCAAAAATAAAATTGGCGGTGCAGTAGAACTTATGGAAAGCTATCGTGACGGCACAGCGCCCATCGGCTCTAAGAAGCTTGAAGAAAATGCTGACTTGATTCCACGTGGTATTTTCCGCCAAGAAGAAAAGCCAGAATACTGCGCTGAATACGCTAAACTTGTTGCTAAACTTCAGGGGTAAGACATGGATACACAACGATTTTTATTGTCCGGATCTGGTGGGCAAGGCGTTATTTCCTTGGCTATCCTTCTTGCTGATGCTGCCGCCATTTATGGCGGGCACAATGCTGTGCAATCGCAATCTTATGGCCCAGAAGCTCGCGGCGGTGCCACACGCTCTGACGTAATTATTTCTGATGGCCCCATATATTATCCTAAGGTTAATGAGCCAAGCTATGTGGTGGCGCTCACCAATGAAGCTATGGGTAAATATTTACCCCTCATTCGCCCCGGCGGCCTTGTGCTTTATGATAGCCACTTGGTAACTTCTATACCAAAGATTGACGCCATTCACAAAGATTTGCCCATGTACCAAGCTGTAATGGATACCCTTGGCAAGCCCCAAGCTCTTAACGTAGTTGTGCTTGGCGCTTTGGTAACCCTTACAAAGGTAGTACAAGTAAAGCATTGCGAAAGCGTTTTGGAAGCACGCTTCCCCAAAGCTTTCCACGAAAACAACAAAAAAGCCCTACATGTAGGTGTAGAGCTAGCTAAACCCTTTGTGGATTAGCAAAATACTAATGAATAGAAAATACAGGGGGGGAGCATTTCCCCCCTGTGATGTTAACCCCTAAAAGCAATTCGTAGGATGGTATTATGAACATTCATGAGTATCAAGCCAAAGAACTTCTTGCCAGTTATGGTGTGTCTGTGCCTCAAGGTGGCGTGGCCGACACTGTAGAAGAAGCTCTTGCCGTCGCCAAAACTCTGCCCGGCCCCATTCGTGTGGTAAAAGCTCAAATTCATGCTGGCGGTCGCGGTAAGGGCGGCGGTGTGAAAGTGTGTAAGACAGATGCTGAAGTAAAAGAGGCTGCTGAAGCCATTTTAGGTATGCAACTTATTACGCACCAAACTGGCCCTGAAGGTCAATTGGTAAAAAAAGTTTGGGTTGAGCAAGGCACAGCCATTGAAAGAGAACTCTACTTAGCTGTAGTGCTTGATCGCGGCGCAGAATGCCTTACCATTATGGCTTCCCCTGACGGTGGCATGGACATTGAAGAAGTGGCGGAAAAAAACCCAGAGCGCATCTTCACCACCCGTCTTGATGGCGCCCACCAAATTTGGCCTTTTCAAGCTCGTGAATTGCTTTTTGGCTGCGGTTTAACACCTGCTCAAATCACTCAAGGCGTAGGCCTTATTAGTAATCTCGTAAAGCTTTGCGTTGAAAAAGACGCCACTCAAGTGGAAATCAATCCCCTTGCTATCAATGCCGAAGGCAATATTGTAGCTCTTGATTGCAAAATGAATTTTGACGAAAGCGCCCTTAAACGCCATCCTGATATTCAAGCCCTCGAAGACCCAGACGAAGCCGACCCCTTAGAGCTTAAAGCTGCTCAGCTTGGCGTAAACTATGTGCGCCTCAATGGTTATGTGGGCACCATGGTTAACGGTGCAGGCCTTGCCATGGCTACCATGGACGCCATCAAACAAGCCGGTGCTGAACCTGCCAACTTCCTTGATGCTGGCGGCGGTGCCAATGTGGAAATGGTAAAAAAAGGCTTTGAGGTTATGCTTTCTGACAGCAATGTGCGTGGCATTCTCATTAATATTTTTGGTGGCATCTTACGTTGCGATATCGTAGCTGAAGGCGTTGTGCAAGCTGTGAAAGAAATTGACCTAAAGCTCCCCTTGGTGGTGCGCATGGAAGGTACCAATGTGGACGCAGCTCGCAAAATTCTTGCCGAAAGCGGCGTAAATATTGTCACTGCTGAATCCATGGCTGATGCAGCACAAAAAATTGCTGATCTGACTAAACAAGCATAAGGGAGACCACATGAGTATTCTTATTGATGAAAACACCCGTGTGGTGGTGCAAGGCCTCACCGGCCGCGAAGGCCAATTCCACGGGCAACAAATGTTAGACTATGGTACCAATATCGTAGCAGGCGTAACCCCCGGTAAGGGCGGTCAAGAAGTGCTAGGTGTACCCGTCTTTAATACCGTTAAAGAAGCTGTTGAAAAAACCGGCGCCAATGTGTCGGTTATCTTTGTGCCCGCCGCGGGCTGCGCTGACGGCGCCTGCGAAGCCGCCGATGCCGGCGTTGAGCTCGTTGTTATCATCACTGAGCACGTGCCCGTGCTTGACATGGTGCGAGCTAAAGCTCACTTAAATGCCAAGGGCGTTAAGCTTATTGGCCCCAACTGCCCAGGCCTCATCAGCCCCGGCAAGTGCAAAATTGGCATTCAACCCGGTTACATCCACAAGCAAGGTAATATTGGCCTTATCAGCCGCTCTGGCACCCTTACCTACGAAGCTGTGCATCAGCTGTCCAGCGAAGGTCTTGGACAAAGCACCGTTATCGGTATGGGCGGTGACCCTGTGCCCGGTCTAAAATTCATCGACCTGTTAAAGCTCTTCCGCGATGACCCCGAAACACACGCCGTTTGCATGCTTGGCGAAATCGGCGGTGACAACGAAGAAAAGGCCGCTGCCTACATTAAAGAAACCAACTATCCAAAGCCTGTCTTTGGCTTTATTGCCGGCCTTACAGCCCCTCCCGGAAAACGCATGGGCCATGCTGGTGCCATCATCTCCGGTTCTAAAGGGCGCGGCGAAGATAAAATCAAAGCCATGGAAGATGCCGGCATCACCGTTATCAAAGAGTTAGGTCTCTTTGGTAAGACTGTTGCCGCGGCTTTGAATAAGTAGTTTTAGTTTTTTATATTTTTAGCTTTTGTGGGGAAAGGGAAAACCCTTTCTAAAGAAAAGGTTTTCCCTCTCCCTTTCCAAAAAACTTTCATTGCCGCGCACATTTACTTTTTAAATACATTTTGCGGTAATTGAAGCACAAAAAAAGCCTGTTCTAAAAAATAGAACAGGCTTTTTTATGAAGCGCGTTTTGTAGGGGTTGGGGGTGTGGGGGACCATTTTTGGGCGGGGCAAACGGTGCCCCCCC
>CAYJND010000106.1:3340-6695 GCA_964371565.1 uncultured Desulfovibrionaceae bacterium
TATGCGGGGTTTTGGGGGGGGGGGGGGGGGGGGGAAACCTTTTTGGCCCAAAAAAACCGCCCCCCAACACCCCACAGAAAAAAATATTACTTCGTTCTAAACTTCTTATACATTTCGTACAAAGGTGGCAGCATCAGAAGCAAAATCAAAATCCACAAAACTTTAGCATGAATACTATCAAAGAAAATACCCACACTACCTTTAGACATAATCAAAGCTTGGGCAAAGCCCGTTTCGGCTATGGGGCCCAAAATAAGCCCTAATATCAATGCCCCTAGCGAGAATCCCGCCTTTTGCAAAATCACCGCCCCAAGGCCAAAGCCAAGGCAAAGGAAAATATCCAACACGCTATTATTAATAGCATAAGAGCCGAGCACCGAAAAAAGGCATACGGTGGGTATCAATAAAGCTATGGGCGTAAGCGATATGCGCGCAAAATAAGGCGCCATATACAGCCCCAAGACAAGAAAAACCACATTGGCAAGGAAGAGCGACAAAATAAAAGCATAAGTCATGGTGCCGTACTTGGTAAAAAGCTCAGGCCCAGGCACAAGACCATGCACCAGCAAACCGCCCATAAGGGCCGCGGCTACGCTATTACCAGGAATACCAAGGGTAAGTGTGGGCACCAGCGAGCCACCTACACAGCCATTATTACCGGCCTCTGCGGCGGCTATGCCTTCGGGATTACCTTTGCCAAAAAGCTCTTTAAACTTTGAGCGACGCTTGGCAATATTATAGGACAAAAAGGCGGCAATGGTGGCACCTTCGCCTGGCAAAATACCTACCAAGGTACCCACGCCAGAACCAAGACCAATGAAGCGCCCAAGGCCTTTGGGCATGGGCTCGCGTTTTACCTCTGTTACCAAAGTAGCATCGTCCACCACGCCTTTGCTTTGGCTTAAAGCCAGCATTTGCGAAATGGAAAACATACCAATAAGCACAGGCATAAAGGCCACGCCATCGTATAAATCGGTCATCCCCATGGTATAACGCAGCATACCAGACATGGGATCTGTGCCTACCACAGCTATAACAAGCCCCAAAAATCCAGAAATAAGGGCTTTCATAAGGTTTGTTTCTTCGTCAGCCATGGACACAATGCCGGCAAGACCCAAGAGCGCCAAAAGAAAATACTCTGGCGGTCCAAAGGATAAAGCAAATATGGCCAGCAAAGGTGCAAGAATGAGCAAGATAAAGGTAGAGAAAATTCCCCCGCAAAAAGAGGAGATAACAGATACCTTTAAGGCTAGCCCTGCGCGCCCTTGTTGCGTGAGAGGATACCCCTCGAGGGCTGTGGCTACGGCGGCAGGTGTTCCTGGTGTGCGCAATAAAATTGCTGGAATAGAGCCGCCATACATGGCGCCAGAGTAAACACCGCCCATGAGCACAAGGCCTATGAGGGGCTCTAGAGTGAATGTTACCGGAATGAGCAAAGCTACTGCCATGGTGGCAGTAAGGCCCGGCATGCCACCGATAATAACTCCAGACACGGTGCCAAGCACCACGGCAATGAGCGTAGGCCATGACATCAATAAGGAAAAGGATTCTAAAATCACAAAGTCCCCTTAGTATATGAGCTAAAGGTGAAAATTTTATTCAAAAAAAGAGCCCACAGGCATATAGACTTCTAAGACGCGTTCAAATACCGCGTAGACAAAGCCTAATACGCCAAGCGTGGTCAAAGATATGGTCACGGGTTTACGTGCGCCAAGAGCCAGCATGGTTATGGGTAAAAAGAGTGCAGAGGCCACATAAAAACCCAGATAGGGGAAAATACCCCCATATGCTAACAACAAGAGGAAAAGTATCCAAAAAATTTTAGGATGTGCCCCTACGCTAAATTTTTCTGCATGTGCGGGATTTTGCCCCTCTGCAGAGGGGGTGGGATTTTTACGGCGTAAACAAAATATACCTTCAAATAGGCATAACAGCCCCATGGCGCCAGCTAAAAAGCGCACATAGGCTGCGGTGGAGCCTTGCACTGCCTGCGGATACGCCGCGGTGCTGCTATAAAGCAGCACCGACAGCACAAGTAGGGCACCTAATATAATAAGTTCCACATGTTTTTTAGTCATAGACCCTACCAAGGATTGGCGTCATAAAACACTTGTGTTTGCTTTTGCAAGCCTTGCAAATATTTTAAATAATCTGGACCAGACATGGGCAAACGGCTAAAATTATTCTTTTTGCAATCTGCAATATATTGCTCGTCAGCATTTACTTTTGCGAGTAAATCATCAAACTTAGCGCGAATATCAGCAGAAACCTTTGCAGGTGTTACAAAACCGCGAGTAGCGGTCATTTCTACTGCAATACCTTGCTCAATGGCTGTGGGAACATCACTTAAAAGTGCATTACGCTCTGTGGTAAGAAGACCAAGAACGCGAGCTTTGCCGCTTTGATGCGAAGAATACATTTGAGACAAGTTCATAAAGGCCGCATCGCAGTGATTGCCTAAAATCAACGCTTTTTGCTCTGTAGAACCCTTGGTAGGCAATAAGTTAAAGCTTACACCAGATTTGCTCTCAAAATCTTTAGCAGCAATAAAATCATCAGAGCCAATACCGTTTACAGCCACAGTAAGTTGCTTTGCCTTGGCAGCCTCTACAAAGGCTTTTAAATCTTTAATGGGGCTTTCAGCAGGCACAACCACAAGCACGGGGTCATCTACAGTGTTACCCATGAAGTGAAAGCTATCTAGGGTATAGCGTGCACGCTTAGCCACCACGTGAGCTACCAATTGAGTGGTAAATACCATACCAATGGTGTAACCATCAGCTTTAGCGCGAGCAATTTCTTCAAAACCTTTTTGACCACCAGAACCAGGCACTGCCTTTACCACAAAGTTAGCTTCAGGCCAGTACTTTTGCGCCGCATTGATAAAAATACGCGCGGTGGTATCTGTGGAGCCACCAGCTTTAGAGGGAACAATCACAGTAATAGGTTTTTCAGGAAATTCTGCCATAGCTACACTAGGCACTACCAATAGGGCCGCTAAAATAAAAGCAAATAACTTTTTCACAGTTCTCTCCAATATTCTTTTTAGATTCATAAAGAACAAAACTCATCTTAACAAACATAATGCATGCCAAAACACGGCAACACACTAACTAAGTATGAATACCTTATACAGCCTACCCTGTCTACGGCTAAGAACTTTTGTTACAAAATTGTCACAAAAGCTAAACACCGTTTCTATGTTCTAACAAAACATTATTTTTACAATAAGTTAAATAATCTTACTATGCGTTTGCATTTTTTTTGCAATTTTTCCTTTTTTATTGTTGACAGAAGGAGCTCTTTAGTACATATTCCCTTTCACACCACATGGGGTTGTAGCTCAGTTGGGAGA
>CAYJND010000107.1:0-277 GCA_964371565.1 uncultured Desulfovibrionaceae bacterium
GATAAAGCTCCAAAAAGTGCACTAAACATCATGTCTTGCATATAAAAATCCTCCTACTGACCACTGCGCCTTACACAGCACATGCTGTGAACAGCTTTACGCTTATGATTATGCACTTTATATGCCAAGTTTAGCCGTAATGCGAAAAATATTGTATAATTTTTACATTCAATCTAAGCCAGAGAAAAATCATTTGACATACTTTTGCCCGCAGGCTATAGAAATGCCCGAAGCTGAACGGCGCAAGCACCGCCAACTCCGTCAGGTCCGAAAGGAA
>CAYJND010000107.1:287-6624 GCA_964371565.1 uncultured Desulfovibrionaceae bacterium
CTTCTTTTTTTGCTTTTTGCAAACTCTTTCTTAAAATAAAATCCCTTCACAGCACCATACCGTGAAGGGATTTTTTATGAGAACTATGCCAAAAAATTAAAAGCCTTTAGCTTCGTGCTCACCAAGCCAAGTGCCAAAGCTTTCTCTCGCTCTGGTGCTATACATAACTTTACGCTCGGCCTTTTTGGCACGCACACCAAGCTCTGGCATAAGGCCAAAATGCGCATTGGAAGGCTGAAATTTTTTAACCTCAGTGCGTAGATGCTCTAAAAGCGCCCCTAAGGCTGAAGTGACCGGCGGCCTTTCAAGGCTTTTGCCTTGTAACTCTGCCACCAAGGTCAGCGCCGCCCACAAACCACACGCCGCCGATTCCACATAGCCCTCTACACCGGTTATTTGCCCAGCCAAGCGAATATTTTTCTCCACACCTTTAAGGCGCAGATTTTCTTCTAGCACCTTAGGCGCATTGACATAAGTATTACGATGCATGGAGCCAAAGCGTACAAATTCTGCCTGCTCAAGGCCGGGTATCATGCGAAAAATCTTTTGCTGGGCGCCGTAGGTAAGCTTAGTTTGGCAGCCTACCAAATTATACATGGATTCATTCAAATTTTCTGTGCGCAATTGAATGATGGCATAGGGGCGGCGCCCTGTGCGCGGATCCACAAAGCCCACAGGCTTTAAAGGGCCAAAGGTCAAAGTGCGCGGGCCTCTTTCGGCTAAAGCCTCTATGGGCATGCAACCTTCAAAGTGCACTTCTTTTTCAAAGTCCTTAGCTTGTACCTTATCACCCTCTAATAAGGCTTCGTAAAAGGCTAAATATTCATCTTTTTCCATGGGGCAATTTAAATATTCCCCCGTAAGGGCGCCCTCTTCTGGCTCTTGATAGCGCGAGGCGCGAAAAACTATACTTCTATCTAAAGACTCGGCGCTCACAATGGGGGCAATGGCATCGTAAAAATACAGCTCTTTACCGCCAATGGCATCACTTAAAGAGGCCGCTAGCGAATCTGAAGCCAAGGGGCCAGCGGCTAAGACCACATGGCTAAAATCTGCCAGTACGGCGTCATCAAGGCTTTGAATTTGCTCTCTGTGCAAAGTGATTAGCGCTGAATTTTCTACCGCTTCTGTGCATCTTTTGGCAAAAAGCTCTCTATCTACCGCTAGCGCCTTACCTGCAGGCACCGCCGTAGCATCGGCATGGCTCATAAAGGGGCTAGAGAGCTCGCGCAGCTCTTGCTTTAATAAACCAATACCCGATGCCAATTCGTTAGAGCGCAATGAATTAGAGCATACAAGTTCACTCAAATAAGGCAATTCATGCGCCGGCGACATGGTGTGTGGCTTTTGCTCAAAGAGGTGTGAAGCAATACCGTATTTCGCTAAGATAAGGGCACATTCTGTACCGGCAAGGCCGCCGCCAATAATGGCTATTTTTGTGAAAGAGGATGCAGACATAGATATTCCTTGTAAAAATATGTTCTGCCGCTTGTAGCCCGTGCCAGCGCCCATTGTCAAAGCATTTGTCCGTAGGCTTTGGCTTTGAGAATATAGAGGGGCTTTCTTTCCTACAGTTTTTGCAAAAGCCTTTGAGCCAAATGGGCTATCTTTTTAGCCCCCTGCTCATAATCCATAAAGGGGCGTAACACCTCTAGGGCTTGCGGCGTATGCCCCATCTTTGCAAGCAATAAAGCTCTGGCGTAAAAACGGTACAATAAATCACTCATAAGCACAGGCTTACCCGCCTTTTGCTGCGCAAGTAAAAGCGATAGCGCCTCTTCTTGTTGCTGCAATTGCAGTATAAAGGGTGTGGTTGGGGGTGTTGCATTTGCAAAAAAATGCTCTAAAGCACGTTCATACATACTAAGCTCTTCGGCTTCTAATTTTTCTGGATTACTTTTTTCTAAATTATGCTCATAACTTAAATACAAACCTAGCATTTTTGGCACATGCTTAAAGGCATAACGCTCTGCCACGCGCAACCACATATCATAATCGCCCGCTATGGTGTATTGTTCATCAAAATACCCAAGTTCTTCATGTAAAGAGCGACGCCACATGGGCTGAGGCCCTACACAGCAGCCATACAGCAAACGTATGGGATCATAAGCAGACCAAAGCATACGCCCAAGCAAAGGCGCTGTACTAAAGGTGGCATTTTCCTCACTAGTCACGCGGCTATTGGCATAAACCAAGGCCACGTTCGGATGCGCATCTAACTCTGCCGCCAATACTTCAAAAGCTTTGGGGGCATGTCTATCATCGGCATTGGCATTGGTAATGTAGGTGCCGCGAGCTTTTTTAAGAGCTCTATTCCACGAGGCATATAAACCCTCTCGCTCTGCTGTGCGCTCATAAATAATATTGGGATACAGCTGGCAAAATTCCTCGGCGATGGCTTTTTCATTTTGCGGCGAACAGGCATCAATAATCAGTACCTCAGTTTGTGCAAAAATACTTTGACCTACTAAATCTTCAAGACATCCACGTAAAAAACGCTCGGCATTATACACAGATACTATGGCAGTTACTGTATATTGATCAGGGATAGACATACGCATTCCTTATAAAAAAAGGGAGAAGGTTTCCCCTCTCCCTAGAACATAGTACAACCTAGTGACTATTTAACAAGACCTTGGCTTTCTCTGTCGCGGAATTCCTTAACAGTAGCTAAAACCACAGGGCTTAGCATAAGAATAGCGATAAGGTTAGGAATAGCCATACAAGCGTTAAAGGTATCAGAAAGCAACCATACCACTTCAAGCTTTGCCACAGCGCCCACAGGCACAATCAAAGTAAAGAGAATACGGAAAGGCTTTAAAACCTTGTCGCCAAAAAGGTAAATCATGCAGCGTTCGCTGTATACGCACCAACCTAAGATGGTGGAGAATGCAAACAGTGTTAAAGACACAGTCACAAGCACGCCGCCAGCACCTGCAGGTAATACGCCGTCAAGCACAGTGTTAAAAGCAGCAGTGGTTAAGGCAGCGCCGTTCACAGTACCAGGACCTGCATCTAAAAGGCCGGAAGCTAAGATGGCAAAACCGGTCATAGAACAGATGATAATGGTATCGATAAAGGTACCGAGCATACCGATAAAAGCTTGGTTTACAGGCTCTTTGGTGGTTGCAGTTGCGTGTGCAATGGGGGAAGAACCAAGGCCGGCTTCGTTGGAGAATACACCACGAGCCACACCAAAACGAATGGTCATCCAAATAGAAGCACCAAAAGCTGCGGAAGGAGTGAAAGCTTCCTCAATGATGGTAGCAAAGATATGAGGAATCATATCTACTTTTAAAATAAGTACAAGCAATGCAGCGGCAATGTAAAAAACAGCCATAACAGGCACAACTTTACCAGCCACAGCACCTATACGCTTTACGCCGCCCACAAGCACTGCGCCAACACATACGGTAAGAATACCAGCAGTAACATAAGGATCAATACCAAAGCTTGCTTCTACAGCGCCGGCAATGGAGTTGGTTTGAGTCATGTTACCAATACCGAAACCAGCAATGGCACCAAAGATGGCAAAAGCAGTACCCATCCAAGCCCATTTGGGGCCAAGACCGTTTTTGATGTAGTACATGGGGCCACCCACCACGTTACCTTCGGGGGTAACTTCGCGGAAACGCACGGCCAAAAGTACTTCAGAGAACTTGGTCGCCATACCCACCATGGCTGTGCACCACATCCAGAAGATAGCGCCAGGGCCACCCACAAAGATAGCAGTAGCAACACCAGCAATGTTACCGGTACCTACGGTGGCAGAAAGAGCCGTCATAAGCGCGTTAAAGGGAGACAATTCGCCTTCAGCAGAATCATCAGATTTTCTGTGCGTCCAAAGTTTTTTAAAACTATGGGGAATGCGCATGAAAGTTAAAAAACGCAAACTAAAGGTCAGGAAAAGACCAGTGCCCAGTAGCAAAATAAGCATAAGTGGGCCCCACACCACAGAGTTGATGGGGCTTAGAATGCTAGTAATAAACTCTAAAAATGCGTCCATATGTTCTCCTTTACGTTATGTACGATACCTAAGCAGTATGCTAAATAACAAACTCTTACCATCCAAGCGTATACTGTATGCTACTTTCTCAAAAAAATAAATATTTTTTTATTAACAAGCAAAAAAGACTTTTTTCACGAAATATAGAGCCATTTTAACCTATTTTTTGCGCTGCACTTTGCAGCATGACTTTTGCCAAAGGCGAAAGGGCGCCCTCCCAAACGCGCTGTAACTCTTGGGCGCGAGCCTGCCAAGCTATATGCGTTTGTAACTGCGCAAGCCACCCATAGCCCTTGGCAGCAAAGAACTTATCTTGCTGCAAAAAATCTCGCTCAAGGGCAAGGTTCAGTATATCCAAACGGCATTGCACCAATATGCGGCAAGTATTTTGAGGGTCTTGCGCCATGCAAAGGGCAAAAAGATCTTGGCTCAGTTTAGGCACATAAGCGCTTAAAGCAGGGCTTTTTTGCGCGCAAGCATGGGCAAAAAAAAGACAAGATACGCGCCTTGGCACTCTCACAAGCAGCCATTGATACAATTGCTCTGCTTCCGCTTCACTTTGCACAGAGTGCAAAAGAATATGCAGCCAATTTTCAAAGCGGGCACCCACCATATCCATGGCAGGTAAATCTTCCCCTAGAGCAATGCTTTTTTTAAGCTCGTGCACTGTAATGAGATTATTCCCTTCAGTGTTGCTACTCGTTAAATGCGGCGTCTGAGCCGACGGCGCTCGCTCAGGGGCTTGCTCTAAACCAGCGCGGCGCAAAAACTCCTCTTTAGCCTTGGCATAAAGGGCAATATCCGCAGCATTGCGCTCGAAAAAAGCTTCTTTTGTGGCGGGACTTATGTGCCACGGCTCCTTAGTAGATACATTTTTTGCAATACTTTTAGCAGTGCTAAGTTCAGGAATGCTTTGCCCCAAAAGCTGCATTGACGCGGGAAAAAATTCTTGCAATCCAAAAAACACATACTTATGCAATAAATTCTCTTCGGCTAGCTCTGCATGCCCATTGCCTAAATATTGAATAAGCACATTGGCAGGCTGTAAGAGTAAGAGTTTTTCGGGGTCTTGCTGATAAAAGGAATCTAACGGCGTAAGCCAAGAAAAAAAACGTACCAAGGATTGTGCTAGCGCCCAAGGATGGCGCAAAATAGTAATATAGAAATATTTTTTATGTTCAGGTAAATACTGTTCTATGCCGCTGACCCCATGCCCATGATAAAAATCTCTATCTAGGGGTGTGGCTCTGGGCTCAAAGATATTTTGATGCACATCACACGAGCTGGCATAACATTGACGCAGCATGTGGCTTAAACTTAAACCGCCGCATTTAGGTATGTGATTATATATAAGCACAGCGCCAGAGCGTACCTTTTGGCAGGTAAGCTCATGGCGCTGTGCGTAGATAATAGGTGTGGCCATTACTCTGCGCTGGCTACATAGTATAGTGAAGCCAGTAAAGACGCCTTATATAGAGCCTTACGACGCGCCTGCAATGAAGCATCGGCTAAGGGATAGCTTGCGTCTATGGCTGTGGTGACAATGCGCACATCTTTGGTGGCATAGTCCAAATATTTTTCATCTAAGGCAAAGCCTTTTTCCCACACAAAGTCATCAGAAGCTGAGAAAATAGGTATGGGGCGCGCAGGTGTTTTAGCCTTGGTCATGGCCTCAAGGGCTGGATCCATATAAACAATATGGGCATCGTCTATGGCTAAACGCGGCTCGCGGGTCATAAAAACCTTGGCGCCAGCTTTAAGTGCCATATCGGTAATGGCATGGTCAGGATCGCTCCACGAGGGCAAGCCCATAAATAGCTCATAGGGGGTGTAAATGCCAGCTTCCATAAGAGATTGCGCTGTGGGGGTCATCTCGCCCATCCAGCATATACGCCATGCATCCATATCAATGCCATTTTTTTCACTGCACTCCACAGCAAAGGCCGCCTCAGCCAAGGCTGCCCAAGGGCAAGACCATGCAGAGAGGCCATTCATCCAGGCGCCTGTGGCTTCACGCGTCATAATAGACATATAGGTTTCGCTAAAACCACATAAAATATTAACGCTGCCCTCGCCTTTATAATTTTGCACCTTGGCTTCTAAAGCGTCATGGTCAAGGCCTTGGCAATTATGCTCGGTATAAGGCAAAGCCAGCTCTTGTAAAAAAGCTAAAAAAGCAGCTTTGTCGTGTTCGTTGCTATCCCCTATCCATACATGCAAGGGCTTTGTGACTACGGCTTGCTGCCATGATTGCACTTGTTCTTCACTGGCACTATTGATATCTTGTAAAAGTTGCCAAAAGGTGTTTTGACCAAGGTGAAGAAGGCGTAA
>CAYJND010000108.1:0-6575 GCA_964371565.1 uncultured Desulfovibrionaceae bacterium
TTCAAAGCCAAGGCGCCTTTGGCAACGCGATAAATATACCAAACTGCAAAGAGTAGCCAAAGCGGGAAGACTAAAAAAGAAAGAATGACGGTAATGCTTAATATAAAGCTCACAATGACTACGGCAATAATACCTATAAGGCTTTGCCAAAAGGTAGAGATTTGCCAATTGAGGTGGCTGGTTGTGAGCGCATCATTGGCATCTTTGCGTTTAATATGACCTATGATGAGCGCTACGAGCGCAGTGATGCCGCCGCAGATAAGGGCAGCAGCGTACAGTCCATAGCAAATCCATAGTAGGGTAGTATTGCTAATTTGTGTGGTGTTTTGTGACATGTTATTCTCCTAAACGTTTTAGCTCTGCAGAGAGCTCGCCTTTATGGCTGCGCAATACTACATAGCCGCCTGAGGAGAAGTCTCCGGGATTGATAATAATGGTGCGCCCGAGGGTATCCATATTGCAGGCTTCGTGAATATGCCCGCAAATACAAATGTCAGGTTGATTTTCTACAATAAAGTCTCGAACGGATGTGGAGCCCACATGGGCGCCATTGCCTATAACGTCACACAAGGTGTCCTTGGGGGGATTGTGTGAAATAAGAATTTGTTTTTTGAAGGTGCGCGCTTTTTTCCAAGAATTTTCTAACCATTCGGCAAAGTGAGACTCAGGAAACTCACTGGGGGTACCAAAAGGTGTAAAGGTAGATGCACCTACGCCAAAGATGCAAACTTCAGTGTTGAGTTGGCGTACCTCTGTGTGCAAATTCCAATTATTTTCTTGAAGCCAAGAGGTCACTTCCCCTCTATCCATATTGCCGATTTGTGCTAAAATATTGGGATTGCGTTCTTGTATGGCAAAAAGCACGCGCTCAGCTTGTTTTACGCCGCCATCAAAGGTCATGTCACCTGTAACAATAACGCCATGGGCATGGGGCAATTCCGGAATTTGATCTAAGCGACTTACGTCATCGTGTATATCACCAAGGGCAATCCAAAGAAAATCTTGTGTTGTGTCTTGTGCAGCTTGCATAGGGGGCACTTCCTTGTTATTTTTTTTGAAACGTGTATTTCATAAATAACATAGAAAACCATAGAGGAAAAGAGGGTTTAGCATGTCAAAAAATAAAGATTTACAAGGGCAGTCTTTGTGCAAAGGCGCCTTGCGAAAAGATATGCTACAGCGTAGAAAAACATTTTCTATGGATGCATGTGTGTGCATAAGCCAGCGCATTCAGCAAAATATAGCCCAAAGCGCAGTATGGGCACAGGCGAAAACTGTGGGACTGTATATGGCAAAAGGGCGCGAAGTGCAGACGCAATTATTGCTAGAAACTGCCTGGAAAGAGGGAAAAGAGGTTTTTTTGCCGCGTTGTCATGCTGAACTTGGCGGACATATGGATTTTATTTATTGCCAAAACTATGCAGACCTTGCAATAGGGGCTTATAATATTCAAGAGCCCACTGCCTTGGCAGTGCAAAAGCATAAAGAAAGCTATAAAGAGTTTAATTTAGATATACTCTTAGTGCCTGGTGTGGTATTTGATACTGCAGGTTATAGAATTGGCTTTGGCGGCGGTTATTATGACCGCTTTTTGCAGAGGTTTAAAGGGCAAAAAACATGCTGCATTGGAGCAGCATTTTCTTGGCAAGTGCTGGAATCTATTCCTTATGATGCATGGGATATGCCAGTACATGCCTTGGCTACAGAGGAGGCTATGCGATGGATATAAGTTATATTCCTTTTTCTTTTCCAGGTATGAAGCAGGTGCGTTGCCTTTTTCAAACGCGCCCCGGTGGACATTCGGCAAAAAATTATGCTGGGGGAAATATTTCCTTTGTAACGCAAGATATACCGCAACATGTTTTTGCCAATCGCAGGGCTTTGCAAAGAGCCGCAGGATGCCCCTTTAGTGAATTGTCACAAGTGCACGGTGACACACTGATTTTCGAACCTAGCCTAACACCGCCAGAGGGCTTTAGGCAAAGTATAGATGGCGTTTTGCCCGAAGCAGATGGGCAAGCTACTTCGCAAAAAAATCTTGCACTTATGATTAAAACAGCCGATTGCCAGCCTATTTTATTGGCGCATAAAAGTGGGCAATATATTATGGCTTTGCATGTGGGGTGGCGCGGTAATAAAATTGATTTTATTGCTAAGGCTATAGATGAATTTTGCGCAAAATATCAAATACTAGCCAAAGATATTTTGGCTGTGCGTGGTCCAAGTCTTGGCCCACAGGCTGCAGAATTTGTTAACTTTGCTGAAGAGTGGGGCAATGACTTTGCACCTTGGTATGATGCAGTAGAAAAAACCATGGATTTGTGGACGCTAACGCGCGATCAATTGCACAAAAGTGGATTGCCTCTTGCCCATGTTTTTGGGTTGGATATGTGTACGTATACCATGCAACATATGTTCTTTTCGTATAGACAAGAAAAAGAGTCTGGGCGTCAAGCATCGCTTATTTGGATAAAAGCCTAAGGTGAAGTAGGAATTCTTGGGTAAAGGGCTTAAAAAGCGGTTGCGAGCTTGGCAGGGCTTTGGTAGACTATGCGCGTACTTGATATTTATTCACTTAAAACCAAATTTGTATATATGAAAGAAACAAATAGTTTGCATACACAAATCCTTGCTATTATTTGCAGTGTTTTTGATGCGTATTCTGCCACATTGTATCTTCCCGAAGAGGGTAGCTCGATCTGTCACCTTGCCGCTACTTTTACCTTAGGCGATGGTGAGGCGTATATGGATTCCATAGGGCTAAATTCTGGCCTTGCGGGTGAAATACTTAGCAATAAAAAGCCCCTAGTTATGACGAATTTTGATAAAAATTCTCATAGTCTTGGCTATTATAAAAATGAAGATGAAAGCTGCGTAAAAGCTTTTATGGCATGCCCTGTGTCTTCTGGCGGTATCATTTGTGTAGATAGTAAAAAACTTTACTCTTTTTCTGATAAGGATAGCAAGATATTACAACTTTTTGCTGATCTTGTAAGTGTTAGAGAAGATGCACAAGAGAGTATGCCTACGGAGCCAGCTACCATCGAAGAGTATTTTGCTTGTTTAAGCATTGTGCGCTCTTTACGTTTTCAATTTAAAGCTTGGCCTACCTTTTTACAAAATTACTTGAGCACCGTGGCTCATGCTTTACGCTTTGACTATTGCGCTTTTGCTTCTCTTGATCCGTCCGAAGAGTATTATGTCGTAGAGGGGGAAACCAAGCCTTATTTGCTAAAAAATCATCAGCAATTAGCTTTTCCCGTGCAAAGCGGCATGGTGGGTTGGGTTTTTCGTGATGAACAACAAGCCATATTTTCTGAGGGATTAACGGGTAATACCACCATTTCTTTGTTTGGTAAAATACCTGAAATGCCACATTATCAAGCCATTATATGCGTGCCGATCATGGTAAATAAGTCAGCACGCGGAGTTTTATGTCTTGCCCACAGCGAAGGGCGTGAAATGGATGAAACTCTACGCTCTTTTGTGTATCAATGTGTTGATTATTTAGGACTTTTCTTAGAAAATTTATACCTGCGTAGTCGTTTACATCAATATCTTCCTAAGGCTGAGTTACATGATCAGGCGGCCCACTATGATGGGGATTGTTCTACGCATGGCGAGGAAAGCTAATGTTTTCACGAATACTTGGTAAACTTGGCAGAAAAATTGCCATGGATCTTGGCACAGCGAATACTTTGCTCTATACCAAGGAGCATGGCATTGTGCTTAATGAACCCTCTGTGGTAGCGGTGGATGCGGTAAAAAATACTGTGCTCGCTGTGGGCAATGATGCCAAAACCTATATTGGGCGCACGCCCAAAAATATTCGCGCCATTCGTCCCATGAAAGACGGCGTTATTGCAGACTTTGACGTGACCAAAGAAATGATTTCTTACTTTATTCGTAAGGCAGTCACAGGTTTACGTTTTATAAAGCCCACCATGGTTATTTGTGTGCCCACAGGCATAACCCAAGTGGAAAAAAAGGCCGTTATTGATGCGGCTTTTATGGCGGGCGTGCGTGAAGTACACCTTATCGAAGAACCCATGGGGGCAGCTATTGGCGCCAATTTGCCCATACATGAGCCCTTGGGGAATTTAGTTTTAGATATTGGCGGCGGTACCTCTGAAGTGGCAGTTATCACCATGGGATCGACGGCTTTTTCTGAGTCGGTACGCATGGCAGGCGATGCCATGGATATGGCAGTACTACGCTATATCCATGACGTTTTTCAGCTTGATGTGGGAGAAAACACCGCGGAAAACGTGAAAAAAATTCTAGGCTGTGCTGTGCCCATGCCCAATGCGCCTTTGTTAGATGTGTCGGGTAAAGACTTAGTGCACGGGGTGCCTAAGGTTGTGCGTATTTCTGAGGGGCATGTGCGCGAAGCTTTGCGCGACTGTTTGCGCGTGATTGTTAAGGCTGTTTTTACTGCGCTTGAAAAAACGCCGCCAGAGCTTGCCGGTGATATTTATCAAAATGGTTTGCTTTTGGCTGGTGGCGGTGCCTTACTTAAGGGTTTAGATCAGCTTATTAGCCAAGAAACGAAGTTAAAGGTTGTAGTAGATAATGATCCTTTAACTACAGTGGTACGCGGTACTGGTAAGACCTTAGATGATTTAAACTATTACTCTGATTTATTTATTAACTAATGTTTTTTAGGTGCTACTATTTTGGTATAAGGAATTAAGGTATTTTCCTTGTACTAATTGGCAGGTGCTTGGATTAAGCATATCTGGAAAATGTGTGGCAAGACCTTGCATCTCGTCAAAATCCAGCCATAACAAATCTTTACTTAAGAGTTCTTTTTCTTCAGCTATGAGTTGTAATGTGTAAAGAGTCATGGGGTTTTGGCTTGTAAAAGGGCCTGTAAGGCTTTGCACGCTTGGGCGTGTGGTTATACCCTCTAAAGTAGAAAATACCTCGCTGATGCGTGGCAGTGTGGCTAGGGCAGGAAGGTATTTTGTAAGTAGGCGCAAGGCAACACTTTGTCTTGCTTCGCCAGCTTGCACATGACTGTATAAAAGTCCCATGGCTTCTTGATTTTCTCTTTTTTTCTTTCTATTACGCCAGAGTAAAAATTTTCCTGCGCCATCGCGTACTATAAGAGTAACAAATCTATGAGGTAGGTGCTTAGCTTCTTTGTAGGATGTGAGTAGTAGGGGCTTGTCGTTGGCGTCAACAATTTCTAACATATCCTTGGTAAGGGCTAACGTATAGGGATAATATTTCATGCAAAAGTCTTCCTTACTCTTTCAGCGTTTAGACGCTTCATCAGATCCATCTATTATTACTTCTTTAGTTGAGCTTGAGCGCCAGTGTTTCAGCACACCATGGGGACAAGAGCAATATACAGCTGCTTTTGCCCAGAGCTCTTTTTTGGCCTTTGGTTTATACTATGAAACACGCCTTGTGGCCTATATTTCTCTTTACCATACCCTAGATGAAATGGAAATATTGAATATTGCCGTATGGCCTGAGCTAAGACGTCAGGGGGCGGGGTATTTTTTATTGGCACATGCCATGGCTGAAGGGCAAAAGCTTGGGGGGCAAAGAGTATTTCTTGAAGTGCGTGTAAGCAATGTACCAGCGCGTGCTTTATATGAAAAAGTAGGGTTTGAACTGGCAGGAAAAAGAAAAAAATACTATGCCGATACGGGGGAAGATGCGTGCGTATATGTGCTTGCCTTAGAAGGCTTTTCTATGTTATTATTATAAATTAGAAAGAGTATTTTATAGAAGGAGAAAAGATATGTCTAAACTTATGGCAGCCAATTGGAAAATGTATAAAACGCGTGCACAAGCTACGCAAACGCTCACTGATTTATGCGCTCTGTTACAAAAATCCCCTGCCATGGCAGAAAGAGAAGTACTTATTTTTGCTCCTTTTACTGCTCTTGCTGACGCCATTGCTGTACCTAAAAATGATCTTTCCGTATCTGTGGGTGCGCAGAATTTTTATCCTGCTCCTGAGGGCGCCTTTACGGGAGAAATATCTGCAGCTATGCTGAAAGATGTGGGCGTTCAATGGGTATTAATAGGGCACTCTGAACGTAGAAGTGTTTTTGGTGAATCTTTGACCTTGGTGCAAGATAAAACGGCCTATGCTTTAGAGCAAGGCTTTAAGGTGGTTTTTTGCATAGGTGAAAGCTTAGAAGAGCGTGAGGGCGGTAAACTTGAAGCTGTGCTTACTGAGCAATTGGCTTGTTTGGCATCGTTTAAAGATAGCATTGACGGGCAAAATTTTGCTGTAGCCTATGAGCCTGTGTGGGCCATTGGTACGGGTAAAGTAGCTGGCGAGCAAGAAATACTTGAAGCTCATGCCTTGGTGCGAAAAATTTTAGAAAATATTTTTGCTGAAAAAGGTTCTCAACTTCGTGTTTTATATGGAGGAAGTGTGAAACCTGAAAATGCAGGCGCCATTGTAGCACTTGACAATGTAGATGGAGTACTGGTAGGAGGTGCTTCTTTACAAGCAGAAAGTTTTGCCCGTATAGTTACGGCGTAATCCAATTTTAGTATTATTGCCCCATCTGGGCTGGGAGGTTTTTTGTGCAAACGCTTATCTTGAC
>CAYJND010000109.1:0-6566 GCA_964371565.1 uncultured Desulfovibrionaceae bacterium
TTTTTTACCATTAATTTTTTTGCGCTCAAAAAGCGTCAGAGACAAGGAAGGCGCCGTTTTTTGCGTAGGAAGTGTCTAGAGACATACTCGACCGAAGCAAAAAACAAGCCCAACGAAGCCTGTCCCCCTTTTTCAGCGCAAAAAACTAAGATAAGCCACGCCAAATACAAGTAGCCCCGCCGCAAGCAATAACAATGAGCAATACACGCTTAAAGGTATTGGCATTGATACGGCGCACCACAGGCATGGCGCAGGCAATACCCAGCATAGCCGCAGGCACGCCCATGGCTGCCCAGGTAAGTACTTCTTCTGTATATAAGCCCGCCGAAGCTTGAATGGCACAAGCAAAAATATAGGCAAATACCGAGAAAATATTTGTGGTACCCACCGTTTGCAGGGGCGTCCATCCAAGGTATAAAGCATATACCCCCAGCGGCGGATTACCAAAAGAAATGGAGGTATTTAAAATGCCAGAACAAAGACCTGCAAAGGAGCTTTTGGCAAAAGTTTCAGGACGCTGCACAGTATTAAGCTTGCGCATAAATTGCCAAGTCACAAAAAGCACCATAACTATACCAGTAAAAAGCTGCATAGATTTAGTGGGTATATAAATAAGCATGGCTAAGCCCAGCAAAGAGCCCGGCACCGCCCCTATAAACATATTTTTAAGCGACCCTAAGCGAATACCCTCGCGAAAATTCCACGACATATGAATGGATACCACCATAACAATAATACAAGCTATGGGGGTAAGCATGGCTGGCGGCATAATGGCAGTGACAAGAGGCACAGCCACCATGGCAGCGCCCATGCCAGCAATGGCATTAATAAATCCAGCTAAAAACCAGGCGAACAAAAAGAAATACTCGGTAAATTCCATAATACTATCACTCACAAACCTAAAATAAAAAGGGGACTGCGTAACACAGTCCCCTTGCTAGCATAAGCGCTTATAAAATTCTAGCCATTTTCTTTGCGCAAATCACGTACAATGCCATTAAGCTTATCGCTTAAAGCAGACAGCTCACCCACAGCCTCATTAGACATATGAGCACTTTGTGCCACATCCTGAGTTAATGCGCTAATATCATTGGTGCTATTATTAATTTCTTCTAAGGTGGCAGATTGTTCTTCACTGGCTGTGGCAATGGTGCGCACCTCTGAAGCAGTATTTTCAACCATGGCTTCAATACTATCTAAAGCAGCACCGGCATTGCTGGCTACCGCTGTGGATTTACCCACAAAGTTTACTGTAATTTCAATAGCTTCGGTGTTTTCTTTAGTGCTTTGCTGAATAGTTTTAATGGTATTATCCACTTGCTTGGTAGCTTCCATGGTCTTTTCTGCAAGTTTACGCACTTCATCTGCAACCACGGCAAAACCACGACCAGCCTCTCCTGCGCGAGCTGCCTCAATGGCTGCGTTTAATGCTAGCAAGTTGGTTTGGTCTGCAATATCATTAATAATATTCATAATTTTGCCAATATCATCGGCGCGAACTTGTAAAGAATCAAGACCTTTTTGTAAGGATAAGGCCTTGTTTTCAATTTCCATCATGCTCTGCACTAAATCTTGTACCAATCCCTTGCCTTTACGAACTTCTGCTTGTGCATCGTCAGCCAACACAGCAGTACGCGAGATGGAATGTGCCACCTCTGCCACCACAGTATTCATCTCGCTAATGGCATTGGCAGTGCCGTGCATACGGCCTTGCTGCTCCATGGTAAGGCGCCCTGTTTCGCTGGCTTCTTTGGCAAGATGCGCTGTGGCGCCAGAAAGTTCTTCTAAAATAACGCCAATTTCTTCTGCCGTATGCAATACACCTTGACGGCGAGCTTGCTCTCCGGCTTTTTTGGCTTCTTCTGCGGCATCAAGGGCTTGACGTGATGTTTCAAGGGCTTGCTCAGCCTCAACAATTTTACTCTCAGCGGTGCCTATAAGCTCAGAAAGTTTTGCCACCATGTGCACAAGACCAGAATGTAATGTGCTCAGCTCGCCGGTAAAGGCCTTCCCATCGCTAGGTATAGCTTGTAAGTCACCAGCAGCCACACCGCCAGAGGCTTCAGCAAGCACGGCAATGGGTCTGGCAATGGAGCGCGCAATAAGCCATGCCAGCACAAAGGCCACCACAGCGGCTAACAAACCCACTTGTGCAATGGCAAAGGTCACATACATGGCGCCGGCATACAGCTCGGCTTTTTCTTGTAGCATGATGATTGTCCAGCCGTTGGGCGCTGTAAGTACAGAGCCAAACATTTCCACACCATTAAGCTCAAGCTCTTGGAAACCTCTGCGTTGCTGTATCAATGATTGCAAAGGACCGCGCACCCCCGCAGGTAAATCACTTACCTTTTTACCAAGCCAGCGCTCAGATTGGGGCACGCTTGAGCCAGAATTTTTGGGATCTCCCACCACTTGGCCTTTATGGTCAAGAAGAAGCATATAGCCGGTTTCCCCCACATTGGCAGAAACCACTTGCTGCGTAATGCCCTCAAGACTAATATCAATACCCACCACGCCGGCAGACTTGCCTTGAGCGCCACGAATGAGCTCTGTAATGGTACACACTACATCGCCGGTGGTAGAAACATAGGCTTCAGTTATAATGCCTTTACCGGCCTGCATAGTGGCAGAAAACCAGCCCCGTGTGGAGGCGTCAAAGCCGGTAGGCAATGCTGTATAAGGACTAATGGTCACAGCACCGTCAGAAGTAGCCACAAACATCATAAGATACGTAGATGACATGGCGCGTACAGCAGAGAGCTGATCAAAAATCAATCTCTCTCCTGCGGAAAATTCTTCCAATGTGGGGCTTTTATCCACATTTTTATAATTGGTAAGATGCGGTAAATTTTCTATAAGGTCTACATCTTTTGCCAAATAGTCTGCTACGCTATGCGCGTTGGCAAAAAAACTTTGCATAAAGCTATTCATGCGATCCAATTGCGCACTACTATTGACCTTAAAATTTTCCACAAAAACAGTGTCTAATTTATACGAAGCCGTAACAAGTACAGCCCCCATAGAAATCACTGCTGACAACATCATTCCCAATAAGATTTTACTTCTGATGGTCATGTTTTCATCCTTTCAGCTAACGTTCAGCAACAGCTACAACAAAAATTATATAACGTCTAGTTATATTCATCGGATTTTTTTTACATCACTTTAGAAAATATCAACATTTGTTTCAAAAGCGCTCACACTTTTTATAGTAAAGGTATTATCTATGCCCCTAGCAATACATTGCCTATTTTTCCATTTATTGTTAGTAAACAGCCACTATGCATTTTCATCTCGTATCTCTTTTTCCGGAATTTTTCACCTCACCCTTGCAAACAGCTCTTATGGCTAAAGCGCAAGATGCGGGTCTAGTGTCCTTTAGCATGCATAATCCGCGCGATTATGGGCAAGGTGTGCACAAAGCTGTGGATGATAGACCCTATGGCGGCGGCCCTGGCATGGTATTTATGCTAGACCCTCTGGTAAAAACCTTAGAGGAAATTGCCACTATGCAAAAGGGTTCTTGTGCACAAAAAAATAAGGGACGCATACTTGTTATGTCCCCTGCTGGTAAGCCCTTTACCCAAGCCATGGCGCAAGAACTTGCCACAGAGCAAAATATTACCTTGGTTTGTGGACGCTACGAAGGCTTTGACGCGCGCATTGAAGAGCTGTACCCCATAGAATATGTCAGCATGGGCGATGCCGTGCTCAATGGCGGCGAAGTGCCGGCGCTGGCCATTGTAGAGGCTGTTTCTCGTCTTATACCTGGCTTTATGGGTAAAGAAGCTTCTGGCACCGAAGAATCTTTTTCTGCGGGGCTATTAGAATACCCACATTATACCAGACCAGAAAATTTTGCAGGCCATGAAGTACCCGAAGTTTTGCGCAGTGGCGATCACGGGCGCATTGCCACATGGCGACGCGAGGCGTCCCTTGAGCGTACTTTGCGTCACAGACCAGACCTTTTGCGCGAAACACCTTTAACGCCACAAGATGCAAAATTTCTTACCTCGCTGGCGCGAACGTGTCCTGGGCGAAATCTGTATATTGGCCTTGTGCACCACCCTGTTATCATCGAAGGAAAAAATTCTGGCACTTCTTCTTTGACAAATCTAGATATTCACGATATAGCTCGTATTTCCCGCACCTATGGCTTAGGCGGCTATTATGTTATTACGCCGCTCAAAGACCAACAAGAGGTGCTACAAGGAATTTTACGTCACTGGCTGCACGGACCTGCTGGCAAAAGCCATGCCGATAGAGCTGAAGCTCTACAACTTGTGCGACCGGTGACGAGCATTGCTGAGGCTCAAGACCATATCCTAAAGCACACTGGCACAGCACCCAAACTTTGGGGAAGCTCTGCACAATGGGGGGAGGCCGCCACCATGCCTTTTGACATAGCCCGTCAAAAGCTGGAACAAGGGCCGGCTCTATTACTTTTAGGCACAGGACATGGACTTGCACCGCAAGTATTGCAAAGCTGTGATGGATTTTTGCGCCCCTTACGTTTTTTAAGTGATTACAACCACCTATCCGTAAGGGCTGCTGCCGCCATCTTGGTAGACAGGATTTTACAAGACGTTTATTAAGCATCTTGCAAAATTTTCTGTTGCTCTTTGAGCAAGGTTAAGATATTAACACCGCACCCTCTTGTGCCACGAGAGGACAAGACGGTGACCAAAAGGAGCTTCATAATGGATATAATGAAGAAGATTGAACTAGAAAACATGCGTATGGATATCCCTGCATTCCGTTCTGGCGATACCATCAAAGTACATACGCGTATTGTTGAAGGCGAAAAAGAACGCATTCAGATTTTCCAAGGCAATGTGATTCGCATTCAACGCGGTACCACCGGTGCTACTTTCACTGTGCGCAAAGTATCTGACGGCGTGGGTGTGGAACGTATTTTCCCCATGCACTCCCCCTTTATTGAGCGTGTAGAAGTGGTTACTCTTGGTCGCGTACGTCGTAGTCGTCTGTACTACTTGCGTGAGCTTAAGGGTAAGGCTGCTCGTATCAAGCCCCGCAACCGCTACTAAAATTTGCCCACTTTTGTGGAAAAAAGCCTTGGTCTTCATGTAAGCCCAAGGCTTTTTTTTATTTCTGCAGGCTGCCCAAAAAGGGCTGTCTGCTTCGTTAAGCTTGCTTTTTGCTCCAGTCGAGTATTATTTATACACTTCTTTCGCAAAAAGCTTCGCTTGCCTCGCATCCACCCCTTTTTGAACAGCCTGCTTTGCTTCAGGAAGTTGCCAGCCGCGCAGCGGAGCAAAACAAAGCCATCCGAAATTTACTTTCGCGCCAGCGGTTTTACGAAACTCTGTGTCGCACAGGAGCCGATCCAAGGGACGGCATAGCCGTTTGTGTTAGCGAGGAACAAGCTTTACACAAATCAAGAGCAACGCGTGCAATCAAGCGTTATCTAGAATACCCTACAACTATATTTTTGCACTATGCCGGCACAAGCTACGCACTGTGCATCTAATTAAGTTCTTTCAGGGCATAGGGTAAAATGCAATTGGTGTCGATGTAATTGACACCAGCACTTTTACCCTATGCCCTGAAAGAACGCGTATTTACAATGCAAGAGCATTTCACCACAAAAAAGCCCCTGCGTCTTCGTTACACACAAAAACACAGGGGCAATACATTATATGAAGATTTGGTTATTTAGAAACCAAAACCGTCATCGTCATTACCGGAAGCGTTAAAGCCAAAGTCACCGGTAATACCGCGTGGGGTATCATCTGATAATTCTTCAGCCACTGCTTCAGTAGCTTCAGCACCGGCAACGCCAGCAGCAGCGCCGCCCACCACAAGGCCTTTCATATTGTCCTTAATGGCGCCTTTAATCATGCTCATAAGCTCAGTTTGATCCACAGCCATTTTACCTTGGAAAGGTAAGAGTTCCTTACGCAAGGCGCCCATATCTGTGGTCATGGTCTTGATTTTTGCTTCCAATTGGTCGCATTTTTTCTCAAGTTCACCGGCTTTAGCTTCGGCAGGCTCAAGCACTTCTATTTTAGCATGCAAAGCGGCAATTTCAGCGCTTTGGGCTTTATTGGTTTCGTCCATATCTTTGAGGCAATCCAAAGTTTTGCCAGCTAAGGCTTGCAACTTGGCGCTCATGGGAGGCACAGAAACGTTATCACCTACGCTCTTTTTCTTTTCAGCAACGTAGGTATCCCACTCTACGGCTTCATCCCATTGCATGACTACAAAGTCAGGATACAAAGATGCCATCCAACCGGCGGCAAGGGGGGCTACAACACGTGCGCAACAATCACAAGCAATGCTGCGTCCGGTCAGGTAACCAGCCAATTCTTTTACATCAGCGTCTTCCTTACCCACAACTAGGGCAAGAACATTTTCCATAGGGAAGACTTTACGAGCAACATCAGACATACGGCCTCCTCCTTGGGAGATCGAAAGTTTTATAAGAATGAATTTGTAAATTTACTTTGCAAATTCATGGAGCTTTGACTTGGTCATCTCCAACTAATTACTACGACCAACCATGCGCACATAGGTTAATGCGGCAGTTCTGTATACAAAGT
>CAYJND010000110.1:0-6494 GCA_964371565.1 uncultured Desulfovibrionaceae bacterium
TGGGTATTACCAAATTTAATCTTAAACTCCACAGGGGTTTCCATAAGACGCTCTTTTAAGCGAGCCACCCAAGCATGGTCAATTTCTAGTCGCTCCGTTTGGAAGCTAGCGTGCAACTTTTGACGAATGGGTTCAATGGTTGCATAGGGCAAGCAAATGGTCATGGAGCCAATGGTGCTATCTAGCTCTACTTCAAAGGTAATAACCACCACCACATCAGAGGGGGGTACAATGGCAGCAAATTGAGGATTGATTTCAGAGCGCACCATTTCAAATTTTACATCGTGCACAGGGCGCCAAGATTCTTCAAGGGTATCTAAAGAAATCTTAATAATTTTATCCACTACGGCCTGTTCAATACGTGTAAATTCACGTCCTTCCACCTTAGGCGTTGAGCCTGCGCCGCCAAAAAAGTTTTCTACCAAGGCAAAAACAAGACGCGAATCAACCACAATAATGGCATTGCCGCGCAGTGGATCCATTTTAAAAATATTAATACTGGTTGGCACAGGCAAAGAGCGAATAAATTCACCAAATTTTGCCATATCAATGGAAATAGGATTTAGCTCTACCCTTTTACGCAAAGCGTTAGAAAGGGCATTGGTGCAAAGTCTGGCAAAACGATCGTTCACGATTTCAAGAACAGGCATACGCCCGCGAATGATACGATCTTGGTTGGCAAGGTCAAAAGGAACAATACCCGAATCATCATCAGGCGTGTCATTTTCGCTTTCTATTTCGCCGCCAGAAAGACCGCGCAATAAAGCATCTACTTCATCTTGTGCCAAAATTTTATTCATACAATACCCTTTGTGTTGAAAATACCTTGCTCACTTTAGGCAGAGTTGCAGTTAAGGTCAATAATTTTATATAAGCTTAGCTAAGACCTTAAAAATATATGCGTCATAAAAATGCCAAATAGCAGGCCTTACAGACAAAACATGCAAAAATTATACCTGACATTTTTCTGGCATAGGGCGTATAGTTTTAAAGGCTACCACAAATAATTGACCTAAACCATGAAACACGCTATATATTTTTTATGGACACCAGCCCAAACAATGACATACTTTCGCAATCCGCTTATGAGATTTTTCTTACCCAAGCCCCTAACGCAACGCCCATACACATAAAGGTAAACACTACCTCGCAAAGCCTTGCCGAAGCTCTCTGGCTTAGCGGAAAAATTAATCCTGTTCCTTTATGCTCTGGCCTTGGACGCTGCGGCGTATGTAAAGTGCGCTTTATCCAAAACGCCCCCGAGACTTTAGATATTGAAAAAAAAATACTAAGGCAAAAAGACCTAACTGAAGGCTGGCGCTTAGCATGTAGGCAAAATATTGCACAGCTTTTTAGCACTCAAAAAACCTTATATTTAGAGCTACCTGCATCGCAGCATAAAAAAGACCAGTCCACTTTATCCATAATGTCGCAAGAGGTAAAACTCGCCGTAGATGTGGGCACCACCTCTTTGTGCTGGCAAATTATAGACAGCAAGGGCGCAGTACTCAAAGAAGGTAGTGATTTAAATCCTCAAATGGGCGCAGGGGCTGATATTATCTCTCGTTTACGCTTTGCCACACAGCCCCAAGGAAAAAAACGTTTATCCCACATGGTGCAAAAGAGTTTGCAAGAAATTATATCTTCCTTGCCCTCAGGCACCAAGGTACAAGAAATTGGCATTGCCGCCAACACAGCCATGACAGCTATTTTTTTAGAAAAAAATATCGAAGGTCTCTGTCATGCGCCCTATGCTTTACCTTTTACTGGGCACAATATAGAACATATTGTAGCGCTGCCCCCCATATATATTCCCGTGCAATTGGCTCCCTTTGTGGGCGGAGATATTAGCGCAGGTTATGCGGCTCTTATGGCAAAGCAAGAACAAGGTGAAGCCATAACCTATCCTTTTCTTTTAGCCGACCTTGGCACCAATGGAGAATTTATTTTAGCTCTAAACAGCCAAAAAGCCTACGTATGTTCCGTACCCATGGGGCCGGCACTGGAAGGCATTGGCCTTTCCTATGGGCATATGGTAGATGGCAGCCCAGGTATAGTGCACGCCGTGCGCCTTGACCCTACCGCCCCCACAGGGCTTAATCCCTGCACTTTAGATGGTTTAGCCCCACAAAAAATTTGCGGTACGGGCTATCTTTCGCTCATTAAAACCTTATATAAGGTAGGGATACTTTCTGCCGATGGACTTTTTACCACAAAGCCCAAAGGGGTCATGTCCCCCTTATATAGTAAAATAGCAAAACAGCTTATGACTCAAGAAGAAGAACTAGCCCTTTGCCTTTGGCCAGAAAAATCAACTAATCCTATGTATTTATACGCTAAAGATATTGAAGAAGTATTAAAAGTCAAGGCTGCATTTTCCCTTGCTATGACGCATTTACTTGCCACAGCTAAGCTAAAGCCCAAAGATTTGCGGCATATATTTCTTGCAGGGGCCATGGGTAAACATGTACAAGTGCAAGATCTTGAGGCGCTGGGCTTTGTACCTGCTGGGGCTGGAACACGAATTTTATCCCTTGGTAATAGTGCCTTAGAGGGTATGAGGCATTTACTATCTCGCCCCTATCTACGTGAAGCCCTTTACCAGTGGAGCAAAGGCTGCACCCTTATACATCTAACAGAAGACGAACATTTTACAGAAAAGTTTATGCAACACATGAATTTTTCTTATACAGGATAATTATGCAAGAACTTTTCTCTCCTCTCCCTCGCCCCTTGGTGGACGCTTTACAAGATTTTCCTAAAATTTTGCACAGTGTGCAGCCTATGCAAACAAAGCACCGAGTACTTTTACCTAAAGCCATTGAAGAGCTCTCTACCCGCTTAACCAGTGAGCGCAGTTTATTGCAACAACCCTATTGGAGTGCACCACGCTTTACCTCTGCCTATATTTGGTATTTTTTACCATGGAATATTTTACGTTTAAGCCGTTTGCTTCATGGTCTCACTTTGCCAGAGCCCACTCCCATGCCGGTGAAAAAAAATGGCCCGGCAGTGCCACGTATTTTTGCAGACCTTGGCAGCGGCCCTCTTTCTTTGCCTATAGCTTTATGGCTGGCAAAGCCTGAGTGGCGTCACATTCCTTTAACGGTTCTTTGTACCGATCTCTCGCCACAGCCCCTAGCCGTAGGACAAAAGATTTTTGAAGCCCTTGCCGGCAAAGATAGCCCTTGGCGTATTGTGACAAAGCGCTGTCCCATAGAAGGCAGTGGCACAGAAATATATAAAACTGAAGGTATTCCTTGGCTTATCACCGCCGCCAATGTATGTAATGAACTTAAAGGTCGTCAGGATCAAAGCAGTGAAGACCGCCTCGAGGATATGCTGGAAAAACTTTTACACAGCATACAAGCCCCCGATACGCGCCTGCTTTTTGTAGAACCCGGCACCCGTCTTGGCGGTAAAACCATTGTTTCTTTACGTGAAATGGCGCAGCAATACGCCTTGCACCCTGCGGCGCCTTGCTCTCATGGGCATGAATGCCCCTTGGACGATACACGCACGTGGTGTCACTTTACCTTTGATACCCAAGGTGCGCCGCGCTGGTTAACAAATCTTTCTGCAGAGTCACATTTACGCAAAGAGGCTTTAAGTCTTTCCTTCTTGCTTTTACAACAAAAAGAACAAGATGAGCCCCATGCTCTTTCAGAGCGTGAAGCGCGTATTATTTCCGCACCATTTCGCGTGCCCGGCTTGCAAGGCTATGCGCGCTATGCTTGTGCCCCCCAAGGTCTCACACTCTTAGACAGGGCTGAACATCTGCCCTCTGGCGCTCTGGTGCGCATTATTCCCCCTCGCGATGACAGTACTGTAGATAAAAAGTCCGGCGCTTTTATTGTGCGCCATGAAGAAAAACTTCCTGACTACCCCCCAAGATACTCTGATAATTATGGCAGGGAAAATACAGAGCGCAGGCCGTATTCTCCGCATAAAAAGCCTGATTACCACCATCAAGACAAGTACCAAGACAAGTATAACAACAGAGATCAAGACAGGTATCAAGATAGATATCAAGATGATGCTTATGGACGAGATAAAAAACAGGCACCGCGAGAAGAAAAAAAGAAAAAAGTCATTAAGCCTTCCAAGAAGAATGAAAAAAAATTCTGGGAAAAATAGTATGCAAGAACCCCATATTTTAGATGTACGTGACCTTTGCGTCACATTTCATACAGAAAAAGGAAGCTTTGACGCCGTTTCAGATATGAATTTCACCATTAAGGCAGGGGAAATTTTCTGCCTTGTGGGGGAATCTGGTTGCGGTAAAAGTCTTACAGCTAAAGCTATTTTACGCCTTACTCCAGAAAACACATCTTCAAGCGGGCAAGTGCTTTTGCAATCAAATGATCTTTTAGCTCTTTCAGAAAAACACATGCGCGCTCAACGCGGAAAAAACATAAGCATGATATTTCAAGAGCCTATGACTGCTTTAAACCCAGTATTGCGAGTTGGAGAACAATGCACAGAGCATGTACTTTTACACTCTAATACATCACCACAAAGGGCAAAAGCACATATCATTGACATATTTCGCCAAGTAGGCATTCCTTCCCCGGAAAATCGTTTTTATGATTATCCGCATCAACTAAGCGGCGGCATGCGTCAGCGTATTGTCATTGCCATGGCTTTAGCCTGTGCCCCTGCTCTCCTTTTGGCCGATGAACCCACCACAGCCCTTGATGTCACCATTCAATGGCAAATTCTGCAACTTTTACAAAAGCTTGCCCAAGAAGAACAACGCGGTATTTTGCTTATTACCCATGACCTTGGTGTGGTGGCACAAATGGCTCATAAGGTGGGCGTTATGTATGCTGGACATATGGTAGAATACGGCACAGTGCAAGATATTTTACAAAGTCCTAAACATCCGTATACGCAAGGTTTACTCCACGCATCACCCTCTAAGCATGCCATGAATATTGCACGCCTTCCCACCATTGAGGGTTCAGTACCGCCTTTACAGGCCCTGCCCTCAGGTTGTCGTTTCCATCCACGTTGTGCAAAAGCTCAAGAACGCTGCACAAAAGAAGAGCCGCCCTTCATAGTATGCAAGGACGGCCATAAGGTACGTTGTTTTTTAAGCCAATAAAAACTATCGGCGATTATCAAATTTGCTATGCGTAGCGTAAAAAGCTTTTTTATCTTCATATAAAGCCACGTCCGCTTCAGCTTGAACTTGCTTCCAGCTCTCTTGAGTAAGTTCATCTGCAAGAGCATAGCCCATGGATACACCAGAAAAAGTACTCTTTATTTCTAAGCTATTTTTTAATGCTTTTTTAATATTTTGCATAAATTCTTCAAGCTCTTGCTCTGTAGGATTGAAAAAGAAAGATGCAAATTCATCGCCGCCAATTCTATAACTCACAT
This sequence comes from uncultured Desulfovibrionaceae bacterium, assembly GCA_964371565.1. Lineage (GTDB taxonomy): Bacteria > Desulfobacterota > Desulfovibrionia > Desulfovibrionales > Desulfovibrionaceae > CAYJAD01. The sequence goes on from CAYJND010000110.1 coordinate 5,386, forward strand.
GATATTTACTATCAAATTTCATAATTACTTTAGCAAATTGCTGAATATACATATCACCAACAGCATGGCCTTGTTGATCATTGATAGATTTTAAACCATTTAAATCTGCTAAAACTAAAGCAAATTTTTTCACCTTTTTTGATTGAATAAGATTGCTTATATCAAGATCATAGGAGTTACGACTTTTTAAACCCGTCAGCGAGTCTGTATTAGATAAATCTTTAAAATGCGGATTAGAAATACGTCTGAAAAGAAAATGAGAGAGAATACTCCCCACAAGACATGTCATAAAAATAACAAAGGGAGTTAAAAAGCGAATTTGAGAAAAAGCCTCGTACTCTCTTGTGGCAGGAAATTCTACCCCAATGGCACCAATAATAGTATTATGCTCTTTACTGTGCACAGGGTAATAGGCCACAAAAACATCGCCCCATTCTGTATTTTTAATGTCACCAGGCATAACAATATGCCCATCTAGAGCTAAATTTAAATCAGCTTGAAAATCTTTTTCTATAAGATCGCCTGGCTTTCTAAAATCTTTGTCATCACGGGGTAAGCCATCAATATGGTAAATGAGCTGACCATCTTTATTTCTGGCAGCGGTATAAAGATATTTAGCAGATGAAATTTCTCGTACTCGAGAGAGAAAAAGTTTAGCATCTTTGTACTCTTGACTACTCATATCTTCAGATGTGGTAATTTGAGTAAAAAGAGAAGATGGCAGTTCCTTGTCTACATAAAGAGCTAAAGAGCTCACTCTATCTTCAAGAGTTTGCAACATTTGTCTATAACTTAATGTATAGGCAAAAAAGAAAACCACTGTAGCAGCAATAATCAATAGAAAAGCTACCAAAACAGTTACTTGCAAATCAACTCTTTGCACAGCCGATGTATTTTTCATACCTTTCTCTAAATATGCGAGGGTACATGAATTAAAAAATATAAATACTACACTAACTCATTAAATATACACGAATTAAGTTTTTTGTCAAATGCTTACATACATTAAAAAAGGGGACAAAGCCCAAAGGCTCTGCCCCCATAATATAGCTAATATAAGCGTAAGGACTAGTACATACCGCCCATGCCGCCCATGCCACCCATGCCGC
>CAYJND010000111.1:0-3296 GCA_964371565.1 uncultured Desulfovibrionaceae bacterium
ATACCTCCAAGCCAAAAGTAATGCGCTCTCACCCCCCTCCCCCCTCTACTACTGAAATCCTTCCCCCTTACGCCAGAATCATTTTTTGGCATGGTGCACTTGCGCGTGACATTCACGGGCAACACACAACAAAACCTTTACCAAGGAGGTCTTATGGGATTTGGAGGAGGAGGCTATAGCGCGCCTACGGCGCCCACCTATACGCCAGAAAAACCAGAGGTGTCCAAACCTGTTACCGAAGCCGCCACAGCCGCTCGCGAAGCACAAAAAGATAAAGCAGCTAAAGCTGTAGGCATTCAGGGTTCTGTGCTTACCTCAATTTTGCAAGAGGGCAGCACATCTGCAGGTAGCAATCAATACTTAGGAAAATAGGTATTTTATGGCAGAGGAACATAATCATGCTCTTTGGCTTGAGCAGCGCTTTCACGCTTTGCTAGATGCCAGACAAAGCTATGAGCCAGCTTGGCAAGATTTGGCAGATCATTTTTTGCCAACTCGTTATAGCCATGGGGGTAAACACGCTCATGGATGGCGCAAGATGCCCTTACTTAATGATAAACTTGTGGATGCCACTGGCATTTTAGCCATGCGCACCTTGGCAGCAGGACTGCAAGGCGGCATGACCAGCCCTGCACGGCCTTGGTTTCAACTAAGCCTTGAAGATAGCGATTTAGCCCATCACAGCCCTGTGAAAGAATGGCTGGCAGATGTAACAAAACGCATGGCAAAGCTTTTTAATAATTCTAACTTTTACCATGCCGTACACACTTTATACGGCGAACTTGGCACCTTTGGCACCGCCTTTATGTTAGAGCTAGCAGATTTTGAACACGGCTTTCGCTTTGTGCCCTTTAGCGCCGGAGAGTACTGCCTTGATGTGAACGAAAAGCAAATAGTGGACGTGGTTTTTCGCCGCTTCCAAATGAGCACGCGCCAATTGATACAGCGCTTTGGGCGTGATCATTTACCAGCGCACTTGCACCAAGAAAAACGCCATCTACACACAGGGCATACGGTGGTGCATGCCATTTATCCGCGTAAAGACAGACTCGAACATAAGGCCAGCGCCAAACATATGCCCTTTGCCTCAGAATATTGGCTAGAGGGGCAAGGAGGGGGATCACAAAGCGGGCGTCAATCTTGGGGGCGTGGGCATTTGCTATCTCAATCGGGTTTTATGGAATTTCCCGGCTTTGGCGTGCGCTGGCACGTGGCAGGTAATGAGGTGTATGGGCGCTCCCCCGCCATGGACGTATTGCCAGATTGTCGCATGTTACAGCAAATGGGCATTACCATGCTCAAAGCCATTCATAAGTCGGTGGATCCCCCCACGGCGGTGGCTCCAGCGTAAAGGCTGTAGGCTTAGACCTTACCCCTGGCGGGGTGAACTATGTGGAAGTAGGGCCAGGGCAAAGCCCGCAAGCAGCAAAGCCCATTTTGGATGTACGCCCTGACATTCAAGCGGCGCGTTTAGCCATGCAAGATGTGCAAAAGCAAATTCAGCAAGGCCTCTATAATGATTTATTTCGCCTCTTACTAGACGGAAAAGGGAATAATATTACGGCCAAAGAAGTGGCCGCACGCGAAGAGGAAAAGCTTATTCTCTTAGGCCCTGCGCTAGAGCGTTTACATGGCGAGCTATTTATTCCGCTCATAGAGCGCACCTTTCAGCTTATGCTTCGCCATGATCTTGTGCCGCCCATGCCCAAAGAGTTGCAAGGGCATAAACTTAAAGTGGAATTTGTCAGCCTGCTGGCACAAGCGCAAAAAATGGTCAGCACCTCAGCGGTGGATAGACTTGTACACTTTGTACAATCGCTTACGCCCCTCAAACCAGAGGTGGCAGATATCTTAGATGCAGACAAAGCCGTAGAAGAATATGCCGAATACTTAGGCGTGGCGCCGGCACTTTTACATTCCACCGAAGAAAGAAACAAATTACGCCAAGCCCGCCAAGAAGCGCAGCAAAGTCTTGCGCAACAAGAGGCACAGCAAGAGGCGCAAAAACAAAGTTTAGATTCTTTACAAGGTATTGCCAAAATTGTGCAAGATTTAAGCAAAATTTCTTTGGAGGACAGAAATCTTGTGACGGCACTTTTAACGCAAGCCAATCATACGGGGCACATGGGGCAAAGTCATACCGCAAACAAGCAAAGCCCAAGCCCTAAAGAAAACACCTCTCCCTAAAAGGAGGCTTTATGCAGGAAAATATCTTTCAAGCTGTGCAGGCAAAGTCTGAGCACGGTGAAGAAAGCAGACGCGCCTTTGATAAAGATATGCGCCTAGCAGTGCGTGAGCTTATGGCTCGCCGAGAGGGACGCGCTTTCTTACGCTGGCTTGGAGCTGGTCAAAGCGCCCACAGTATTTTGCAACTTATAATGGCTTATGAGGAGGAAAAACATGGCTTATCCGCGTAAAAAAACACCTACACAAGGTAAGAATACCTTTAAAAATCCCGCGACTTCCCTTTTTAATGCGCAGTCTTTGCTTTCGCAACAAGACCCATACGGGCAACAAAGTCAACAGGGGCAGCCAGCGCATCAAGGGCAAAGCGTGAATACCTGCTACGAATTGGTCATCCCCCCCGGCATGACCTTAAACGAAGCCCAACAAGCTCTTTTTGAAGAGCAAGCTCGCGAGCTTGGGCTAGATAATACCAGCGCGCAAAAGCTCTTAGAGATTTCCTATCGCAATGAAGATGCGCATCGCACGGCCTATGCCAACCAAGTGGCCTCGTGGGCAGAAGAAGTGCGCCAAGATAGAGAAATTGGCGGATCCTTCATGCAAAGCACTCTGGCTCATGCCAAGGCGGCACTAGGGCGCTTTGACCCTAGTGGTGAACTCTTAGAAATTTTACAAGAGACAGGCTATGCCAATCATCCCAAAGTGATACGATTTTTAGCCGCCATTGGTAAGGCGCACGCCGAAGATGCTGTGCACTTTGGCAATGTGGCTCCCTCAGCGCAGCCACGCCATGAGCGTTTATACGGTAAATATAATAAATAAGGAGATTTTGCATGAGTAAAAAACATTTAGGACTTGTGGCTACCTTAGCCGAATTGCGCGATTTTTACACCAATGACAATGCCGGCGCCATCATTGAGCTTATGAATGAGACCAATGATATTTTGGACGATGTGCAATTTATGGAGTCCAATCAATCCGACGGGCATTTAACACGCATTCGCACGGGGCTGCCAGAAGTGTATTGGCGCCGCCTATATCAAGGCACCCCCTATAGCAAAAGCCAATGGACGCAGGTTAAAGAACCTTGCTCTATGATGGAATCACGCATG
>CAYJND010000111.1:3306-6398 GCA_964371565.1 uncultured Desulfovibrionaceae bacterium
AGAGTCACGTCTTTACGGCGGCAATGCATCTAAATTTATTGATGGTGAATCGGTGGCCTTTGCCGAAGCCATGCGCCAAAAAGCCGCACGCACGCTCTTTTATGGCAACTCTGACATTAATCCCGATGAATTCAAAGGCCTTGCCTTGCGCTATCCTGCCAAGGATGCCCCCAATGTTTTAGACGCTGGTGGCAGCGGCGAAGAATGCACCTCAGCTTGGCTTATTTCTTGGGGTGAGCGTTCCATTCATGGCATTTACCCCAAAGAAAGCACAGGGGGCTTTGAACATAAAGACTTAGGCATTCAAACGGTGGAAGACAACGAAGGGCGCCACTATGAAGCCATTGTAAATCGCTATCAGTGGAGCCTTGGGCTGGCATTGCGAGATTGGCGTGCCTGTGTGCGTATTGCCAATATTCCTGTAGCTTCCCTGACCAAACGTAAGGGACAAACGGGCTTTGTAGATTTACAACAGCTTTTCATCAGCGCCAAAAACAAAATGCCCGAAGTTTTACGCCAAAAGGCCATTTGGTATGCCAACGAAGACCTTATGGCTGCCATTGAATTGCAAGCTACCGATGCGGGCAATGTGCATCTTGTCTATGGCGAAGCCTTTAAATCTGACGGTATGCCACTTATTTTTGGACGCCCTTTACGCCAATGCGATGCCATCTCTTCCGCCGAAAGCGCCATCTAAAGGAGGTTTTATGATTATTGATAGCCATCTTATTCTTTTTGAGGGCGCTGTGAGCGCTACCACTGGAGCGCCCATCGCCCTTACTTCTTTACAATGCCCCGGCAAGGTAGAACCTGTGCTCATTACCACGCGCTTTACTGAAAATTTAGCCGGCGCCACCGCTGTTACCCTGACATTACAACAAGCAGATAGCCAAACAGGCACCTTTACCGATGTAACCGGCGGGCAAATGACTCTCAGCGCTGCAGATTTTGTGGTGGGTAAACGCACGGGCTGGCGCTTTTTGCCACGCTCTGTAGAGCAGCCTTGGCTACGTCTTAAAATTGCCGTTACAGGCACAGCCACCGCAGGTAAATTATTTTGCGCCATCAGCGGCTATGAAGATGAACCCTATGAAGAAGCACAAATGGTAGGATAAAATCTACATAGTGTCATTTGGGGGAGGCAACCTCCCCCTTTAAAGAAAAGGATAGGCCATGAGCACAAAAATAACCATTTGGAATATGGCGCTGGGCTTCATTGGCACACGCACCATAGCCAGCGAAGAAGAAAAAACCCTAGAAGCTGTGCAGTGTCAGCTTTATTGGAACAGCGCCAGACGCGCAGCCTTACGGGATTTTCCGTGGAATTTTGCCCAGCGTAGAGCTGTGCTGGCAGAAGTTGCCATGCCCATTGGCTATGAAAATCAATATAGCCACGCTTACGCCCTGCCCGAAGATCTTTTGCAGGCATTAAAAATATTTCCTCTTGGCGAACCATGGAGGCATTGGGGGCAAGATACCTGCGCAGGGGCAGAACAATCTTTTATCTTAGTATACGATGGGCAAAGTAAAAGTCAAGTATTGCTCTGTCATACAACACAAGCAGTGCTGGCGTATACGGCTAATATAGAAGATGCCAGCCTTTTTGACGATTGCTTTATTTTACTGCTTGCACGCAAACTCGCCGCCATGATTGCCATGGCTTTATTAAAAAACAATGCCGGACGCATGGAAGAATTAGAAAATCTTTACCGCGCTGCCTTGCCCTCTGCCATACAGGCCGACAGCAATGAAGGGCATATTTCTCAAAAACCTGATTCATGGCTTATGGCAAGGGGGTGCTATGCTAGCTAGTGATATTTCTAAAGCTGTATTTGAGGGCAATAGCTCTGCCACTGACTTTCCATTTACATTTAAAGTCTGGGATAAAAGTCAGCTGGTGGTGGAAATTACCGACCCGCAAGGCATAAGCCATAACGTGTATACATGGACAGTGCATCTAACAGAAATTGGTGGCACCATTTCATACATGCACCAAGGCGCCCCACTGCCCACGGGGTATAAATTAGCTATTTTGCGCAATATGCCCTTTTTGCAGGGAGTTGACCTTATTAATGGCACACGCTTTGACCCTGCCGTCATTGAAGATGCGCTAGATAAGGCTACCGCTGAACGTCAGCAACTTAAAGAAGCTGTGTCTCGCAGCTTAAAGCTAGATGCTTCTAGCATTTATAGCCCAGAAACTCTTATACAAGAATTACGTGACAATACCGCAGCTTCCACTGCTTCTGCCGCCGAGGCTGCCCAAAGTGAAGCTAATTCTTTGGCTAGCGCCGCAGCTTCTGCCGCCTCAGCTAGCGTCGCGCAAAAAAGTGCTGACGACGCGGCAAAATCTGCTGCTGAAGCTGGATATGTCGCCGGTGAAGAAGCTGTCGCCCGTGTAACAGATGAGGGAGATGCGCAAATGATTCGCGTACATGAAGAGGGATCTGCTATTATTTCCTCCATGGCAGACCTTGCGCGTACGGCATTCATCCCCGGTATGGTGGTGGCTTTTACGGGTTCTTTTGGCGGGCCGGATAATTTATACCCCATCCCCACGGGTAGCACTGAACCAGATATGACTTGGAAGCTACACGAACCTAGTCGTGGCAAGTTTATTCTTGGTGGTACAGGGCAGAATCAAAAGGTTGAGGGCGGTAGTGAAACTACAAAAGATTGGACGTTAACAATAAACCAGATACCCAGACATTCACACAGTGTAGAAGGTATTGACCCTTTAGCTACAGCTGGTGGAGGGTGGCAAGTTTTATCGCCTAGAGTTAGTGGTAGTACCGGCACCGTTGGAGGGAGCCAGCCTCACTCCCATGGACAGAACTTACCACCTTACTACACGCTGGCCTACATAGAAAAACTTAATGTAGAAAACCCCAGTGCTGGTCATGCGGTGTTTGTAACACATGAAGAGCTTGAAGAAGGTTTACAACCTAAAGCTGACCAAGCAAGCCTTGACGAGCTAGCTAATACCACAGCGCAAACCTTGACCCAAGAGCGCGAGATAACAAATCAAGCCTTAGCTGGCAAACAGGGCACGCTCACGGCTGGGGATAATATCACCATTACCCCCGAAGGCG
>CAYJND010000112.1:0-6396 GCA_964371565.1 uncultured Desulfovibrionaceae bacterium
AAAACCAGGGTAACATTTATATAAATTTTGTGCGTCAATAACAGGTGTCATAATAGACCTACTCAAAGCGTAATGCGGTCACAACGTCCATACGGCTGGCTTGTAAGGCAGGGTAAAGGCCGCCGCCTACGCCAATGACAGCAGAAAAGATAATGCTGCCTATACTGCTAAGTAGCAATAAACTATAAGAAATGGAGCTATCTAATAAATAGCTTCCAAGTTCACAAGAAAGTGTTCCCAGTAAAATGCCTACAATCCCCCCCGCCACAGACTTACATAAAGCCTCGGCAAGAAATTGCGCCAAAATATCTTTGTCTGAACCGCCCATGGCTTTTTTGAGCCCCACTTCTCGTGTACGAGCTCGCACAGCAGCAAAGGTGCCATACCAAATACCAAAACCGCCCAGCATGAGCGAGGCTGCAATGCCAAGCCATAGCAAGGCTTCTACAAACATAAATGTATTTTGTATGCGTGTTAATTGTTCGTCGCGGGTACGAATAAGTATATGCGGTGCATCTTGGTGTTTGTTGATAATGGCGGGTATCTTTTCAACAATGGCATTTACATCTTCCCAGCCTATGGCACGAAAGTGCAAGTGGCTCACCTTACCTTGCCCCCATTGTCTATCTTTCATGGTGGTATAAGGCAAAAAACCATTGCGAATTTTGGTGCCTATCATAATGCCACCTACCACGCCTACCACCTCAAAGAGGTCATTGCGCAGATTGAGCATTTTACCAAGAGCGGCTTGAGGTGAACCAAACATTTGCGTGGCTAGCTCCCAGCCAAGCACGCAAACGCGGCTGTGCTTTTCGATGTCAGCGCCGTTTAAGAGCCTACCTGCCACAATATTTGCAGCGTAGGTATCCCAATAATACTGATCTACACCATAAAAAACGGTGCTTATGGTGGTGTCTGCTTGACGAAAGGTAAAGCCTTCCACGTTGCGTAAGGTAGCACTAACGGTGGCAACGCCGGAGATTTTTCGTAAATCATTTATGGTGTCGGAATAAAATTCTCTCTGGGGCTGCCCTATATAAGAACTGTCATCCATACTTACCTGAACAATATTTACGCCGCCCATGAGTACCATATCTTGCCCAATATTATAGCGAATCTCTTGTCCTAATACGGCAAGGGCAATAAAAGCTGTAATACCAAGAGCTATGGAGAAGATAACCCCAAAGCCACGTTGACGTATGACTTGGCGTACACTGACACGTATTAGATCTGCGCGTGAAATCATAAAAAGCCTTATTTATATTTTTCCATACGGCGAACTTTGCCACCTTTAGTTACATAATAACGAATGCCATGCCAGTCAATATGCCATGCTCTAAGGGTTAGTAAAAACACCTTAAAAAACATAAATGAGCTTAAATAAAATGCTTTAAGCCAAGGCCATGTAGACACTTTTCTTGGACTACACTCGCGCCAACCAAGAATGATGGCGCTAAGAGCAAATAGATGCACTGCGGCAAAAAAGACAGCCCAGCCAGCAGTGATAGGTAAGGTATCACTCATGCCAGCCAAAAGACACAGGTAAGAAATAAGCACAGGTATGGTCATAAGACAAGCGAAAAATCCTAAAAGTAACCATTGGGAAAAGACGCAAAATTTTAAAAATAATACTTGTCTTTGCATCCAAGCTTGCCACACGGCTAAGGCGTGATTGGCGCAAGGGGTTTGTAAAATTGCATGGGGACACAATTGCACATGCAGACGTTTTTTGAGTAAAAAAGCCCCAAGAGAGCAATCGTCTACCACATTGTTTTTCCAAAGGTCTGCCAGCTGATACTTTTCAAAAACTGTTCTAGCCATGGCCATGGCACCGCCCCAAGGCTGGGTGAAAAAAGACGCCGCTTGTAAAAAACGCATAAGTAAAACAGAAATTTCGTATGCTAGGCTAACGCTTTGTGTATCCTTGGCTACAACCTCATGATATCCCGTGGTAAATCCGGCCTCATTGGTAATGATGGGCCCTGCCAATTCGCGTACAAAATTTGGCTGTGCTGTATGGGTGCTATCACAAAAAAGGTAAATATCTGCTCTGTTATTAATATGTTCTAAAGCTTTAAGGGTATTATGATTTTTTTGCCCGCAGTGTTGCGCTGTGCCTGCTACCACAACTTCTAGTAAAGGGTATTTTTGTTGCAACTCTAAGGCCAGAGCATGAGCTGGGTCTTGTGTATGTGCCACAACCATAACAGGTATAAGAGGGGCATAGTCTTGCTCTAAAAGGCTGGTTAAAGCTTTAGGCATAAGAGGGCTGCTACCAGCGGCGGGGATAATCATGGCCACAGTAGGGGGGCTTTCTGGCATGGGGGCAGGGGCATTGCTGGGTACTTTTTGCAAAACCACAGCACGTGCACCGCGCCAAAAAGCGTAAAGAATGAGACATTGAAGTGTAGCGGCTAAAATCCAAATAATCATTTTTTTTCCTTAAAAAGGGCGGCAAGATGGGCCATTAAGCAAGATATTTTGCGCTCTATGGCCTTTGAGTTTTACAGTGAAGCCATTTTTCGTGGTGACCTTTCCTTCAATGGAGGTGGCACTTGCAAAATGTCCCTTAAATTTGTGACCGGAGCTATGCTTTAAGCGCAGTATTCCGTGTATATCTTTGGTGCCGTGAAAGTGATAGACATCCTCTTTGCCATCTTTCAGGGTTAAAATAAGCACACCGTGTGTCTTGCCATCAGTGTCTATGCACACCCCTGCGCGGTACTTAGAAGAGTATAAGGAACCCGTCCATAGCTCGCCACGAATTTCTGGGCTTGATGGGGCAGCGGGTATTTCTTCTTGTGCTTTAGCGCTGAGGGGAGAAAACAAAGCCCCAAAGCTAAAGGTACAGGCTAGTAAGGCCTTAAAAATATTTTTGTATATGCGCACAGCGTACCTATTTTATTTTATAAATAAAGTATTATTGCCTTTGCAGAACAGCCTTATAGCATTCACCTTGCCTATAATCAACCAAACTTTACTACACCATAAGAAAAGCCCCTAAACTTATAGTAAAATTTAGGGGCTGTGTTTTTATAGTAAAAGCATATTAGGTGTATATAAAAGTTAGGTTTAAAAGTAGAAAGTATACGCTATTATTAAAGGTTTATGGCTTTGTCCTCAGCGTTTAGAGCATCATCTACACGTCCCAAGGCGCGTAAGCTTTGTGCTAATACACGCCAAGCGGCTTGGTATTCAGGGCGTAATCCTGCGCTTTTGCGCGCTAACATTTCTGCCATGGATGGATCTTCACCGCTTTGTAAATAAATGGTGGCCAACATGCATAAGGCTACGGCATCTTGCGGATTATGCAAAAGGCATTCGTGTAAAAGCTCGCGTGCTTCGGCTTGCTTTTCTTGCGCCAATGCTACTCTGGCTAAATGTCTATATGCTGTACCTGTATTGCTTGATTTTGCGCCATCTTGTGAATTTTTTTCAAAGCTTTTGCGACCATTTTTTTGACGCGTACCTTCTTCAATACTAATGCCTTGCGTGTAGTATTGTCTGGCTTGTGTCCATTTGCCTGCTTGTTCTGCGAGTTGCCCTAAGCGTATATGAGCAAAATAGTGAGCTTTGTCTTCCTCTATGCATTCTTTAAAATGCTTGGTGGCTATACGCGCTTCGCCAAGGCTTTGGCACACAGTGCCTAAATTATATAAGGTAGAGGCGAGCTCGCTTTGGGCATTAAGAGGGTACCATGCAGGGGGAACACTTTGCTTTGCGGCTTTTTTCCAAAGCTTAATGGCTTCTTTAAAGTGACTGCGCGCCTCGCTAAAGCGAGTAAGAGCTGCCATGCATACACCTAAAGAATTCCAAGCCATAGCATTGCCAGCATCTGCTAAAATAGCCAATTTATACTCTTCTACAGCGCCAAAAACATCACCTCGGCTATATTTTTGATCGGCGCTAATGTTAAAAGCTAGGGATCCCATACTGCCCACTTTGGGCTCTGGCAAGAGTAGGGCAAGCTCTAAAGCTTTGTGGCAATGCTCTAGCATGTCTCCTTTATGGGCTTGAAGACAAGGGTAGGTGGCTAAGCCTACGGCTAAAGCTAAGCCTTCTTCTTGCGCTTGCTGGCAAAGGTTTTTGTAAAATTCTTCTAAGGCAGCAGTGTTTTGAGTGGGATAGTAAAAAATAAGACTTGTTTCGCCGTAGCGCCCCGTAAGCGTCGGTAAAAGAGAGGCTTTTTGTCCTTGTCCTGTAAAGGGTACGGTTTGCTCTGCGGTGAGGGTGTGGGCTGGGCTATGCCATTGCAAAATACGCTGAATATATTCTTGATCATCTTTATGTTGATCTAAAGCATCCTTGGTATCATCCATACAAAGGCGCACAAGGGCAAGTGAAAAGCTACTTTGCTCTTCATAATGATCATGCAGCATGCGCAAAAAATCCCCGTGGGAGAGTAAAACATCTTCGCTTTGTGTTTCTGGTGCTCTTTCTAACATATCTTGCGGAGGGGATGTAGTTATTTTTTGCTCTGTTAGGCGCAAATTATCCCCTTTTTCCAAAGGCCATGCTGGGTCTATGGTGTGTAAAACTTCTGCCATGGCATGGGTAGCGCGCACTTCCATAAGCACCACATGAGCTTTGCGCTGCCACGTACCATTTTTTTGTCCCCATACCGAGAAATGCTGTCCCTCTTTGGCGCCGGATTGACGGCCTATATTGGCAATGATTTGCCCTAAGGGAAGGATTTCTTGCACAATGCCTGCGTGGGCTAAGACTCTGGCATAGGCCATATAGCGGCTTTGAATATTGTTTTTCTCTTCTTTTGGCAAATAACGACTGCGTTCATAGGCCATTTGCGCCCCATGACGTGCTTTTTGTAAAAGATAATGAATTTGCTCTGCCATGCCAAGGGAGAGGCGAGCGCTTTCCATATCTTGCGGGTAAAGAGAAAAACCAGCCACTGAATGCAGACGTATTTTTCTTTTGCTGGGAGCATGTGTAAGGGTAAGGGCGTCTACGCGAGCCATAATTTCTTCGGCAAATTTACTACAGGAAGAGCGCGTGGCAGTGGGCAAAAGCAAAGTGCACTCATTTTCACCGCTACGGGCAGCGAGCACTTCTTGAGGTAAACCTTGCAGTAAGGCTTTTGCCCAGTCTGCTAAAGCTTTTTGCGCAAAAGTATAGCCAAATTCAGAGGCAAGAGAGTCTAATGCTGGGCAGCGCAACACCATAAGTGCCATGCACGCTTTATGTAAGGGGATTTCTTGTTCATTATCCATACCCCCACCGTTTAAATAGGCATTAACTGTGGATGCGTGATGTTCCATGCGTTCAAGCAGGCGTGGCATACGCGCAAGGCCGGTGAGTTCGTCAATGCGGCTTTGCTTAACACATAATAAATGCTCCATGCAGAAAGTTGCAAGAGCTTCTAAAGAGGGGAGTAAACGCTTTACAGTTCGTCCATCTACGCCGCGCGCCATAAATATACCTAAAGGCTTTTCTTTGTGCCAAAGGGGGAGAAGTAGGGTGCGTTCGCGTGAAACCCATTCTGGACTGTGCGGGGTATCTTGTGCCGTGGGGAAATACAGGCTATGCGAAGTAAATGGTAAAAAAGAGCGCAAGGCATCGGCTAAGTGGCCTTCTAATTCCATAAGGTCAGCACGGTGTAATTGTACGGTATAAAGAGTTTTCATGGGCTGTGTGTAGCATTATGTTTAGAAAAAGTCTAGAAAATCCCCCTGTTCATTCTCTTGTATAAAAAAAAGGTAAGCTTGTAAGAGCTTACCTTTATATAGTTATGGGAACGTGTTTTTTAATCTTTGGGGCGCGATTGCACAAAAATGATATTTCTTTTGATTTGCTGCACGACCTCGTCACGATGCACCTTAGGAAAGAGCACTATGGTGCCAGAGTGCACATAATGCGGTGGAAAGTCATTAAGTGTAAGAGCATAAACATCAGAAATTTCTTTAGAATTTAAGTCTAATTCTGTGGTTTCTAATATTTTTTTTAATTCACGACGCACTGTCACTTCATTACGATTGTATACAGCGTCAAGGTCTAAACCTTCAATGGGATAACGTGAGCTGATTTTTGGCACGGTAAGGCTCCTTCATAAAATGCTAAAAGTCCTGCATAATCTTTCCAATAGAGTAGCTTAAAATGCATAGAAAAAAAAGTTTTTTTTCTGACGCGATGTAGGTGAAATTGTTTGTCATTATTGTTGACCTCCAGAAAAAATTATGTTTTTTTAGAATTGAGAAGTAAATATTCTCAAATTTGAGTCTTAGGACTTGGCTTTTGACAGACTTTGTGCTAAAGATAACAAAGTCAGAAAGCCCTAAAGGGGTATTACTGCTTGGATTTGGTTTTTTGTTTTTATATCCTTTCATGTCAACAACTTAATTAAGGAGTTTCTCATGGCTGCACTTGTTATAGGACATATGA
>CAYJND010000113.1:0-6387 GCA_964371565.1 uncultured Desulfovibrionaceae bacterium
AGGAGGGGGTGTGGGGGAGGAAAAGAACCTTTTTACTAAAAAGGTTTTTTCTTCCCCCACATAAAAAACGAAAAACAATAAAAGCAAGATAAAAAAATCGAAAAGAAAAATACCAACAGGGGAGGCGTAAAGGCATGGCGCGTCCCTTTTGTGCCCTTATATGCCCTAGAAGATTATAGTATTACATTTTGAGGTAAGTATGCAGAAAAGTACTCTTTATAATCCTTTGCAGGAACATGACGCTTGCGGCGTAGGTTTTGTGGGTAATATTGCCAATACACCAGAGCATCGTATGGTGGAATATGCGTTAAAAGCTATGTCACGATTGACGCATAGGGGCGGGCAAGAAGATGATAAAAAAATGTCGGACGGCTCTGGTTTGCTCGTGCCCATTCCTAAAGAGTTTTTTGAAGAGGTTTTTCCTGCTATTAAAGATACAAATATCCTTTGGGGTCTTGGTAATTTCTTTTTACCCTACGATAGCTTTTTACATGAAAGCCTTATGGAATGCGTGCAAAATGCGGCGCAAAAGTATGGCTTTTCGCTAGCGGCGCAGCGTGAAGTGCCCACCGATATTAATATTGTATCGCGCAAAGTGCTTGCCACCATGCCAGAATTTAAGCAAATTCTTTTTGTAGCACAAGCTGCTAGTATTACAAAAGAAAATTTAGAACAGCGCTTGTATGTGCTGCGTAAGCAAATAGAATTTGACGCCATTAAGGTTTTGAAAAAGCAAAATATAGAGCTGAGCGCATTTCATATTTCTAGCCTTTCTTCGCATAGCATTGTGTATAAGGGTATTATGCCCGGTAAGAATTTGGGCAAATTTTATCCCGACTTGCAAGATGCGGGTTTTAAGGTACCTTTTGCAATTTTCCACGAGCGTTTTAGCACCAATACAAAACCATCGTGGCATATGACCCAGCCTTTCAGACATATTGCCCATAATGGCGAAATCAATACCATTCGCGGCAATAAAACTCACATGGCCTTGCGTGAATCGGCTTTGCAAAGCGCAGTGCTTGGCGAGAGCTTGCAAGATGTATTGCCTTGTATTCACCCAAGTACCAGCGACTCTGGCGCCTTTGACAATGTTTTTGAGCTATTGGTGCAAGGCGGTTATGATGTAACCCATGCCATGACCACGCTTATTCCAGAGCCAAGCGTAGATTTGCCCCAAGGTCATGGGCAAAAAAAGGCTTTTTATGCCTATCATGAGCCCATAATGGAGCCTTGGGATGGCCCCACCACCATGGTCTTTACCGATGGACATAGCAAGGTGGGCGCGAGCCTTGACCGTAATGGCCTGCGTCCTTGCCGGTATTCTATTACTAAGGATAATATTATTATTGTATCGTCCGAGGCCGGCGTGTTAGATTTACCGCAAAATGCCTATGCTACTCATGGGCAATTGCCGCCGCGTACTTTGCTCTTGGTAGACTTTGCCGAGGGTAGAGTGGTGCACGATGCTGAAATTAAAGACAAACTTTTTTCTCAGGTGGACTATGCTACTATTTTGCAAGGTAAGCGCTTAGAGTTATCGGTGCAGCAAAGCGAAAAAGCTGAGGCTGCGCTGGACAATGGGCAATATTTTGAGCTGTTCGGCTTTGGTGAAAAGGGGCCAGAGGCCATGCTTAGCGCCATGGTCAATAGCAAAGAAGAACCTGTGGGTGCCATGGGCTTAGATGAGCCTTTAGCTGTGCTTAGCTCTAAGCCACAGTCTTTGTTTAATTACTTTAAGCAGCTCTTTGCGCAGGTGACCAATCCTTCCATTGACCCCATTCGCGAAAAGTTTTCCATGTCTTTGTGCACAAATTTGGGGGGCAAGGCCAATTTGTTCCAAGCCCCGCAAGATCAAGCGCCGTATTTTTCTTTAGAAAATCCCTTCATCTTTGGCGATACGATGGAATTTATGCGCCAAAGTACTGCAGTAAAGACGCAAACCATTAATATTAATATGCCCTTGCATGCGGGCTATACAGGCTTTACCACCACCCTTGAAAGCATTTCGCTAGCGGCGCAAAAGGCCGTGTACGAAGGGGCTAGAGTGCTGATTATTTCTGATAAGGGGCTGACCAAAGACACCATGCCCGTGCCTGTATTGCTGGCTGTGGCGGGGGTGCATCAAGAGCTTATTCGTAAAAAATTACGCCACCTTTGTGATATAGTTGTAGAAAGTGGTCAGGCTTATGAAGTTATGCATATGGCACTTTTGCTTTCTTATGGTGCCAATGCCATTTATCCCTATGCGGCCTATGCCTCGCTGGAAAATTATACCCAGAAAAAGAAAATTAAAGCAGACTTTGACCTGCCTACGGCTATTTACCGCTACGGCGCCGCTTTAGAAAAAGGCTTGCTTAAAGTTTTTGCTCGCCTTGGGGTTTCCACATTAGCTTCTTTCATTGGTTCAAAATCTTTTGAATGCATTGGCCTTGATGCTGATGTGATGAATAAATATTTTACCGGCACTTTGTCGCGCATTGGTGGCATTGGTTTGGAAGATATTTACAACGAAAATCACCATCGTTTTTTGTCTTATGTCATCAATACGCATGAAACTTCTAAAAGTGAAAAACATTTGTGGTCTAAAGAAATTTGCTCCATTTTGCGCGCATCTGTGGTGGAAAATAATTATAATTTCTTCGAGTTGTATACCAAGCAATTGGCTAAGCAAGAAGAAGATATTACTTTGCGCTCTGTATGGCAGTTTAAGCCCACAGAGGCGAGGGATATTGCCGAGGTTGAATCGGTAGAATCCATTCGTCGTCGCTTTTTGGCTGCACCCATGTCCTTAGGCGCGCTGAGTCAAGAATCTCACGAATGCATTGCAGAGGCCTTTAATAATTTAGGCTTGCAATCCAATTGCGGCGAGGGCGGTGAAGAGGTGCAACGTTCTTTATCGCGCGGTGCAAAACGCGATTTATGCTCGCGGGTGCGTCAAATTGCTTCAGGGCGCTTTGGCGTTACGGCAGAATATTTAGCCGCTGGCGATGAAGTGCAAATTAAAATTGCCCAAGGGGCTAAACCTGGTGAAGGCGGTCAGCTGCCTGCCCATAAGGTGACACCGTATATTGCTAAAGTACGCCACACTACCCCCGGCGTATCGCTTATTTCGCCGCCGCCGCATCACGATATTTATTCCATCGAAGATTTGGCGCAGCTTATTTTTGATATTAAAAAATTGAAAAAAGGCTTAAAAGTATCAGTAAAATTGGTGGCACAAGCCGGCATTGGTACTGTGGCTGTGGGCGTGGTAAAAGCCGGCGCTGATAGTATTTGTATTTCTGGTCATGATGGCGGCACAGGCGCTGCACCGCTGTCTTCTATTTATCACGTAGGTTTACCTTGGGAAATTGGCCTTGCCGAAGTGCATCAAGCCCTTATAGTCAACGCCATGCGCCATAAAGTAAGCTTGCAATGCGATGGGCAAATTCAATCTGCCAAAGATATTGTCACGGCCTTTATGCTGGGCGCCGACTATGTGGCTTTTGGTACTTCGCTCCTCGTTGCTATGGGCTGCGTATTGTGCCGTCAATGCTTTAAAGGCATGTGCCCTGTGGGCGTGTGTACCCAAGATGATAAATTGCGCGGTAAATTTGGCGGTAAGCCAGAGCATATTGAAAGCTATCTTACTTTCTTAGCCACAGAAACCCGTGCTTACTTGGCAAAGCTTGGTATGACTTCGGTAGATGAGCTCATTGGTCACGGTGATCTTTTTGAAATGAATACCAATCTTTTGCCAGATAAAGCTAAAAAGGTTGATATGTCGGCATTATTCCAAAATCTACCCTATGCTCAGCGCGGTGATGTGCATACACGTCCCGCACGCCCCATTGAAATAGCAGCTTGGGAAGATGCTCTTTATCTACAGGCTCAAAGCGCATTGGAGAACAATAAACCGCTGGTTTATAGTCAAGAAGTGGGCAATACCGATAGAGCCATTGGCACCGATGTGGCTGGTTTGCTTGCCTTGCGCTATGCCGAAGTGCCCGAAGATTTCATTACCCTTGATTGCGCCGGAACAGCCGGGCAAAGCCTCGGCGCTTTTGCACCTACAGGCTTAAAAATCAGCCTCATAGGCAGTGCCAATGACTATGTGGGCAAGGGCTTATGTGGCGGGCATATAGTGGTGACCCCGCAAGATATTAGCCCCGTTCATGAAGGGCAGTCTATTATTGGTAACGTGGCCTTATACGGTGCCACCAAGGGTAAAGTCTTCATTGCCGGTCGCGCAGGTGAACGCTTTGCTGTGCGTAATAGCGGCGCCAAGGCTGTAGTTGAAGGTGTTGGCGAGCACGCTTGCGAATATATGACCGGCGGTACTGTGGTTGTATTGGGCGGTGTTGGGCATAACTTTGCCGCGGGTATGACCGGCGGTGTGGTGTACGTGCAGGGCAAGGCCGAAGATATTGCCTTGCGTCTTAACCCTGTGGGGGTAGTTGTAGAAGCCATGCAAAGCGAAGATGTTGCCGCTTTAGAAGCCTTGTTGCAAGAGCATGTGGTACAAACTCATAGCATTAAAGCTCAAGAAATATTAAAAAATGCTGCTAGTATGAGTGCCGATTTTGTAAAGGTGGTACACAGAGCCGATTAACAGTTTACTAAAACGCAAATAAAAAACTAGACCTTAAAGCGAGGGGAGATTGCCAAAAATGGCAACTTCTCTCGCTTTTTTTGTGCATTGCTTTTTGGTCTTAGTCTGTATACAAAGAGGGATATATTTTACCATAAGGATAGACCATGTCAGCAGATTTTATCAAAGCTTTATTACGTGATGTAGAAAAAACCATAGAAACCCCGCGCCAACCCGAAGATCCTAAGGATAGACTTTTTGTAGGGGTAGATTTAGGCACGGCCTTTGTGGTTTTAGTGGTGCTAGATGGGCAAAAAAAGCCCTTAGCTTGTGCCATGGAATTTGCTCATGTGGTGCGCGATGGCTTGGTAGTAGATTATGCCGGCGCTGTGGATGTGGTGCGGCGTTTAGTGGCTGAGGTGGAGGCTAAGCTTAATCTTAAATTAAAAAATGCCGCCATTGCAGTGCCGCCCGGAACCAGTGCGCGCACGTGCACTACCCATCGTTATGTGGTGGAAGCTGCAGGTTTAGAGGTAACCGGTACTCTTGATGAACCCACAGCGGCCAATGCTGTGTTGCAAATTAGTAATGGCGCCATTGTGGATATTGGTGGTGGCACCACGGGGCTTTCTATTTTTAAAGATGGCAAGGTTATTCATACGGCTGATGAACCCACAGGGGGCACGCATGTATCCTTAGTTATTTCGGGCAATGCCGGTATTCCTGTGGCGGAAGCAGAAAAGCTGAAGCGCGATTTTAGTAAGCATAAAGAAATATTGCCAGTGGTGAAGCCTGTCATCGAGAAGATGGCTTTTATTGTGAAAAATCATATCGAAGGTTTTGATGTGGAAGATATTTATCTTGTGGGTGGTACGTGTTGTTTAACAGGTATGGAGCAGATAGTGGCTAAAGAAACGGGTAAGAATGTTATTAAGCCGTATAATCCTTTGCTTATTACGCCGCTGGGTATTGCTTTAAATTGTTATGATAGTGATGTGACTTTAGATGTGGATTAGGTAGGTATTTTTATTTTATGATTTTGCATCTTGTATGAAAATTTACTTTTTTAGGAGGTGGCGGCGAAGCCGTCGGAGGGGTATGCCTTTTGCGCCCTGTATGCAAAATTTATCTTTTTAATGCTGGCGGCATCATCGGTCTTTTCGATGATGTGCTTACAGGTTAGTGTTCTTGGATGACTTTTGCGCTCTGTATGCAAAATTTATCTTTTAGGCGCTGGCGGCATCATCGGTCTTTTTCCGAACGCACGTATTCATATACGCTCTGCCTTCGAAAAAAGACCGCTTCTTTGCCAGCGCCTAAAATCTGAAAATTTAAATACATCCCCCAAAAACCAACCAGTCGCGTTTTTGTTGCCTACAAATTGCGGTAACTCTATCTTTGCACCCTGTAAGCGGAGACAAAAACGCGACGCCTCGAAGGTATCCCCCTGTCTTTCCGCTTCACTGCGTTTCGCGTCATGACATCCCCCTTACAGTGCTAACGCACAAGGGGGAGAGGTAGGGGATAGAAAGATTTTTGAAGAGGATCTTTCTATTTCAGCAGTGCCTAAAAGTTCTTGCATAACAGTGATATATTTTCAACACATCAAATCTTCATACGGAGCTAACAAGTGCATGCCATGATAAATTTTTGAAGCTACAGAAGATAAAACTAAATTAACTTATAGGTACCCCAGCCCCATTCACCGTGCGGAGCTAGCAAGTCTAGCAGTGCCGCGTAGGCGTACCGTGTACGCCGTAGCCCTGAAGTAAATCCTTTTGAGCGAAAGCGAAAAAGAGTTACGAAAGGAAAGG
>CAYJND010000114.1:0-6294 GCA_964371565.1 uncultured Desulfovibrionaceae bacterium
GGGCGGCGCTCTACCAGCTGAGCTAACTGCCCGCGAAAGATGTTCTATAAGAACTGCCACCCATTGTCAACGGAAAAATGAAATTTTTGTGAACTTTTTTTCGCGTCAAAGGGGGTGTTTTTGTAAGTAGCTTAAATTAAATATAATTTTTACGCTAAAGTGTTGCGCAAAATGCCAATATTTTCTATTTCTAATTCCATAAGGTCGCCGCTCTTGAGGTATTTAGAGGGGGTAAAGCTCATGCCTACGCCGGCGGGGGTGCCTGTGGCGATGATATCACCAGGTAAAAGAGTGGTGTCTTGGGAGAGTAAGTGTATAAGCCTTGCCACCGAAAAAATCATTAAAGAGGTGTGCGAGCTTTGACGCACTTCACCGTTGATGCGGCTCTCAAGCTTTAATATTTGCGGGTTGCTAAGGGTTTTTGCATCCACAATACAGGGGCCAAAGGGGGCAGACTCATCTAATGATTTGCCGGCATACCACTGGGTGGTGCGTCTTTGTAGGTCGCGTGCTGAAAGATCATTAATAATGGAATAACCAAAAACATGCTCTAAGGCTTGCTCTTCAGGAATGTTTTTACCTTTCTTGCCTATGACAACAGCCAGCTCTACCTCGTAGTCATATTTATCTGTAACGCGTGCGTGCACGTCAAGGGCTGTGTTTGGATGGGCTATGGCAGTGCAAGGCTTGGTGAATAAAAAGGGAAATTCGGGGATATTCTTTTCAGCGTCTGGGCGGGCGAATTCTTCTAAATGCGCTACATAGTTGATGCCTGTGCATAAAATATTGCGTGGTGGATTAGTATAAGGAGCTTGCAAGATGCACTGCGCAAAAGGCACTATGGCTTCTGGCGCGGCATTGTGTAGGGCTTTTTCAAGGCGCGGAAAGATATCTTGCCCTTGATCCACTGCAAGGCGCAAGGTGGCGGGTAAGCTTGAATCCACTTTACATACATCAATAATAGTATTGTCAGCTTGCCAAATCCCCCAACGTAGATCTTGGGTATTTTGGGGTATAAAAGAAATGAGACGCATGAAAACTCCTTATAAAGAGGGGCTAAACTTGTTGTGTATTGGTGGCATTTTCACCGCCAATGATGCGTACTAGGGTGCGCACATTACGCAGTCCGATGACGCGCCAGCTACCATTTTCTTGGCGAAGCCAAGCTTCTACAGGGTAGGAATGCCCATTGCCATGATCTTTTAAGGTAAAGGGTACCCACACAGCGCCGCTTTCTTCCACGGGCTGACCAATGTGTAAAATTTCTTTACGCCCCATGGATGCATTGGCAAAAAGAGTAGAGAGCAAACCCCCGGGTTTCTCGGTGGCAATTTCTTTACCGCTAAAAGCCCCTGAGCGTACACCATAGCGCACAAAGGCCGAAGCTTCACCCACTAAAGTGTCGCGTAAGGTTTTGCGTGCGCTTTCATTTTGCGTAACTGTAGAGAGCATAAGCGCCAGTACAGGATTTAATGTTTTTTGATCGGCTTTATGGGCGTCTTCAATAAAAATATCCACACATTGCCCCACAAGGCTTTCCATATTTACCGAAGCATCAAAAAAAGCTTGATCGCCACTGTCTAAGGCTTGTTGAATATCTTTAAGGGTTTGTACAGGGCTTGAGCCCGCGTGGGCAGGCATATTGTAAATAAGCGCTGCACAGAGCATGCAAATTTGTAAAATGTATTTCATAGAATCCTCATAATTTTTGCCAAGATAAGGCATTTTTGATACTTTACGATGTGCCCGGAGCTTTTTGTAATTTGCCGGCTAAATCTTGTAATAAGGTGCCGGCTGTATGGGCGCTTTTTTGTACTGCAGAGCTACTTTGCCCTTGGTCTATGCGTCTTTCTAACCACTGAGCTAAAAAGAGAATACTGTCACCATCCATACTTAGGGCGGCTGGGTTTTTTTGGCGCACAGCAGCCATAAGCGATTCTGTGGCTAAAGTTCTATTATGCAAGGAGCGTTGATATTGCGCGTTGAGGCTATCAATACGTAATTGTAAAGTCTCAGCTACATCGCTCTTTTTTTCTTCCACGGCGCTGTCAAAGGCAAAAATAGCCTCAGTAAGTTTGTTATGAATGTTCAAGGTTTCGCTAACGCTTTTTTCTATGGCTTGCATACGTAAGGTAAAATCGTCCATGGAGCCTAAGCTTTGCAAAACAGAGCCAAGGGTGTTGAAGTCCGCGGCATAGCCTTGCAAAATAGTTTTGGACGAGTTTTGTACTTTGTTTTGCGCAGCAGCAGCCATGCTTTGCACAAAGTGGTCTGCGTAGAGATTGTAAAGAGCTGTCATCATTGTGCTATTAAAAGCATAGCGTAATAAAGCTGCACGAGAGCTTTGCACATTACTAGACTCTTGAGGTAAACTGTGCATTTTCTGCCCATAGCGCAGGTTGGCTGTGGAGAGATTACGACTAATGCCACTTTTAGGCTTATAGCGACTTACCAGCCATGAGGCCATGTCGTCCACGAAAGTTAAAGGGATCTTACTATCTTGCTTAACCGTGGGGACAAGGGGGGTAGAGGGCGCGGGAGCTGGCGCTTGGGAAGATGATTCTAAAGAAGCCAAAGAGGCAGAAAGGGAGGAGTTTTCTTGCGTTGTATTTTGACCGGCATTAAGTCCGGTATTGAGATCAGCGTTTTGGTTTGCATCTAGCGATGCATTGTCGCTTTTGGGGTCTTGAGTCTGCGCCGTAGTGCTTGGCGGTGCAGACATTTTTGCTTGAACATTTTGCCCCGCTAAAGTGCCAGGGGCAGTTTGGGGTCTAGTAATGGAGGTAGGCGGAGGTGACGTGTCATCTAGATAAGAACCCACGACCTCTTGAAGAGGTGTATCTTTAATGACAATCTCTACATTTTCTTTCACGCTGCTAGTGATGTTTTTTTTGTCTTCTTCATCGCGAGAGAGCCAGTAAAGGCTAGCAGAGGTGATGAGTAGGGCAGCTAAAGTATACATGCCAAGCTTTACAGCGCCCCCGCGTCCTTTGGCTGGCTTTGGCAAAGATTGCATGTCTGAGTGTCTAAAATCTGTCATATATATCCTCTAATAAGTAGAATTCTAAGATATGTATAGCGTAAGTTACGCAAATAGTGTGAAGTATTTTCTAGATTTTGTCTATACATAATTGAGAGTTTGTGGTGCTAAATCAAAAATACCCATAATTGTAGAATTAGTGCCATAAAGAGTTACCTAAATGTCTATTTTTACTTGACCAACTAAGGTAAATACGCTAGGGGCTTAGTAGCTTATTATGTTAGGTGTGCAATGGCGCTAGGCCATTGCAATAAGATGGAGGTTTTATGTCGAATATTATGTATTTTTTTGCGGCCATAGCAGCACTTATTGTGGGCTATATTGTGTATGGTTCTATTGTGGATAAAGTTTTTGGCTCTGATCCAAACAGGGTAACCCCTGCTAAAGCCAAAGCTGACGGCGTAGACTATGTAGAAATGAAGCCTGCTAGAATTTGGCTTATTCAGCTTTTGAATATTGCCGGTGTTGGCCCCATTTTTGGCCCCATCTTGGGTGCATTATATGGTCCTGCTGCTTTGGTGTGGATTGTTGTAGGTGCTATCTTTGCCGGCGCTGTGCATGACTATCTTTCTGGTATGCTTTCTATGCGTTATGGTGGCAGTAACATGCCTAATATCGTGGGTTACACCTTGGGTAACAGCGCAAAGCAGCTGATGCGCGTGTTCTCTGTGGTATTACTTTTACTCGTAGGTGTGGTATTCGTTTCTGCCCCTGCTAAGCTTTTGAGCATTATGACTCCGGAATGGATGAGCTTTAACACTTGGCTTATTATCATTTTTGCTTACTACTTCTTGGCAACTATTTTGCCTATTGATAAAATTATTGGTAATTTATATCCCCTTTTTGGTGCCGTGCTTATGGTTATGTCGGTGGGCATGATTACTATGCTTATTGCCGATGACTATACGTTCTATCCTGCTTTAGAATGGACGAATCAGCATCCTAAGGGCTTACCTCTTTGGCCTCTTATTTTTATTACCATTGCTTGTGGTGCTATTAGTGGTTTCCACTCAACGCAATCGCCCCTTATGGCACGTTGCTTACCCAATGAAAAACTCGGCAAACCCGTGTTTTACGGCAGTATGATTGCTGAGGGCGCCATTGCCTTAGTATGGGCCACCGTGGGTATGACTTTTTACCAAGATCCTGCTGCCCTTGGCGAAGCCCTTGGTGCTGGCGGTCCTGGTAAGGTGGTAAGCGATGCAGCCTATACCCTTATGGGTAGCGTGGGCGGCGTATTTGCCATGTTAGGCGTTATTGTATTACCTATTACGTCTGGTGATACGGCTTTCCGTGCTACTCGCTTAACCATTGCAGAAGTATTTAGCTTGCCACAAAGTGAAGCCGGTAAGCGCTTGCTTATTGCTGTGCCTCTCTTTGCTCTTGGCGCTGTGCTTTCGCAAGTAGACTTTAATATTATTTGGCGCTACTTCGGTTTTGCTAACCAAACACTTTCTTCCATGGCCTTGTGGGCCGGTGCTGCGTATTTGTACCGTAATGGTCGCTTCCACTGGATTGCCTCTTTGCCTGCCACATTCATGACTGCTGTGTGTGGAGCTTATATCTTAGCAGAAAAGAATATGGGCTTTGGCATGAGTTATGATACCTCTAATATGATAGGTATTGCCCTTGCTTTAGTGTGTCTTGCTGCCTTTATTATGCGCGGCAATAAGGCTAAAGTTGAAGAATATGTTGACTAGTTAAAAATACGACTTATGTTTTAAGGGAGAGGGTAACTTCTCCCTTTTTTTATGAGTTAAACATAGGGTTTTAGTAGGTTATTGAAGCCGTAAGAAAAAAAGTGAAATAAAGAAATTTTTTTACGCTAAAAGACTTGCAATTCTTAAAAGGAATGATTACTATTAAGTCACAGTCAAGGAGGAAGCCATGAGTAGCTTACAAGAAATACGTTATGATATAGATTGGAATTTGACCCCCGAGCATGCCGTGACCATGTATTTAGAGTGGGGCAATAATGATTGGAATGCAGAATACCCCCCTGTACGCTCTAAGGACGACTTTTCTACCTATTTTGTAGTGGATACTTGGGGTGATGAGCCTTTACTGCGCTTGGTACGCCGAAACTCTGAAAATGCAGAAGATATTTTTACCATGCCTTTGCCAGTAGAACTACGCGAAGAATTCTATGAAGAAAATGCTAATTTAAAAGGAATTTTTGCCCCCACTTGTGGCATTAAGCAATGGCTCAAGACGCAAATGGACTAGATACATTATATTTCCACAAGCGTTAAACAGAACTGGGCTTGTTTATCTGCTTGTCGTGTACCAATGCTTTGATCTCCTCACAAAGAAAGACAGTACACCCCTGAAAAGAAAAGCTCCTCGGCATATGCTGAGGAGCTTTTGTATTTGGAACGGTTTAATTATAATAGATTTTTGATCAGGCTGTTACACCTGTGTGCTTTGCCCTGGCGCCAAGGCTATGCAATGGCAATTAGGGGCATAGCGGCTAAGCTCTTTTTCAAATTTTTCTGCGCTGGTATCCAATGCGGGGAAGGTTCCATAATGCATGGGGATAACCTTATCAATATGCAAGAGGGTACAAGCATGAGCAGCTTGGCGTGCATCCATGGTAAATACGCCGCCAATGGGTAGACAGGCTATATCTATGGGGTAAAGTCTTGCCCACAGCTCCATGTCAGAAAAAAGACCGGTGTCACCAGCATGATAAATGGTTTTTCCGCTTGGCATTTTAATGATAAATCCTGCGGGCATGCCGGTGCCCGAGGTGTGATAGGCCGGGATGAGCAAAAAGCTTGCACCTTTATATTCGACTGAGCCGCCAAAATTGAAGCCTATACCATTAAGCACTTGAGAGGCAGGCACGCCGGCATCGGTGAGGCGCACGGCAGTTTCTACCACGGCGCCCAATTTGGCATTGTGAGCCTTACATATTTCTACAGCCTGGCCTACATGGTCGGCATGGTCATGGGTAACAAGTACAACGTCAATGGGGGGGAGTTCTGTGGAGGCTACGCTAGAGGTGGGGCAGCCATCTAAAAATGGGTCTATAAGTATACGCAGGTCGTCTTCTTCAAACATAAAAGCGGAATGTCCTAGCCAAGTGATTGTTGCCATGCGAGCTCCTTTGGTTAGTGGATAAAATATTGTTTTAGATATTGTAGTTTTGTACGAGTAAAAGTACGCATCAAATTTAACAGTAAAAGGCATTTTCCCCTGTATCGCAAAGGGGTACATAATCATTATATAAGCACTGTTTTCTTGACAGCAAG
>CAYJND010000115.1:0-6145 GCA_964371565.1 uncultured Desulfovibrionaceae bacterium
CCTTAGGTAAGGCGTTTTCAGACATCTTGATTTCTCCGCAAAAGGTGACATACTAGGCCTCACAGGAGGCTTTGCCATGCACCGCTCTATTTTTGTTCTTTGGGACACGTCATATATATGGGGACTCATGGTCCTGCACACACTTCAAGGTATGGGCGTGCCCCATAGTGTTGTTTCCTGCAATGAAATAACCCACGGCGCCCTTTCTGGCAAGCCAGCATTATTACTTGTGCCCGGCGGCACAGCAAGCCTTAAATATCAAGCCCTTGGAGATGCAGGCTGCGAGGCTATTCGCCAATTTGTGGCTGATGGCGGTAATTATTTAGGTTTTTGTGGTGGAGCCGGCTTTGGTTTAAGCCATGACCATGGCCTTAATTTATGCCCTTGGGGGCGCGCCACCTATAGCGATAGGATGCAGCATTTAGTCTCTGGGCATATGCTTTGTAAAGTCACAGAGCATAGTTTAAGCCCTCATATGCCTAGTCTTTCTTTGCCCATTTGGTGGCCAGGGCGTTTTGCGCCCGAGACTGAGCGTACAGAACATAAAGACGGCGCCGTGCATGTGCTGGCAAAGTATCATAAGCCGGGGCAGGATTTTTCTTTTGCCGATATAGATATTAGCTCTTTGCCACCTGCCACCTTTGACCAGTGGCAAGATGTATACGGCGTGAATATGCGCGTGGATTTTTTGCAAGATCAACCTTGTGTTATTGCAGGAAATTACGGAAAAGGACGCTATGTGCTTTCTTATTCGCATTTAGAAACGCCCAATTCGCCTGAGGCCAACGCGTGGCTGGCAAAATTGCTACAAGAGCTTGGACAAGTACAGCCACAGCAAAATATTTCGCCTGAATGGCATTTAGATAAATTGCCGCAGCACTGGGAACTTACCGCAGAAACGGCCCTTTTATTTGCCGCCCGTGATGGGGTAAAAAAATTGCTTACCCTTGGTAAAGAGCATCATCTACTCTTTCAGCGCAAACCTTGGTTATGTGGCTGGCGTACGGGCATTCCTGGAGGCGCCCTTAACAATTTATACACAACTTTGTGCACCATTTTGAGCTTGCCCCCAAGCCCAGAAGCTCTAAGCTTTTGGCAAGAGCATAAAAACGTATTTTCTAAATTGCTCCCGCCTTTTTTACTGGGAGTTGAGGGCTATTTACTCGCTGAGCGCCTTGCCACCACGTTAAGCGTACCCATGCCCCATGCCATCAACAGAAATTTATTAAAAAAACAGCAAGAAATGCTCTTTGGCACCGTTATGCACAGCGGCGGCGCCCATAAAGAACTTTTGCAACTGGCTGATGCTTTACTTTTTATTTTGCTACAGGGGCAAAAATAACGTTTCAAAACATTTTCTGCACACAAAAATTTTGTTAACTTTTTTCACATTGATTTTTTTTGATTTGAGCTATAAAAAGCGTGCATGTATGCCATTCATGAAAAAAAGGCCAAGGTCTTTAAAGCCTTGTGTGACCCCAAGCGCATTGCCATCATAGAGCTTTTACGCACGGGTGAAAAATGCGCTTGTGTTTTATCCCAAGAGCTGAATATTGCCCAATCTGCCCTATCCTATCACATGAAAATTTTGTGTGAATCGCAATTGGTAGAATGCTGGAATGTGGGCAAATGGACACATTATCAAATTAGCGCACAGGGACGCACACAGGCCATAGAGCTTTTGCAAAGCATTACCTGCCCAGCCCCCCGTACAGAGCATGGCGCACCAGTAAAAGCTTGCACCGCACAACAGCGATGTACTGGCTAGGCGTGTTCCCCCTATATTAAACACGTCGCACCATGACCATGGTGTTTTTTTATTTAAATACATCAATATTTTTTGATATGACATAAGGAGTAAATATGTCAAAAAAACCTGCTAAATTTCTCGTACCCCTATGCATGCTGCTTGGCATTTGCACCCTTTGGTATTTACATAAAGGTCAAGAAGTACCTACCCAAGCTCCTGCTCTGCAAGGTACCTTGCAAAGTGGAGCACAAGCTACGCTTGCCCATGCTGATTTTGCCTTACAGGCCTCCAGCATCGACTTAGAAGCTCTCAAAAAACATAACCTCCCAATAATTATAGACTTTGGCGCAGACTCTTGCATACCTTGCAAAGAAATGGCACCTGTTTTACGCACACTGAACGCACAAATGCAAAATAAAGCCATTATTAAATTTGTGGATGTATGGAAAAACCCTCAAGGTGCCGAAGGATATCCTGTGCAGGTTATCCCCACCCAAATATTTATCCTAGCAGACGGCACACCCTATGTGCCTAAAAATGTAAAAGATATCCCTTTAAGCATGTATAGCACCAAGGAAACCAAAGAACATGTTTTCACCGTGCATCAAGGGGGCTTAACTGAGGATCAAATGCGCCGTATTTTACAAGATATGGAAGCTGCTACCCAAGTAGGAAGCAAGTAATGGATGCTTTACTACAGTCTTTGGCACAGCTTTTATCGCAAAGCACTTGGCTAGCGCCCTTGGTGGCCTTTGTAGCCGGAGTATTGACTTCTTTTACACCCTGCTCTTTGTCCTCGGTACCACTTATTGTGGGCTATGTGGGCGGTAGCACGGTACATGGCGAGGACAGTCAATCCAGCGGCCTTTTTTCCCGCTCTTTTTGGTTATCTGTAACCTTTGCTTTGGGTAGCGCCCTTACCTTTACAATCTTTGGTGTTATGGCCTCTCTAGCGGGCGAGCTTATTGGCACCGTTTCCCCCTGGTGGTATATTATTTTAGGCATTCTTATGATGCTTATGACCCTGCAAATGCTAGGATTATACACCTTTATTCCATCTAGCCATTTATTAAGTAAAAACACTAAAAAGGGCTATGCCGGCGCTTTTATGGCAGGTAT
The DNA here is from genome assembly GCA_964371565.1 of uncultured Desulfovibrionaceae bacterium. GTDB lineage: Bacteria > Desulfobacterota > Desulfovibrionia > Desulfovibrionales > Desulfovibrionaceae > CAYJAD01. The sequence continues at coordinate 2,870 of CAYJND010000115.1, forward strand.
TTTAGGGGGTATTTTCTCCTCACCTTGTTCTACCCCTGTGCTCATTGCCCTCATTGCTGTGGTGGCAGGACAAGGCAATTTGGCCTTTGGGGTTTTACTCTTTTTGCTCTATTCCATAGGCCACGGCATTTTAGCTGTCATAGCGGGCACGTCGGTAGGTCTTGTGCAAAAGCTTTCTACCGATAATAAATACGCTCGTCTAAGCGCTATGCTTACGAAAATTTTAGCCCTTGCCATCATGGGCATAGGCTTTTATATGTTTCATCTCGCATTTCAACTATAAGGAATATATATGACCATTCAAGCAAAACCCGCACTTAATTGCACGGGAAAACCCAAAGTAGCCTTTGTTTGCAATCACAACTCGTGCCGCAGTCAAATGGCTGAAGCCCTTGGCAAAGCCTTGGCAGCGGATGTTTTTGAAAGCTATTCTGCCGGCACAGAAATTAAAGATCATATCAATGCCGATGCGGTGCGTCTCATAAAGCAAGAATATCAAATTGACATGGAAGCCACGCAATTTAATAAAGTTATTGATGACATACCAGCTCCGGATGTGGTGATTTTTATGGGTTGTAATGTGCAATGCCCCTATTTAAATGCCCCCTATTCAGAAAATTGGGGACTGGATGATCCAAGCGAACAAGACGACACCACTTTTTTAGGCATTATTGCCCAAATTGAAGCCAATGTACTGCGCTTAAAAGAGCTCTTAAAATAATACAATCTTTTAATGCGTATATTTTTAGCCATATAAAATAAAAATAAAATCACATCATTGTCATGGCGAGAGTTTTTATACTTTCTCGCTGTGGCAGTGGTGGGCTTTATTTCACTACACTCGCTCTAACAATCCCCGCACCGCCATGGCCACAGCCCCAGCACGCACTTCTTCACGACTGCCCTGCAAAAGCACATGCTGTGCGCTCACTGCGCCATCCACACAATAGCCCAGCCACACGGTGCCCACAGGCTTTTCTTCGCTGCCCCCATCTGGACCGGCAATGCCTGAAATACTCACGCCCACATCTACACAAAATTTTTCACACAATCCTTGTGCCATGGCTTTGACACATGCCTCACTCACAGCCCCATGCTGCATAAGCTCTACAGCCGGCACCTGCAATTGCGCCACCTTTACCGCATTGGCATAGGCCATAATACCGCCAGAAAACCATGCCGAAGCCCCTGGCACTGCTGTCATGGCAGCGCCAAGCAAGCCCCCTGTGCACGACTCCGCCGTGGCGCACAGCCAATTTTTTTCTACTAACCTTTTTCCTAACAGGGTTATATTTTGTAATAACTCTGCTTCTATTTGTAATAAGCTCATGTATCCTCCAAAAAATAATTAGCCCTTACAATCTACGTTACTTTTATACTAAGCTCAAGAGTGCTTTATTTTGCCTATTACCCTGTAAAACATGCGCATTCTACACACATGTTTGCCTATCTTTGCATACTTTTTGCATACTACAGCCCATGAATATCTTTAACCTGCCCGTAGACGCTATCTTAAGCTTTATACTCACCATCATGCGTGTGAGTATTGTCATGTTTATGTTGCCTATTTTCTCTTCAGAAAGGGTTCCCATGCAGGTAAAAGCCGCCGTTACCATAGTCATTACCTTGGGCATTTGGCCTCAGCTTTCCTTACCTGGCACAGCATTACCTAGTCATCCTCTTGACATGGTGCTTATTTTTCTTAACGAAATCATCTTGGGTCTATTGCTTGGCATGTGCATAAATTTTATATTTATGGGCATTCAAGCCGGGGGCGAGCTTTTTGGCTTTCAAATGGGCTTTACCATGATCAGCTTTGCAGACCCTCTTACCGGCAATCAAACAGGTATTACAGCCTTTTTTTTATGGATGGTAGCCACCCTTACCTTTTTGGCATTAGACGGGCATTTATATATGATTCAAGCCTTTGCACTTACTTTCAAGCTCATTCCTGCAGGGGGTCTTGTCATAAGTGAGCTGCTCTTAAATGAAGTGCTTGCCCTTTCAGCACAGCTTTTTATTATAGCCATAAAAATTGCCGCCCCCATCATGGTATCTCTTTTTCTCATCGAATTAGCACTGGCTCTTGTGAGCCGCGCCTCACCGCAAATTAATATTATGGACATAGGCTTTCCCATTAAAATTGGCTCTGGCTTTTTCTTTCTTGGAATGATGCTGGTCATAATGGCAGAATTTATGGCTAATTACCTGACGGTCATGGATGATATGCTTGTGAATATTTTGCAAATTGCCAGCCCCTTAGGCAAATAGAGGTAGCTATGTTTGGAAAACAAGAAGATCCTAGCAGAACCGAAGATGCTACCCAAAAGCAGATAAACAAAAGCCGCGATAAGGGTAATGTGCCTAAGTCTCAAGAAGCCAGTAAGGTCATGAGCCTTATCGCTGGCCTTATTGCTTTGAATTTTTGGATAGAAAGCATGGGCAAAGAGGTGACAGATTTATACCGTCACTTTTTAACTCGATTTATGGAATTTGAACCTACCCCAGAAACTGTATATAGCCTTTTTATTTGGATTTCTTTTTATATAGCCAAAATCATGTTACCCGTTTTACTGTTTTTAGGTTTTTTATCGTGGTTATGCATGCGCTTACAAGTGGGATCTTTGTGGTCAACACAAGTTTTTGAGCCCAAGTGGGAACGCTTTAATATTTTTAAATCACTCAAAAACATGCTTATTTCACCGCAAACTATTTTTCGTTTGCTCAAAAGCCTACTCTTTGCCGCGGTTATTGCCTGCATACCCACCATTATTATTATGCAAGAGTTTGAAAACTTTTTACCCATGTTTCACGAAGACGCCGCAGGCGTTATGCGCTACATGCTAGATACAGGATTTACTCTGGTATATTATACACTTATACCCATGTGTTGTATTGCTGCCTTTGACATTTGGCAAAGCCGTTTTCAATATTTTGAAGGTCTTAAAATGACCAAAAGCGAAGTAAAAGACGAGCGCAAGCAAGCCGACGGTGACCCGGAAATTAAAGCCAAGCAAAGACAAAAAATGATGCAAGTGCTACAAAAGCGCATGATGGCAGATGTACCCAAGGCCGACGTTATTATTACCAACCCTACCCACATTGCCGTGGCCATATGTTACAATGTGCAACAAGCCCCTGCCCCGGTGGTACTGGCCAAAGGGGCTGACCATATAGCCGAAAAAATCAAAGAAGTGGCACGAGAACACCGCGTGCCCATCCGCGAAAATGTACCTTTGGCACGGGCTTTGTATAAGAGTGTAGAGATAGGGGACA
>CAYJND010000116.1:0-5922 GCA_964371565.1 uncultured Desulfovibrionaceae bacterium
CCCCCCACAAAAAATTAAAATATAAAAACTACATTTACTGTAATGCTTCAATAATTCTTTGGGCAGTGGCGCTTTGCAAGGCTTTTCCGTTCACTACAATGGCGGGGAAGCTTTGCACATCGTAGGCGTGTGCAGCTTGCATGGCTTGAAACATATTGATGTTGCCGGCATCGAAGGCGTATTTTACTATGGAAAAGTGGTGTTCTGAGGGCACAAGGTGTTGAATGTGCTCTAGGTAGGCGTAGAGAATGGGAAGCTCAGAGCCAGTGGTAGCGTCGTATTCGTGCACAAAGGGGCGTGCTTTACCTTGGGCGCTGAGGTGATGCTTTACGGCATTCCAGCGTTGTAGGGTGTAGGAAAAGTAATCAAGAGCGGCAGCGGGCTGGGCATAGGCTACCCAGATGCCTCCGCCCATGAGTTCGGTGCCATAGGGCTCGGAATTTTTGGCAAAGACGACAATCTTGGTTTGCTCTGGGTTTATGCGCTTGGTGGCTAAGAGCACTTGTTCCCAAAGGTTTTGGCTTTGAGGTAGGGCATAGTCTATAAAGACAAGTATTTCGTTGGGGGCGGTGGGCTTGCCAAAGACAATGGGATAAACCTCTTGGCGCCAAAATTTTCTATAGTGTATTTCTGATTGTAAACTTGAAGATTTTGCTCCGAGAGATTGCGCCATTTGAGCATTTTCCCCTTGCAATGCTTTGGAGGGTAGGGTGTCGTTAAGGTGGGGGTTAAAGATATTTGCTTCTTCGGCTAGTGCAAAACTTGTAAGGCTAACAAGGCAGAGAAAGGCCAGTAGACATGTGCGCATGGATGCTCCGTCATTTAAGTGTAGGTAGAATTTCTTGTAAATGAGCCAACCAAATTTCCATAAAAGCTTCGTATTCTGCTAGACCATGTAGCACAGGCTCGCAGGGAAATCCAGCTGCTTCAATGTGTTTGCGCCAAGAGGATTTTTGCTTGCCTGCCATATCTTTAAGAGCGTGTTGTCCGATGACAGAAAGCAGGGGCATGAGCCATACTTTGTGCGTAGTGGGTAAGCGCGGGATAATATGTTCTAAAAGTACGGCTCCATTCATGGTGCCCACATGTACTTGCGGGTCTATTTTGTAGACGGCCTCTGCAAGGTCGGCATAGCGTTGTACGGCGTGATGCTTGGCGCCATGCCCCATAAGCACCACGGCTTCTTGGGGTGTTCGTTCAGGGGGCAGATGCTGTATAATGGCTTTAGCGGTATTGGCTACATCCGTATCAGTGTGCAAAAGGGGCGCCCCCACGCGTACGGTAAAGTCTTTATATATGTGGTTAAGCTCGCGCACATCGTCTAAAATGGCTTCATGCTCTGAGCCAGGAATGGTTTGTAAGGGTTGCACCGCCACATGGGTAAATTTTTCAAAGCGCATTTTTTCTAATGCTTTGCGCACAGAATCTCGCTTTACTCTTGCTTTCGCTAGGCGCTCACGAATGAGTAAAGAGGTAAAGGCCCAGCGCACGGGCAAAGGCGCAAAACGCTCTCGAACGCATTTGTCAAAGGCGCGTAAGGTGTGCTCTGCTTGAGGATTGCTCGACCCATAGGCCGCCAGTAATATACCTGTTTTCATTCCTTGAAAGTACGCGTACTGCATGAATTTTGCAAGGTATCATAATCTACATATTGTCAAAGTAGTATGTTTTTGTTTTAGATCACTGAATTTTAAATGGAAAAAAAGATGTTTTGTGCTCAAGTCAGAGATAAGTATTGACCCAAGATGCTGAGGGTTATATAAGTGAAGCATATATTGGAGGAACCATGGAAAAACGCGCTCTCATTTTTGGCGGTAGAACGGGGCTTGTGGGACAAGCCTTATCTCGCATTCTTACTGCCCATGGTTGGTATATCATACCTATTGGGCGTCAAGATGGCGATTTGCTTAGTGTTTCCTTTATTGAAAACTGTATTGAAAAATATAAACCCAGTCAAATATTTAACACCGTAGCTTGGACACAGGTGGATGATGCAGAAGATAATGAAAGTCAAGCCTTTGTTATCAATAGGGCTTTGCCGGCTGGTTTAGCTCAATTGGCTAAAAAGCATGATATTCAGCTTATCCATTATAGTACAGATTTTGTTTTTTCAGGGGATGGCCATAAAAACTATGACGAAGAGGATGCTACAGAGCCTTTGTCGGTATATGGACGTAGTAAGCTAGCCGGAGAAGAGGCGGTGCGTGCGCTAGCACCAGATCATTCTTGTATTTTACGCACAGCTTGGCTCTTTGGACCTGGGCGTCCTAATTTCGTGTCTAATATTATAAAAAAGCATTGTGAATACGGTAAACTAAGCATTGTGCATGATCAAGTGGGCTCACCTACCTATTCTATAGATTTAGCGCATTGGAGCATGCTTGCTGCAGAAAAAAATCTTGTGGGCACGTATCATGCTGTTAATAGCGGGCGCGCTTCGTGGTGCGATTTGGCCTGTGAAGCTTTAAATATTGCCGAGATAGATTGTCATGTGGAGCCTATTACTTCTGGGCAATGGCCTCAAAAGGCAAAGCGACCGGCATTTTCTGTGCTGAATAATGCTAAACTTTCTGATGCACTGGGCATTATTCCACGTGCTTGGCCTCAAGCATTACGTGAATATATCTTTAGCGACGAGCTTAATCGCGATCTTATTGGTGCCTAATACCTTTTAACAGGCTGTGTAAGAAGGCGCACATCATGGTAAAGCAAAAAAAAACCTACTCGCCCTTTTGGGGTGGTTTTCTTCTCTCTTTTGTCTTGGGCTGTTTAATACTCTTTGTGTTGAGCTTTTTTTCCACTGCGTGGGCTATTCCTCGAAGCGTGGAAGAACTTAGTATTATGGCTAAAAAACGTCTTCAAACCACTGTGCAGCATGGTGGCATAGGCTCTTTTTATCGTCCCACATTTGGGCGCATGATGGATGCGGATTTAAGCTTAGATAAGCACGAACCCGTGTTTGTAGTGGCTTTTCCCGAAGGGGTGCGCATTTATCCCCAGCGCATTATGGTTTGGCATCAAGTTTCCAATGAAGTTTTTGGTAAAAGTTCTTATGCTGTGACGTATTGTCCCATCACAGGCACTTTGGCTGCCTATAATACGGATTTTGATGGAGTAGATCTCTTTTTCGATGTTCAAGGCGATTTATACGATGGAAATACTGTACTTATAGATCGTAATTCTGGCAGTTTGTGGTTGCAGGCTTTAGGCATGGCTTTTGAGGGGCCACTTCTTGGGCGTGGATTAGCGAAAATTCCTGTGTTTTGGACAACGTGGGATGCTGCAAAACGCTTTTATAAAGATGTGCCCGTGCTTTCCACTCCCAGAAGTAGTCGTAAAGCTTATGGGCGTGATCCTTATGGGAATTATTTGAAAACAGGAACCTATTATGATGATGATACGTTGGTTTTTCCTGTTACGTATACCGATTTGCGCTTGCCCTACAAAAATCAAGTTATCGGTTTAGAATTTAATGATTTTCGTCTTGCTATAGATGTAGCTTATGTGAAGAAAGAAGGGGCAGTGAACTTCTTTTTAGGCGATGCCCCCTTATTGGCTGTGCATGATAAAAAATTAGATGTAGTCCGCATTTTTAATAGACAAGTGTGGGAAAAACCATCGCTCTTTATTATGCAATATGGTAAACTTATTGATATTTCTAGTAAATCTGCTTGGGATCCTAGCACGGGCATTTCCTTAGAGGGAAATATGCAAGGCGCTTCCATGCAACAGTATTATGGTATTTATAGTATGTGGTTTAATTGGTATAATCTTAATCCAGAAACTTTACTTATCCCTGGCCCTGGGGAAGTTCCTAAAGATGTCTTACATGTAGATAAATTGGTACCATAAATATATAAAAGGAGAGGTAACCCTCTCCTCAGAGTGCTGACAAAGTCAGCACGACCCAAAAATCAAGAGTAGGCGCAATTCACTTGCGCCGTTAAACGATTGATTTTTGTGCCTTTCCGCTTGGCAGTTTTGCTGACAATAGCGGCGCAAACGCCACACAGTGGGGTTTGTCATTAGTCTTAGGAGAGGTAACCCTCTCCTTAATTTTATTTCTTTTCCATCTCTTCACTGCGCTTTGCCGCCGCTAATACGGCATCCACTATGTGCCCACTCACAGCGGTACGCTCCATATGATTAATACCAGCAATGGTAAGCCCAGCAGGGGAGCATACATCATCTCGCAATCCCAAGAGGTTTTGGGTAGATGCTTTAGCCATACGTACCGAACCATCCATAAGCTGCTCCACCATTTGCCGAGATTCAGCGCGCGAAAAGCCTAAGGTGACACCAGCTTGAACCAAAGCATTTAATAGATGAAAAGCATAGGCAGGGCCGGCGCCAATAAGCGCGCTAAAGGCTATAAATTTATCTTCTGCTAACTCCAAGCACATACCTATGCCATTAAAAAGCGCGAGAATATTTTCCTTATCTTTGCTTGTAAGCTTTTCATCATCAAAGCAAAAGGCAAAAATCCCTGCGCCTACAAGGGCTGGGGTGTTGGGCATGCAGCGTACTACGGCGCATTTGTTCTGCACACCTTCTTGCAAAGTGCGCATGCTTACCCCTGCCGCCACCGATATAATAATCTTATCAGGTGTCAGTAGGGGAGCCATGAGCGGAAGAAGCTTTTCAACTAAATAGGGCTTTACTGCCAATATAATAGTATTGGAAGTAATCACCACATGCTCAAGGTCTTTTGCAGCCATAATGCCTGCACCTTGTAAGGGGGCTAAGTTTTCAGTTTTGGGATCGTAGCCTAACAGGTTCAAAGCCTTATTCTTGCTAAAACCCAGTAAAATAGCGGAACCCATATTGCCGCAACCTATGCAGCCAATGGATAAAGCATCTTGATTCATATGTTCTGTATCTCCAATGAGTTAAAAAAGTAAGTAATCTCCGCGGCAGCTGTTTCTGGTGCGTCAGAGCCGTGAACAGAATTCTCTGTATTATTAAGGGCATAATCTTTACGAAGAGTCCCTTCGTCAGCAAATTCAGGGTTGGTATTTCCCATAAGCGTGCGATAACGAACGATGGCATCATCCCCTTGCAAAGCTAAACAAACAATAGGGCCTGAGCACATATAATTTACAAGCTTGTCATAAAAAGGCTTTCCTTTATGCACAGCATAAAAGGTTTCAGCTTGATTTTTACTAAGGCGCAGCATCTTCATAGCTACTATTTCAAGGCCAGCGGCTTGAATTTTTGCTATAATTTCACCAGTCAGATGGCGCTTTGTGGCATCAGGTTTGATCATGGAAAGTGTACGTTGCATGATTTCTCCTTATACAAAAGTATGTTATGTTGTTTCATTAATGCAATAATCTTTTATCACGGTAAAGATGTAAGCACAACAGAACAAATGTATTTAGAAATAAAAGAAAGATTATTTGTAATATCTAGAAAAAATAGAATAAATTATAGAAATAGATTTAATTTGTGTTTTTTGTAAAGTATATGTTGACAGAATGGTGACAATGATGCATTTTCCTTTTCGCGCTGATGACGTTTACGTCACAAGCGAGCTGAGCATAACAGCCAAGTGCACCATACCATGGAATGCCGGGGAAATAAAAAATGTAAATAAGTTGTTGACAAGCTCGGCGACTTGAGGCAGATTGCCTCTCCGCGCTACGGAGAATACTTCGGGCGCAGGGCTGAGAAAAACAGCCGCAAGGGCTCGAAAGAGTTTTTGAAAAAAAAGAAAAAAAGTTGTTGACAAGTTCGGCAACATGAGGCAGATTGCCTCTCCGCGCTACGGAAAATGTTTCGAGTGCAGGCTGAGAAGTCAGCCAAGAGTTTTAAAAGGCTCTGAAAAAAACTTTGAAAAAATAAAAAAAAGTTGTTGACACGCCGAGGCGGTGAGCGTATAAAGACTCTCCGCGACACGGAAAGCCAAAACGGCAACGTGAA
>CAYJND010000117.1:0-5891 GCA_964371565.1 uncultured Desulfovibrionaceae bacterium
TTCCCGCAACGTACAGGCTGGCTAAAAAAGCTAAAGAAGCTAAAAAAGAAGTTTTCATTGCTATACATGTGTATTCCTCATTTTGAATAAAGTGACACTGCATCATTACAAAAGCGCTGTCAAGTTTTATTTTTCATTCATGCTAAGCGCTCTTGCATAGCACAAAAAAGGATATACTACCTATTTTCTTGCAGTAGCACTTTTTTTTTGCTATGGCACTAACCTTACTATAAAGCATGACGCATTTATTTTGATTTTATGTTCCTTAAGCGACAGGACCTGCCTTTTTAAGTAAGCGCTAAATCAAAAAAGTCACCCCACCATGCACGCTTTAGTTTGTGGCTAAAGCACAAATATACCTATAAGAGGAAGAGGTTTATGTCAGGTCTTATGTTATTTTTAGGCAGTGTTGCTCTGCTTATTGGCGGCTATGCCATTTATGGCGCTTTTGTAGAAAAAGTATTTCGCACAGACAGCACACGTGCAACCCCTGTGCAACACAGCGCCGACAATGTGGATTATATCCCCATGTCCAACAAGAAAATATTTCTTATCCAGCTCTTAAACATTGCTGGCCTTGGCCCTGTTCTTGGGCCCATCTTGGGCGCAGTATACGGCCCTGCGGCTTTACTTTGGGTAGTGTTTGGCTGTATTTTTGCTGGCGCTGTGCACGACTATTGCGCCGGCATGATTAGCTTGCGCTACGGCGGTGCCTCCTATCACGAAGTGATTGGACGCAACCTTGGCAATAATGTGCGCCGCTTTATGCAAGTTTTTGCCATTGGCTTCTTGGTGCTTGTGGGCGCTGTATTTGTGCTAGGCCCTGCGGCTCTGCTTTCTAATATGACCAGCGTTGGCGTTATTTTTTGGACATGCCTTATTTTTGGCTATTACTTCTTAGCCACCATTTTGCCCATTAATGTCATCATAGGACGCATTTATCCTTTCTTTGCCATACTGCTCTTAGTTATGGCCTTTGGTCTTATGGGCTCGCTTATCATCAATGGCTATACAGTTATCCCCAATGCAGATATTACGGTTAATACCAACCCTTCGGGATTGTCTACATGGCCTTTGCTCTTTATTACCATTGCTTGCGGCGCCATTAGTGGTTTTCATGCCACGCAATCTCCCATGATGGCTCGTTGCCTTAAAAATGAAAAAAATGGCCGCCCCATTTTTTACGGCGCCATGATTGCCGAAGGTATACTTGCCCTTATTTGGGTAACCTTAGGTCTTTCTTTTTACGATAGCCCTCAATCTTTACAAGATGTTATCACCGCGGGCACCCCTAACCTTGTGGTAAAAGAAATCTCCATGGCTCTACTTGGGCCTGTGGGCGGCCTTTTGGCTGTGCTTGGCGTTATTGTGCTGCCCATTTCCACCGGGGATACGGCTTTCCGTAGCGCTCGTCTTATGTTGGCAGAAATTTGCAATGTGGATCAACGCCCCATTAAAAACCGCTTATTTATGGCTGTGCCTCTTTTTATTGGCGGCATAGCTTTAACCTTTATGGATTTTAGTGTTATTTGGCGCTACTTTGGCTGGGCCAACCAAACCATGGCTGGCATTACCCTTTGGGCTGTGGCGGTATATCTTATTCGCCGCGATCGCTTCCACTGGATTGCCTCTGTGCCTGCTACCTTTATGACCGTGGTATGTGCCACCTATTTGTGCAATAACAAAATAGGCTTTAGCCTTGATTTAACCCTTTCAACTTGGATTGGCGCCGCCATCGGCATGGCCGTGCTGGTAGCTTTTTTGCTTTTTGGCAAAAAGATGCCTGACAATATGCCCGCTCAAGAACTTGAATGCTAACTAAGCCATAAACTACTGCAGCAGACTTCTTAGAGGGTAAACTCTAGGAAGTCTGTTTTTTTTGTATTTTATACGCAAGAATAAGCCTAAAGCACTAAATAGCCCTTTTTAGCTATTTACATTAGCCCACCTTTAAGCTACAGGCTGTGAATATTACAGAGGATGAATTATGAAAAAGAAATATTCCCTACTGCCCACGGCAGAAAAAGTAGCCGCCATGGTGGCTTATCTTGAAGACCACAAAGGTCAAGACATTGTTTCCATCAACCTTACCCATCAAAATACCTTTGCTGAAGCCATGATTGTAGTAACTGCTACCTCCATGCGTCACGCGCAAAGCTTGGCCGAGGGTTTAGTGGTCTATTGCAAAAAAGAAAATTTTGAATGGCTACGCACCGAAGGCAAACAAACAGGTCAATGGATTCTTATTGATTGCAATGACATTATCATCAATGTATTCCAAGGCGCAGTACGTGATTTATATAAAATAGAAAAACTCTGGGAAGAGCTGCCAAAGCAAAACCTTATGCCCAACACAGACGCTGAATCTACCACAGACGCTGTATAACTCATTCCAAGAGGATGCCTGCATGACACAGACTACACTTACCCCTACTCTTTTGCTTATTCTTGATGGCTGGGGTCTTGCCCCTGCCGGGCCTGGCAACGCCGCGTCTGTAGCTAAAACCCTCAACATGGACACCCTTAATGCTTTTGCCCCCCATAGCACACTTGCCGCTTCTGGTCGTGCTGTGGGCTTGCCAGAAGGATATATTGGTAACTCTGAAGTGGGGCATTTAAATATAGGTGCAGGTTCTGTGGTTTATCAAGACATGACCCGCATTGACGTAGCCATGGAACAAGGCGAGTTAGCTAAAAACCCTGCATTTACAGAACTTGTACAAAAAACCTTGGCTGGCAGTAAGCGTTTGCATTTGGCAGGCCTTTTATCTGATGGCGGCGTACACAGCCACTATAAGCACATGCAAACCTTGGTAGATGTGGCGGTAAAGGCTGGCCTTGAGGTATTTATTCACTGCTTTATGGACGGTAGAGATACAGCCCCTCAAAGCGGCATAAACTACATTCGTACCCTAGAAGAGTTTTTACAAGCCTATAATGGTAAAGCACGCATAGCCTCCCTTTGCGGGCGCTTCTATATTATGGATAGAGACACCCGTTGGGAACGTGTAGAAAAAGCCTGGCAAATGCTGGTGCATGGTCACAGCATGGCTGGAGAGAAGAACCCCGAGCACGAAAATACCAAAGTGGGCGCTACCTATACCATGCTCTCTTCGTATGCTGCAGAGCTCTTTGACGAATTTGTGGAGCCTACCCTCTTGGTAGAAGATGGAACTTGGCAAGACGGCGACGGACTCTTTTTATGGAACTTTCGCGCTGACCGCATGCGCGAACTGGTACAAGCCCTCACGCTCACAGATTTTGACGGCTTCAACCGCGGCGCAGTGCCTCAATTTACCGGCATAGCCACCATGACCAGCTATGACGCTTCGTTCTCTTTACCGGTGGCTTTTCCTAAAGAAAACCTCACCATGGGGCTTGGCGAAGTGGTCTCTTCTTGGGGATGTAAACAATTGCGCATAGCCGAAACAGAAAAATACGCCCACGTGACCTATTTCTTCAATGGCGGACGCGAAGAGCCCTTCCCCCTTGAAGATCGTATTTTAGTGCCTTCGCCGCGTGATGTGGCAACCTATGATTTAGCCCCTGCCATGAGCTGTCAAGAAGTGACAAATCGTTGTATCGAAGCCCTTACCAGCGGCAAATACACCTTTATTGTATGCAACTTAGCCAATGGCGACATGGTAGGCCACACAGGCAATATGAGCGCTGCAGTGCAAGCGTGTGAAGTTGTAGACGCTTGCCTTGGTCAATTTATGCAGGCCATTTGCCAAGTGCAAGGCCGCATGCTTGTCATCGCCGACCATGGTAATTGCGAAACCATGATTGATGCTGATGGGCGCCCCCAAACAGCACACACCACAAATCCTGTCACTTGCATACTCTTTGAGGGAACAGAGGAAAAGAGCCCGGGCACTCTTCAACACGGAAAATTAGCCGACGTTGCTCCCACGCTCATTAAACTTTGGAATAAGGACATTCCCGCCAGTATGAATGGCACTGCCCTTATGGAGCCTTGTAATGAAGAACGCTAAACCCATACAGCCTGTATCTCCTGAAGGCATGGAAGTACTTTTTTTCTATCCTTGCCCAGAGTGCGGTCGACATGTATCCCTAGCTGCCCCCACACAGCCAGCCATGGTGCGTTGCGACAATTGCCGCACATCCTTTCCCATCATCCCCATTGATGAGCGAGGCTTGCACTATATCTATATTATGCTTGGCAATGGTAGAGCAGCTTTAGACCCTGACTTTGCTTAAAAAAGCATTCAGCCCCCACGGTTAACACCTTGGGGGCTTTTTTTACATCCATTGAATTTCATTTAAAACACTCTCTAAACTTCCCATAAAAAAAGGGAGCATCTAATGATACTCCCTCTTTCGACCAAATAAAAAATATTAGTCAAGTAAAGATAACAAGCGCGCTACGCGATCTGCGTCAAGGCCGCTATGAACTTGTAACATTTCTTCCTGGCTTTCTTGTTGCAAAGCGCCTAAAATGCCGTCAGCTTGAGAATCATTCAAATGCGTAGGACGCGGTGCAGGCATTTCTGGCAAAGCTACAGCAGCGGCAGAAGTTTCTACATTGGCAGTTGGGGCGGCGCGAAAAGCCGTAAAAGCAGCCATGCGATCATTATTTATAGGACGAAAAGGGGTCACGTTTTCCATAGACATATGTATTCTCCTTCCAGTAAGAGGGTAAAATTTGCACTCTACCCCTTTACTCATGCAAATAACATGCCCAGCAATACATACCTTCTTTGTCCCTAGCTGACTTGTAAAGTCAAACCCACTGGGCAGTGATCTGAGCCATACACATGGTTTTCTATCCAAGCATCCTTAATGGCTGGGCGAAGCTCTTCTGAAACAAAAAAATAATCAATACGCCAACCTATATTTTTTGGCCTTGCCCCTGCCTTATACGACCACCACGAATAGGCGGCTTCTACATTGCCCTTACACGCGCGAAAAGTATCCACATAGCCTGCTGCCGTAAAAGCATCAAGCCACGCTCTTTCTTCGGGCAAATAACCGGTATTTTTCTCATTGGCCTTGGGGCGCGCTAAATCAATGGCCTTATGAGCAATATTAAAATCGCCGCACACGACAATGGGCTTGGTTTTACGCAAATTTTCTGCAAAATCTAAAAACGCGTCAAAAAATCCCATTTTATAGGGCACGCGCTTAAACTTTCCTGTGGGTTTTCCTGCTTCATTAAGCTCCGGCGCGCCGCCGTTGGGAAAATAGCCATTGATATAATGAAACCATGGAAATTCCATGTGCACTATGCGTCCTTCCCCTTGATAAGCCTCATGCGGCAACTCCACCGTGGTGGCAAGAGGCTCTATGCGGCTAAAAGCCGCCACGCCAGAATAGCCCTTTTTTACCGTAGAAGAAGCCCAAAGCGAATGCCACCCCTCTGGATGCACCAATTCATCCTTTAACTGCTCTGGGGCAGCCTTGGTTTCTTGCAAGCCAATAATATGGGCATCACTTTGACCAAACCATGCCCAATCTTCCTTGGCAGAAACGGCACGTAATCCATTCACATTCCAAGACAGCATTTTTATATTCATAAATAATCCTTTAAAAACAAAATGTATTATTTAGCCTACCTTGCCGCATGCAAATTCGTCAAGAGCGCATAAGACCACCTCATACAGGTAAAGCTCTACCATCTTGCACATCAGGTCTTTTTTTGGCATACTTAGGCATGGAGGAAATCTATGGAACTTTTACCCATTAAACGTGCAATTTTGTCCGTTACTGATAAAACAGGTCTTGGTGAGCTTGGCAAATTTTTAGCCGATAACGGTGTAGAACTCGTGTCCACTGGCGGCACCTATGCCTTTTTAGAAAAAGAAGGCTTGCCTGTAACTAAAGTCAGTGATGTCACTGGTTTTCCAGAAATTTTGGGCGGTCGTGTTAAG
>CAYJND010000118.1:0-5754 GCA_964371565.1 uncultured Desulfovibrionaceae bacterium
TGGGTGAAAACAATGACAGCCTTGAAGTAACAGGCAAGGTGGGCATAGGTGAAGACGGCGTATCACACCATATTTATGGTGATGAGCTTTATCTTGACGAAGATGGCGGTCACGACACCATTACCGTGGGTGAAATGTCCACCGGTGGTCACATTCGCGCCGATGGTAACCTCTCTTCCGGCCTTGAAGGCGGCGATGACGAAATCAACATCGGAACCATGAGCTCAAACGCTCTGTATACCAGAGATAATGAAGAGGCCAGCATGGTTATGGGCGACGGTTGGGGCGTATCCGCAGGCGCACAGGGCGGTGATGATACCATAAGCTTTACCGGCCATACCAATGCCGAGGGAGTAGAGGTAAATCAACTGCACACTGCCGAGCTTTACGGCGATGCTTACAGCTTGGGTAGCGGCACTGCCTCCCACTTTAGCCAAGGCGGCGATGATACCTTCAACATGGAAAACACCACCATGACCAATGGGTATATCTTTGGTGATTCCAAAGACTTGGGTAATTATGCTAAGGGCGGCGATGACGCCATAAACCTTGGCACCATGAATAGCGGTATCCTTTCAGGCGATGCTGCCACCATGTACACAAACTCCGTAGGTGGTAATGACACCATTGACGTGACAACTATGAAGGCTGGTACCCTTGTGGGCGATGCTTCCAGTACTATGGTTGCCGGCAGTCAAGGCGGCGCAGATGATATAGATGTGACCACCATGTATGGTGGTACCATTTCCGGAGATACTTCCAGCACCATGAGTTCCGGCGCTCAAGGCGGTGACGATACTATTGATGTGGGCACCATGCACAATGGCAGCATTTTAGGTGATGCTAGCACCATGTATTCAACTCAAGGTGGCCATGACGACATTACTGTGGGTACCATGCACAATGGTATTATTGCAGCCGATGCCACCACTTTAAACAGTGGCGCTGTGGGCGGTGATGACAATATAAGCATCACCACCATGAATAATGGCACAGTATCTGGCGAGGGCTCTTACCTAAAGACCGGCGCTCAAGGTGGTGACGACACCATCACCATTAACGATATGAACCTTGGCAAAGTACGTGGGGATACTTACAGCATAGAAAATGACGCCTCTGGCGGTGATGATGTCATCAATGTGGATGAATACTCCGGCACAGGCTCTACAGGCTCCACCTATATCTCCGGCGATGCATATGTTATCGATGCTGGGGGGCAAGGCGGTGATGATACCATCAACCTTGGCGATATGAACGGACAAAGCGTCTACGGCGATGCTAACACCCTCAACGGCATTGGCGGTGACGATGTTATCAACGTAACAAACATGAATTCCGGCTCCATCACAGGCGACGGCTCCACCGCGGGCAGTACCTCTGTGGCTGGTGATGACCTCATTAATATTGAAAATATGAGTGGCGGCTATGTCTACGGCGATAGCTATAGCGAAACTGCAGGGGCGCAAAGTGGTAGCGATACCATAGAAATTGGCACCATGAGCGGCGGTGAAGTATGGGCTGACCAAAAGGCTGGCTCTAGTAATGACGGCGGCGATGACGTGGTTTCTGTAGTGAACTTCACCGAAGGCGCTAAGGCTTATTTAGACGGCGGCGAAGGCTATGATGCCTTTATCTACGACAATGATTTCGATAATTACATCGACTTTGACGCAGCTGGCAGCATTAACATTGGCGGTCATGACGGCGTCACTATCAATAACTTTGAAAGCCTCACCACCGGCGGTGGTAGTGACCTTATCAGCGTAGATGGTGCAAGCTTTGATGGTAATATAGACTCTGGTGCAGGCTTTGACATTATCGTCTCTGAGGGCGGCGTGACCAGTGAAGATATGTCTAATCTCTTAAACTCTGCCACCAATACCGAAATGTTCATTTTCAGTAATGATGGCGACGTAAACGGCGCTACCTCCACAGAAGAAGCCATGAGCAATCTTGAAGGCGTGAATATGGGCGAAAATGGTAGCATTAGCCTTGGCGCCAATTGGACTGGTGGCGACTCCATCACCAATGATCAAGGTCAGGAGTTCCAATCTTTCACCGATGAAGCTTCAGAAACCACTATTCTCGTTGCCAAAGCGGCTTTAGAAAATAGCACTTTCTAAGAATACAAAGCAAACATAAACACCATAACAAAGCCCTCTTTACCTAGGTAGAGAGGGCTTACTTTTATGCAAATAAAATTATTTTTTCTGTGTTTTCTTCCAGACGCTGAATTGACGCAAAGCCATGCAACCATGCCCCAGCACATACAATATAAGCGCATAGCCAAAATAACGATGATAATCTAAAAATTCCACCGAAAGCGACGTATGATTATTCCATAAAAGGTACCATATAAAGCCCAGCATGGTAGAGGCAAAAAAACAGAGAAAGCCTAAACCTTGCACAGCGCCGGGCAAGCCCCCCGGTCGCGGCGGCGCTACGCCCCCTTGCAAAACCTTGGGTATATCTTTGCGTAATTGTTCTGTGTCACCCCAAAGATAGGGAAAAAAGTAACGCAAGCCGCGACGAGATAGGCTTAAACCCAAAAAAATACACACAAAGGGTACTAGCACTAGCCCTAGCTCAATATGCCAACTATCCACCGTAGGTGTGCGTGCAACTTTAACCAATTGCGCCATCACCAGCACAAAGGCCAGTATATGCCATAGGCGCACCAAGGGCGGCTGAAAAAAGCCTAAAAACTTCCATAATAAAACACATTGTTCTGTGAAAGCGCGAAAGATATTCATAAAAAATCTCCATTGCAGTTATGATGGATACCAAGGGCGTAGAGAAATTACGAAAATGCGAGAAAAAAATTAAGATTCAGGAAGAAATCCCTATTTTTTAAATACTATAAGAGAAAATTTACTTTGTCAATGTAAAGAAAATCACATTTCTACCGAAAATTTTTATAGAGAGTACAATTGTTCTTTATAGAGTATAAGGAGGCCTTATATGGACAATCTCATTCCCACCCTACTTACACCGCAAAGCAGCAACACGCCCCACGATTCTTCAAACCCTTTAGATGAGATGCTGCAAGCCCGTGGTATAAGCACGCACAACACCCAAGAGGCCGCACGTATAGAAGAAGAACAACAGGCCATGACCACGGCAACATTTTCTATGCAATCTATGGTGATGGCACAAAATAACAGTGTGCAAAATTCACAATTACAATCTGTCATGAGCGCCGCCTCCAGCTCCACCGCAGAAAGTAGCGCAGAGCGTAGCGCCTTTGGTAGGCAAACAGCCCAGACCATGCTACAAAATATGGAACAAGAAAATTTTGAAAATAATTATTCTGACCTTTTAGAGGGTATGCGCACAGACATAGAAGAAGCTGCCGAAAAGGCGCTGAATCAGCATACTACCGAACTGGGCACAGAACTGGGCACTATAGAAGAATATATGGAAGCTCAAGCCGAAACTGCTACTGAAAATAACAACGAAAGCCCAGAGAGTAACACGAGCAGCACAGGCAACACCGCCACAGCCCCAGCGCAGACACAGGCCACAGAAGTTGCCAAGGTTGCTCCTGCCGTAGCGAGCAGCGGCGCAGAAAATTCAGCGCAGCCAAGCGCAGAAAATACACCTAATCCCCCTACTGCGGAATCTGTCGATGTCTATGTGTAACATTTTACTCAAACAAAACGCACCAGGTGAAAAATATTAACTACATCAACACCTTACACCCAGTAAGAACGCATACATCACATGCGTTCTTACTTTTTACAACACACTAAGCAGATTTTTTTTGACAAAACTCCACGCGTTCTTGGCCAGGGCCTTGAATAAAAAAATAATACATACCGTTTTCAAATAAAAAATCTGCAAAGCCAATATCACCCAAAAGCATGCTTTTATCAAGAGCTGCAAAATGGGCATAGTCCGCTTCAATATCTTCAGACACATAAGCTATGTGATCTATCTTGCTTTGCTCAAGGTCAGGTTTTTCCATAAGTTCATAGGTAGTAGTACCATCACTCATAAAAACAAATTCCACAGGACCTTGAAAACGCTCCTTTATAGTAAAACCTAAGGTGCCAGTATAAAAAGCGAGAGCCTTTTCCAAGTTTGGAACTGAAATATTTATATGATCTATGGGGCGTGCGTACATATTTTCTCCTCATGTAGCCTTTGCCTACCATGGCAGACAAAGCGGTGATTTTATAAAGCTTGCTATACTAAGAATTATTGCTACTGTCCACAACCCCGTCACCACAAAAAGCACTACTCTTGCCAGCCTAAGCAGTTTTTGCTATGTAAAGAGCATATCATAAACAAAGGATACAACATGAGCGCAAAAGGTTTTATTGAAACATTTGGCATGATAGGCGCCATAGAAGCCGCCGACGCCATGACCAAGGCCGCCAACGTGCGCCTAGAAACGGTAAATAATGCTGGTTGCGGGCTCATTACCGTCACTGTTTCTGGTGATCTTGGCGCTGTACAAAGCGCTGTGCAAGCTGGCTGCGCCGCACTGCAGCAAGTTCCTGGTGCCACTCTCTACGCTAGCAATGTTATTGCCAGCCCTGCCTATGATGCCAATATTTTTGTTAGCAAAAAAAGTTGCTGCATTCCCAGTAAGAAACAAGGCATAGCCTCAAAATTTATTCCCTGCTAAACCACACTGTGGTGTACGTTTTTTATGGGGGGAAGGAGGGGCTTTTGCTAGCGCAAAAAAGTCCCCTCCTTCCCCCCATCCTCCCCAAAATGCGCTTTATTCGTCATCTGCACACCGCAAGGAACATTGAAAGGGAACCAATTACAAAAAAACGTAAAAAAAGGGAGACCTCACGGCCTCCCTTTTTTTAAGTTTTCATACTATGCTTACTCTTAATGGTCATGCTCATCGTGCTCGCATTGCCCCTTTTTACAAGGAAAAAGCACCAGGCACCAAAACGCTACAAAAGCGGGTAAGGTCACAAACATCAAAGCGTAAGCCCATGTTTTGGTATATAAGAAATAATCATAAAATGTTGCAAAAGATCCAGCTGCCATACGTACCTCCTAGTGGTCACCTTTAAAGTCAGGGTGTTCATACAGTACAGGTGTATGGTACACTATGAAACGATAAGCCGTTACAATAAGTGTTACCACAAAAATGGAAATGCAAATTTCGCCCAAGCTTGGGAAATATTTTTCCGAAGATGGCAAGTGATAGTTAAAGGCTATCAAGCTGATATTGAAGCGGTTTACAACAATACCCAGTACAGCATTTACAGATCCGATACGGCACAGCGTCAAATTCTTATCGCGAGCGCCCTTAGCATAAATCAGCGCAGGCATAAGCACGAAGAAAAGCATTTCTACCATCCACCAAAAGCCATAGCCACTTAGCAGATATTTGAAATTATTTTGCACAGCCATATCAATGAACTTCAACATAAAATAACCAAAGAGAATGAGCGATGCGGCGCGCGCAAAGCCAAGGGTCACCTCATCAGCTTCTTTTAAGTGGGTACCGTCCATATAATCATGCACGCCTTTGTGCGCCAACATACCCTCAAATATAACCATAGAAGCACCAGCTACCATGGAAGATACAAAGAAGAACATGGGCATAAAGGGCGAATACCATAAGGGGTGTAGCTTACCCGGCGCAATAAGAAAGAGCGCCGCCAAAGAAGATTGGTGTAAGGTAGACAAACACACACCAAAAATGGTGAGAATAATGGTGGCACGAAGCACCAATTTACGCCATTTGAGCAAGAAGGGGAATTTACCTGCCAACCATTCCATGGG
>CAYJND010000119.1:0-5740 GCA_964371565.1 uncultured Desulfovibrionaceae bacterium
CATCTCTTATCAATGCCTTACACGGCTCTGAACGCATGATTGTTTCTGATGTGGCAGGCACCACGCGCGATAGCGTTGATGTGCAAATGGAAATTAAGGGCGAAAAGTACACCTTTGTGGATACCGCAGGTATTCGTCGTCGCGCTAAAATTATTGATACTGTAGAAAAATATTCTGTAAACTCAGCCATCAAATCAAGCACCAAGGCTCATGTTACTTTACTAGTGCTCGACGCCACCGAGGGCGTAAGTCAACAAGATAAGCGCCTTATGGATTTATTGCACGAGCGCAAGACCCCCTTTATGATTTTAATCAATAAAGTGGATTTAGTGCCACAAGACGCCATAAAGCAATTACAAAAAAACCTCTCTGAAATGCTGGCTTTTTGCTCCCATGTGCCTGTGCTTTTGGTCTCTGCTTTAGAGCGCCGCGGCCTAGCAAAAATTTTACCCTTAGCTAAGCAAATTCACGAAGAGTGCCAAGTACGCATCCCCACAGGGCAGCTTAATCGCGCCATGGAATCTGTATTAGAGCGCCACCAACCACCTGTTATTAAACGCGTTCGCGCTAAGTTCTTTTATTTAACACAGGCAGAAACAGCGCCGCCCACCTTTGTCTTTTTTGTAAACGACGCAGAAAGAGTTTCAGAAAGCTATGCTCGCTATTTAGAGAAATCCTTACGTAAACATTTTAAAATCTTACACGCACCCATGCGCGTGCACATGCGCTCATCGCACACCAAGAGAAATAAAAAATAACTTCACGTATACATAAAAAACGCCTAAGCCCTGCCCTTTGGTTCACGCCAAATAGCAGGGCTTTTTTATTAAAAAAAATTTCAGTATTTGTGCACTTCATTATAAAAATATCATACCCCCTTGACTTAGCTTCAAGAAATCCTACTTGTATACTATGGAATAACATGTAACCCTAAGGTCATATATGAAAATACCCTTAAAAATTCTTATCCCCTTTTTTTTACTTATAGTGGCATGCGGGGCAAGTTTCGTTTTTGCCGAAAGCCCCCCGCGATATAGTTTAGAAAAACAGCTTGAACATAAGGGAAGACTTATGAAATTTAATACCCTTACCCCCGAAGAGGAGCGCATCATCGTGCACAAAGGCACAGAAAGCCCCTATTCTGGCGAGTTATTACAAAATAAAGAAAGCGGCATTTATACGTGCCGTCGTTGCAATGCGCCTTTATACCCCTCCACCGCAAAATTTGATTCACGCAGTGGCTGGCCTAGCTTTGACGATGCCATCGCCGGCGCAGTGCTGCAGGTGCCTGACGCTGACGGCATGCGCACTGAAATTGTCTGCGCCAATTGCGGAGGGCACTTAGGTCATGTTTTTATGAATGAAGGCTTTACAGCCAAAAATACGCGTCACTGTGTTAATTCTCTTTCTATGGACTTTGTGGCACAAGACCAAGCCCATGGCGTAGCCTTTTTTGGTGGAGGATGCTTTTGGGGCGTAGAAGATGGCTTTGAAAAGCTGCCGGGCGTGCTAGATGTTGTCTCTGGCTATATGGGCGGCGAAAACCATTTCCCCACCTATGAAGAAGTCAGCAGCGGGCATAGCGGGCATGCCGAAGTGGTACGGGTTGAATACGATACCACCAAGGTCGATTTTGAAACCTTGGCTAAGTATTTCTTTGAAATTCACGACCCAACCCAATTAAATAGGCAAGGGCCTGACTATGGCACGCAGTATAGATCGGTTATATTTTATGCCGATGAGAATCAGCGCCAAGTGGCAGAAAAACTTAAAAAATATCTTATAGATAAAAAAGATCTTGCCGTGGTAACCGAAATTTCACCGGCGCCGGCTTTCTTTGCCGCAGAAGATTACCATCAAGACTTTACTAAGCGCACCGGACGCGGCGCCTGCCATATGCATGTAAAGCGTTTTGATTCTTAACCCCCCTCGCCCACGCCCTCATAGACTCTGTTGTTGGGGGCGTGGATTTTTCACCTTATCTAGCAGATAGGCTAAAAGCAAAGCATGACTCACGCAAATTCAAAGCCAGTACGGGCTAAAGTGCACAAAACAACACTTCATTTAAATAGCTACCTTTACGTAGCGTATTTTTCGCGGCTTAGCGCAAAAGCAATAGCCAAAATATTCAGCACGCCAAAAAGTAATAAATCTACCTGCATACTTTGCAAAAAAGCATCAATATTACCAGCATGCACAGGAGAATCTCCCAAAAAATAGCCAAAAGTAATGGTTACAATGCTGGTATTCACCAAGGCGCCAGTGGTGCGCATACTCCCCACCACACTAGCCGCTTGCCCAATGTGGGCTTTATCTACGCTTTCTAAAATTACCGAAGTATTAGGCGCAGCAAAAAGGCCTATGCCAATACCCAAGGCGCTCTGCGACAAAAAGAAAAAGGCCAAAGAGCTTTCTCTATCTAAAAAAGCCGAAATACACAAACCAAGCCCGCACACAGCAATGCCCACAGCACTCACTCTGCCGCCGCCATAACGCGCTGCCAAGACCCCAGAGCGTGTACTTGTTAAAGCTTGCAAGACAAATTGCCACGACAAATACAGCCCTGCTTTTTCTACACTAATGCCGAGCACCACCTGTAAATACAGCGAGAAAAAAATCACCATACCAAATACGGCGCTGTAATTGATAAAAGCTGCCAAGGATGAAAGGGCAAAAACTTTATTTTGCATGAGCAAGCGTACATCCAAAAGATGGTATTGTGAATGCATTTCTTTCCAAATATAGAAAGCTACCACCACTATACCAAGCCCGATGAGCCCTGAGCCGCCCCATATAGAATCTTTTAACACCGTTGAACCAAAAGTCACTAAAGCCATACCTACTGCATAAATACTGGCATTGACCCAGTTAAAAGGCTCCCCTTTGCCTTCATACCACTCTTCATGCACAGCAAAACGCATGAAAAGCCACGTACAAAATGCCGCCGCCCCCGTACTCCAAAAAAGCCATTGCCAGCCCAAGCTACCGCCAATAAAACCTGCCAAAGGCGGGCCGCATGCAATGCCCACATAAATAGCCGTGGCTGAATAAGCAATATATTGATTACGCTTACCTTGCGGGGCTGCCACAGCCAAAATGCTTAAACCTGTGGCAGAAAAAATGGCTGCCCCAAGGCCCTGAAGCGTGCGCAATACCATCATATAATAAATATTATCTATAAATCCTATACAGAAATTGGCCGCAATAAATACAGCAGAACCGCAAAGAAACACCTTGCGCCGCCCCCAAATATCGCCCATGCGTCCAGCTATAAGCTGCGCCACCACGAGACCCAAAATATAGAAAGTCGTTATAAGACTTAGCTCTTGTGCCGAAGCGCCCGTGCTATGCCCAATGGCTGGCAAAATAGAGTTTACCCCCGCCACCATAAAAGGCATAAAAAATTGCGCCGCACAAACAGCAAAAAGAATAATACGTGGGGAATCTTTTGTTTCAGACATGGTAAACCTTTTTACTCTTAGCTACGCTTAAACATTTTTTCAAGGTCATGCGCACTAAAACGCACTACCGCCGGACGCCCATGGGGGCAAAAATCACGCTGTGGCACCTGCAACCATTGTTGTATCAAGCCCACAGCCTCATCATAAGTCAAAGCTTGTCCGGCCTTAATGGCCCCTTTGCAAGAAAAAGAAATGAGCATGCTTGATAAATTTTCTTTACGCCCAGCCAAGGCCTCTTGCACAAAAGTCTTGGCGGCGCCGCTATCTAGTAAAGTAGGATGCGCCACAATCTTTACGCAATCGTGACCTTGTTCCAACACAAAACCCAATTGCACAAAATTTTCTTCTAAGTCATGCAAACGCTCAAGCTCTGAACTATGCAGCATTAATTCTATGGGTAAAACCAGATATTGTCTTTCCATGGGCGCCTTTTGCAAGCGGTCATAGAGGATTATCTCATGGGCGGCGTGTTGATCAAGCAAAAGCATATGCCCTGCTCCATCACGAAGAATTAAATACGTCTGCGCTATTTGCCCTAAATAGCTAAGGCCAGAAAGAGCATGTCCCCCTCTTATGCCTTGTGCATCAGCATGGGGCGCAAGCGCAACCTTTGGCAAAGACGCATGTGGTAAAAATGGATCAGCAAAAGCACTTGTATCCTGTGCTTCCTCTGTATTCCCCATATTCTCACCATAAATTTCGCGCTGTATATGCGCCTGTGGATCTATCCCAAAAGGAGCCGATGGTTCACGTAATCCTGCCCCAGCCATAACATGGAGCGAGGGAGAGATTGAAGGATCGTTTATTTCCATATCACTAATAGTGTAAGATGTATCTACATGAGGCGTATATTGTGCTGCTCCCACCTTTTGCCCTTGCATAACGCCCGTGGAATCTATGCGCCCCCAAAAACCTTGCTCTGGAATATGCGTATCTGTGGCACTTATGGAAGCGCTCATGCTAGCGTCTGGTGCATTTCCGCGCGTCATTTGCGGCGCATCATTTTCTTGCAAAGCATAGGGGTTATGCTCCAGCACCGAAAGCACCGCGCGGCGCACACAAGAAAACACCGATGAGGTATCACGAAAGCGCACTTCAATTTTTGCCGGATGCGCATTGACATCCACTTCTTCGCCATCCATTTCTAAAAAAAGCACTATTTGCGGATAGTCCTTGGTGGTGAGGCGCCCTTTATAGGCATCACGCACTGCTGCAATAAGGGTTTTATCTTGCACTGCACGCCCATTCACATAAAATAACATTCTGTCAGGGCGAGGCTGAGAAACGTGTGGTAAAGCCGTAAGCCCATAGGCACGGTAACCTTTATGCTGCACATCAAAGGGGCGCATGGCTTGCATAATCAGCGGAGGCCACAGCTGTGCAAGGCGCTCTGCAAGACTTTGTCCCGCGGCAAAGCGCACAGCCTCGCGTTCACCTAGATGCAAAGAAAACCCCACTTCAGGCCTAGCTAGGGCCAAACGTACAAGCCATTCTTGAGCCTTTTTATTTTCCGTGCTGGGGCTTTTTAAAAACTTTAATCGTGCTGGAATATTCGAAAATAAATCTAATACATCTACAACGGTACCTTGCTGTAAAGAAGCAGGCCCTGTATGGCGCACCTCGCCAAAGTCTACCTCTATGCGCTGGGCTAGGGTAATATTAGCATTATCTTCACTGTGTTGCTTGTTTTCTTCACGCACCACAGATGTTAGAGAAAAGCGCGAAACTGAAGCTATGCTTGGCAGCGCCTCACCGCGAAAACCATAAGAATAAATAGCTGACAGGTCGTGTAAATCTACTATTTTACTAGTAGCATGGCGTGTTACAGCTAGTTCTAGCTCGTGGGCGGCAATGCCATGGCCATTATCTTGGATACGTATACGCCCCTGACCACCATTTTCCAATACAATATCCACCTGTGTAGCCCCCGCATCTAGCGAATTTTCCACAAGTTCTTTAACCACAGAAGCTGGTCTTTCCACCACCTCGCCAGCGGCAATTTGATTTCGCAATGCCGCAGATAATAAGCCTATAGGGCGCCGTTGTTTCATGCAGCGACTGTAGCTATTTCTTAAAAAATGAGCAAGAGGCTTGCCTATATAAAGATTTAGGCTTATATATGGTGTGAGGGTCTGAACTATTCAGGCCGTGTTACCTAGGAAGGTTGATACCGTGAAGAAGGATACTATGAGGGATATGAAAGCCTACCCCACTGCGGGTTCCCAAGGCTTTGACCCTGAAATGCTTTTTGTCGAATGCGGAAAATGCGGAAGTCCCAT
>CAYJND010000120.1:0-5717 GCA_964371565.1 uncultured Desulfovibrionaceae bacterium
CAAGCTTGTCACGTACTTCAGCAGAAATGCCCTTGGGTGCTACTACAATGTAAGGAGCTTCACCAATTTGCAACTCAGGGTAACCAATGTCGCTAAGGGTAGGAATACCTTTGTAGGTGGGGGTCTTCATGTAATCAAGAAGCACTTTACAGGTGCCTTGGTCCACGTGAATGGCTTGGCTACCGGAACCGGCATAAGCGTCAATTTGACCGCCAATTAAAAGCTTCATGGCTTCAGCGCCGCCGGAAGTACCCAGCAAGTTCCACTTAAGGTCTTCCTTCATGGCAATGTAGTCCATAACAAGGGTGGTATTGCTCATATGACCGGAAGTAGCAATTTTAAGCTTGCCGGGATTTTGCTTTACCATTTCTACAAATTCTTGCCAGGTGTTGGCAGGATGGTCTTTACGCACAACCAAGGCGGCGGTGGGGGAACCAAAGGCTAAGATGAATTCTAAATCTTCAAAGGTATTGTAAGGCAATTTAAATTGCATGGGAGCATTGATGGCCGTGGTGGATTTAATAACACCAAGGGTATAACCATCGGGCTTTGCGCGGCTTACGATATTAGCAGCAATGGTAGCTGTGGCGCCTGGGCGCTCTTCAAGTACGATAGATTGCTTAAAGATGCTTTCTGCTGCAGTGGCTAAAGCTTGCGAAGAAATATAGGCAGTACCACCAGATTTATAACCATAAATCAATTTGATGGGGCCTGTAGGGAAATCTGTTTCTGCCATGGCAAGGCTAGCGCCGCCTAAGATAACACTGGCGCCAAGGGCCACCACAGATAACATGGATTTACATTTGTTAAAATAAGACATGTTTTTCTCCTTCAAGACTATGTTAGAATTTAAGTTTTTTCTTAATAAGGTCATCCACAATACCGTCGGTGATATGCTCTTTTTTCAGCATTTCTTCTTCGGTTAAGATATTCTTTTCTGTGGAGGAGGTTTCAGCATTTTCCACTTGCTTTACAAGCACTTCAGCTTCTTCTACGTCAGACACTTTGGGTCGCAAAATTTGCATGACTGGTGTCCAAAGTAACAGTACCACAAAGCACATCCAAAGCACAGCCGCAATGGGCGAGGTGAACATGGGCATAATGTTGCCACCTTCAAGCACCAGAGCTTGACGGAAGTTCTTTTCTAAAATGGGTACTAAGATAAAAGCGATGAGCGCAGGGCTTACGGGGAAGCCAAATAAGCGCATCATAAAGGCCAGTACGCCTGCACCAAGCATAATCATAATATCAAAGAAACTATGGTGAATGGCGTAGGTACCGGTAAAGCACAAGAAGAAGATAGCACCAAATAAAATGCCGCTATCAATTTTATATAAGGCTGCAGAAAAATGCTTAATACAGAATTTACCAATGGGGTACAACATAAAGGCAGAAATAATCAAACCAATAAATACTGCATAGATGATGGGTCCGTGCTCAATAAAGATACGAGGCCCTGGCACAATACCGTGCATAAGCAAAGTACCGTATAAAATAGCCGCTGTGGAGCTGCCGGGAATACCAAGGGTAAGCATGGGGATAAGAGCTGGGCCGCAAGTACCGTTATTACCGGTTTCGCAAGCCATGATGCCTTCGATGCTACCTTTGCCGTATTCTTCAGGGTTTTTAGAGGTACGCTTGGCAAGACCATAACAGGTAAAAGCCGCCGCCGTGGAACCAAGACCTGGTAAGGCGCCAATAAGACCACCAATAACAGCCGATTGCACAATAACGCGCCAATGCTTTAAACCATCTATAAGACCAAGACTTTCATTATTAAGAGTAAACTCTTCTTTTTTCTCTTCTAATTCTTTATTTTTTTCTGCAAGGCGCTTTTTAATGTACTCAGCGCGGCTGCGAATCATGGAGAAAACAATTTCTGGCAAGGCAAAAAGACCCACCAAGAAAGGAATGAGCGAAAGACCATCGCTAAGCTCATAAATATCGAAGATAAGACGGTTGGTGCCTTCTACAGGATCTAAGCCCACATAGGTTAAGGCCGCGCCAATACAGGCAGCAATAAAGCCTTTCACTTTGTTTTTGCCAAGAGAAAAAACAATCACCGATAGCGCTAGCACCACAAGGGGTACCATTTCTATGGGTCCGATTTTCAAGGCTAAAGATGCCACCATGGGGGTAAAGAGCACCAAGAGCACGGTACCGATAAGGTCACCACACACCGAGGCTATTAGCGCCGCATCCAGCGCTATGCGTGCTTTCCCCGCTTTAGCCAGCGGGTAACCATCTAAGAGCGTGGCCGCCGCCTCCGGTGTGCCTGGTGTGGCAATAAGAATAGCACTAATGGACCCCCCGTACACACCACCTTTATATACACCTAAGAGGAAAGAAAGCCCTGTGATGGGGTTCAAACCAATGGTAAAAGGGGTGGCTAGCGCAATGGCCATGGAGGGGGATAAACCAGGAAGACACCCAATAAATACACCACATATTAAACCTAGCATAATGGCGATCATATTGTAAAAGGTCATCAGGTTATCAAAACCAGCCAAAATAGATTCAATCATTCCTCTCTCCTAATCATCAAAAGTCTTGAGGTTTAGAACAGTTTTCCTCCTAAAAAAAACCGTCATGCAAAAAGCTTTCTGGCTCTTTGCGGTGCAAATTTGCACACTGACCAAAATCATACCAAGCATAGTATACAAAATACATGCCATATGCTTAGTAAATTTTCAAATTTTTTTGTTTTTTTTGCTTCTCAAAAAAGCCTTTTTTTCACGAGCTATGCTGCGTAGAAATTTTCTTTTTCGTTGCGGCACCTTGAAAAAAACTCTTTTTTTCACAATTTTTGTAGAAAATTTATTTTTTATCACACTAAATATGTATCATTTTGCATATATCAAATTAACATATTGTTATTATAGCACAATGACAAAATGAAACCTTTAGGCGCAAAATATTGCTACATGAAACAATCAAGCCTTTTTAGAAACATATCGTTGCACATGCAACACATCTTTGCTAAAGGTAGTTTACCTTAATGACACCCTGACCCACGAGGATAGCATGCCAAACTCAAGCCCCACATACCAAGAAAACATATATCACGACGAGCTGTATCAAGACATTTATACCATTGGCGTATTTCTCTCCATTCCCGTCATTGATCAATATGTGGCAGAATTTCAAAAAAACCCGCGCTATAAAATCCTCACTTCAGCGGCAAATTTTGACGATGCCGTAGAACAAGCCCGCCTGTGGGAAGAGCAAGGGGTAGATGTTTTTGTAAGCAGACGCGGTACAGGCGATATATTGCGCAGACAATTTTCCACGCCGGTGCTCACCATGCCCATGTCTGAAATGGAAATCATCCACTGCCTGCGTACAGCTTGCCCGCGGGGCTCGCTGGTGCTTATTCCTAGCTTTGGTGAGGCCTATACCAGCCTTGCTCAGGTAGAAGAGCTTATTGGCGTGCGCATTTTGCAACATGTATATACAGATTTTAATGAGCTAGAAACCCTTATTCAGCGCGGCATTCATTGGAATGTAGACTTTGTGGCCGGCGGAGGATCTACCCAGCGCTTGGCGCAAAAATACGGCATTTCCTTTGTATCGTTAGCCCCATCGCGCGAGCAATTTTTAAGTATTTTAGATAGCGCCGCCAACGTAGCCAGCTTTTACCGCGAAAAAGAATTCATGATTAATGAAATGCAAGGCATGATGGACTCCATGATTGACGGCTTTTTGTCGGTAGATGCCCATGGCAACATCTTAGCTTGCAACTCTGTGGCGCAGCAACTGCTTGGTGCGGCGCGGCGCGAAGATATCATAGGCGCTTCCATCCTTACCTATATGCATAAAGCTACCTTTGAAGATATTTTGCAGCAAGAGCAAGGTCAGCAAGAAAAAGTGGTTAATATGCACGATACGCAATTGGTGGTGCACTCTACCATTGTGCGGCGCAGAAATATTATTGATAAGGCGCTACTTTCCTTACGTAAAGTTCACGATGTTATACGCCAAAGCGGTTCCATTCGCTCTGCCATGTCCGGCGGGTTTGAAACCCACTACCGCCTCAGCGACATGGTGTATAAAAATCCGCTTATTCACGATATTATCAATTTATGCCGTATCTATGCCAAGACCAATTCTTCGGTGCTCATTGGCGGTGAAACGGGCACTGGTAAAGAAATTCTCTCCCAAGGTATACACAATACCAGCAAGCGTAAGAAAAAGCCTTTTGTGTCCATTAACTGTGCAGAATTACCAGAACATTTGCTAGAAAGTGAACTTTTTGGCTACGATGAAGGCGCCTTTACCGGCTCGCGTAAGGGCGGCAAGGCGGGCTTTTTTGAGCTAGCTCACGGCGGCACCTTGCTTTTAGATGAAATTGACTCGGCCTCTACCTTGGTACAAAGCAAGCTTTTGCGCGTTTTGCAAGAAAAAGAAATCATGCGCATAGGCGGTAAAAGAAAAATACCCATTGATGTGCGTGTGATAGCTACCTCTGGGCGCGACTTGTGGGAGGCTGTGTGCCAAGGCACGTTTCGTAAAGACCTTTTCTTTCGCCTCAATGTGGTTTCGGTATATATTCCCCCTTTGCGCGACAGAGTAGATGATATTGAAGCCCTATTGCCGTATTTTTTGCACTATTTTGCCCAGCGCGAAAATAGCCCCAAGCCCACTTTGCGCCGCGAACATATTCAATGGCTCAAAAAATACAGCTGGCCTGGCAATGTGCGCCAATTACGCCACTTTGCCGAGCGCTTTGTGCTCTACTCTTCTTTTATGGAAGATCCTTTTTCGCATCTTTATAATGAATTGCACCGCATTACCTTGCATAACCCCATGGCACGCCATCATACTGCTGGCCTTGGCTCTGGGCTTGGTTCTGGTTTAGGTTCTGGTTTAGGTTCTGGTTTAGGTGCAGCAGTCAATGCAGGGCTTGGCGCAAACACCGGACACAACTTAGATAAAGCCGTAGACATGCACCCAAGCCCCCTTTCGGCGCAAGATTTTATTGCGCACCAAAATATACCTGAAAATACAGCGTCTTTTGGTGCAAACTACCCTGCACCTGCGCCGCATCATCATCCCGTATCTGCCCTTAGCCCCTCCCCCACCATGGATGAAGCCCAGCGCATTCAAGAAGCTTTAGACCGCGCCCGTTATTCCAAAAAAGACGCCGCCAAGCTTTTGGGTATGAGTCGCAGCACCCTATGGCGCAAGCTTAAACAATATGGCTTTGAATAGTGTTTACTCGCTCAATGCGTTTCATAATGTTTTATCGTGAAACATTTGTTGGCATATTGAAACAGTGTGACAATTTTAGATATATAATTCTTTTAAGTAGATTTCTAATTAATCTATATAAAAGGCTTTTTTAAAGCTGACAATATTGGCACGTTATTTGTTATAGGCAAAATAAATGCATGTTTTGTGAACAATTGTGTACCGTGCATAATTAAGGAGGAGTAAAATGCTTGAAAATGTTTCCATCTATCCCAAAAACTATGACGTCATCGTCGTAGGGGGCGGAAACGCAGCTCTTTGTGCCGCTATATCGGCCAGAGAACTTGGTGCTTCTGTATTGGTGCTAGAAAAATCGAATCGCGTATTTCGCGGGGGCAATAGCCGCCACACCAGAAATATTCGTTACATTCACGAATCTGCCAACGATTGGCTTACCGGCCCTTACCTTGAGGAAGAATGTTTCAATGACCTTATGCGCGTAACAGGCGGTAATACCACCGAAAACC
>CAYJND010000121.1:0-5713 GCA_964371565.1 uncultured Desulfovibrionaceae bacterium
GTGTTTTGCAAAAATCGTGCAAAGGCTATACAAAGCCTTAAAATGAATTTCCTGCATATATCTATCGGACAGGAATAAAATTTCTTAATGCCGTGTATATATATTAATATAAATCCTCACCTTAGCTTGACACAATGCATTTTTATGGCTACTTTTTCAAGCAAACAACAATTTTGTAGAAACACTAGCAAGGAGCTCGCATGAAAGTTGCTTCCAAAATTCTTTTGCCCATGTGCAGTATTATTTTACTCGGCATGGTGTTTATTGCTTATATCACCTACGATATGAGCTCAGACAACATGAACAATGCCCAGCAAGAGCTTAATGTTATGGCAGTAAATAATACCATTTCAGAGCTAAGCGGCATCCATGAATTTAACGTACTTAATGCAATTTCCCTTTCACAAACAGGATTACTACAACCCTACCTTACGGGCGGCCCCGAAGAGGTAGAGGCCAACACCCAAGGCGCCATTGACCGCATTGTAAACATGCGTAACACTTACAGCTACGCCATGCTTGGCATTATTGACACCAAGGGCAAAACCCTGCGCCATACCGAGCCAGATTTAGTAGGTAAAGATTTTTCTAGCGATTATATGTTTACCAATGCCATGCGCGGTCATGTTACCGCCGGTGCACCTTTTCTTTTTAAAGGGCGCGTTGTGTATGCAGTTTCCTCTCCCGTATACAAAGCCGGAACCAAAGACATTATCGGTGTAGTATTTAACGTTACCTACCTTGACGATACCTTTAGCAAGCGTATACCCCTTGGCGAAAAAGGCTCCTTTATGGTAGCTGACAGAAATGGTACAGTTTTTTTAAGTAGCGATTCTAATAATGTACTTAAAACACAGCTTACAAACAGCCCTTGGGGGCAAGATATTATGCGCACCAAAAGTGGCAATCTTACCTTTGACATTAATGATGAACAAAAATTTGCTTACTATGATGAGCAAAAAGACACAGGCTGGATTGCCATTGCCGCCCTTGACGTTAAAGAATCCAACGCCTCAAGCTTGCAAATCGGGCAAAGAATATTTGCCATTGCCGCCGTTGTAACCCTTATCATTGTGCTTGTAACAGGCGTATGTGTCTTTGGTATGCGTAAATCTTTGATGGTTTCTGTAAAAGTTGCCCACGATATTGCCAATGGCAAACTGGACACAAAAATTGATAAAATAGGTAAAGACGAAATGGGCATGCTGGCTGCTTCTTTGCAAAACATTGCCGAAGTTTTACGCACCATCATTGCCGAATACAGTCGCCTTGAAGAAGCCATTAAACATGGCGACTTAATGGCTACATCTGATACAAAAAACTTTAAAGGCGAGTTTGCCAGCCTTGTAAGCGGCACCAATGCCATCATTGCCAACTATATTACTATTATTGACAACATCCCCTCCCCTGTGGTTGTGCTTAATAACGAGCTAAAAGCAAAATATGTCAATAAAGCTGGCATAGACTTAGCTGGCTCTGAGTATTATGACAAACCCTGTAGAGCGCTTTTTAATCGCGATGACGATTCAAGCCCTCACGATGGTTTACAAAAAGCTTTTAACACTAAAACACCTCAAGGCGGCGAAACCACAGCTCATCCGAAAAACAAGAGCCTTGACATTGTGTATAAGGCCATCCCCTTGCTTGATGCGAAAACTCGCGAAGTAAACACCATGTTACAGCTTATTACCGATGTAACAGCTTTTAAAGCCACGCAGCAAACCATTATGCACGTGGCTGACCAAGCAACGCAAATATCCACCCAAGTTGCCACATCGTCACAGGAACTGAGTATGCAACTTAGCTATGCAGAAGAAGCCGCCGTAGACCAAGCAGATCGCGCCTCCAATGCCAGCAACATCATGCACACCATGAATGAAGATGTGAGTGTTATGGCTACCATGGCGCAAGAAGCCTCCGAAGCCTCTGAGCAAACGAAAGTCGCCGCAGAAAACGGCGCCGGCGTTGTAGATAAAGCAGTAAAAAGCATCACCACTGTGGAAACTCAATCACAAATGCTTAAAAAAGGCATGGAGCAGCTCAATGAAAATGCCAATGCCATTAGCGAAGTTATTGTCACCATTGGCGACATTGCCGACCAAACCAACTTACTAGCCTTAAACGCCGCCATTGAGGCTGCCCGCGCCGGCGAATCTGGTAGAGGCTTTGCCGTAGTAGCTGACGAAGTGCGCAAACTGGCTGAAAAGACCATGTCTTCTACCACGCAGGTGCAAGCAGCCATTACCGCCATTCAAAATAGTGTGCGTGTGAGCGTTGAGCAGGTAAATCAGTCAGCCAATGAAGTGCAACAAACCAGCCGACTCGTTAATGAAACAGGCCAAGTGTTTCAAAGCATTATGAGCATGGTAGAACAAACTTCGACCAAGGCAAAAAATATTGCCGCCACCAGTGTGCAACAAGCAGATCATAGTCAGCATGTCAATGCACAGCTTACAGAGGTAAACCAATTGGCAGCGCAAACAGCATCCAGCATGCAAGAGTCTCTCAATGCCATTGCAGCCTTAACTTCACAAAGTAAGGCTTTGAGCGAATTAATCACTACCATGCAAAAACAATAAAATATCTAGATATGTTCCCTCTCTCTAAGGGAATATCTGCTAAAAACTTAGAAGCCTCGGTATATTTTTATGCCGAGGTTTTTACATGTATGCGCCTAGAGCCAACAAGCATATATTGTCCCGTGTTTAAAAGCATGTGTTATTATAAAAATACCATATTTATTATGAGGGGAACTCTTTGCAAACACAGCCTCTAAGCCGAAAATTATTTATATCTTTGCAATATATCCGTAAATAAACATAGAAAATGCCTTGACACAGAGCATATAGTTGTTTACTCAACTTTCTATGTCAAACAGCATAGCAAATTCAGAATTAACCCAATTTATAGCGCAGTCTTTAGGCCGCAATGTGGGCGTGAGTCATTTTTCCATGGCGCGCGCCTATGCACGAGAGCTTGAAAAAAAGAATATCAACCTCACCATAGAACAAGCGCGTGTTCTTTTTACGCTTTTCGTTGGCGATGGTAAGCCACAGCAAGAAATTTCTGACTTATTATTTCAAGAAAAATCCAGCACCAGTCGTTTAATAGATTCGCTGGAACGCAAAGGCTATGTGCAAAGAAGGCACTCTGAACATGACGAAAGACAAAAACTTGTTTTTCTCACCCCACAAGGAGCACTCTTACAAGACCCCTGCACACAAGTGGCTCGCGAGGTGCAAGAACACCTCAAAGAACACTTTAGCCCCGAAGAATGGACCAATCTTATGTATTTAACCCAAAAGCTCTCAGCAGTGACTCGGGCTTTATAAATAAGTAACATATATAATATCTATATTTAAAACGGAATTCGTTCCATAGGAGAACCTCATGCTATCACGTAAATACTTAACCCTAGTATGGGCTTTATGCGCCATGCTTTTTGTGACTGGCTGCCAAGACGATAAGGGCGCCCCTGCCGGCGGCTCCGGTGCCATGCCTCCGCCGCTGGTTTCTGTTATGGAAATCACCTCGCAAGACTATCCCTTGGATATGAACTTTCAAGCCGTTACCCAAGGCTCACGCGCTGTAGAGGTGGTCGCTCGAGTGCAAGCTCTTATTAAAGAAAGATTGTATGTAGAGGGCGAATATGTGAAAGAAGGGCAAATCCTCTTTCAATTGGAACGCGATCAATACGAAGCCCGCATGAATCAAGCCGAAGCGCAATTCAAGCAAGCTGAGCGCGAGTGGAATCGTATTCGCCCCCTCTATGCCCAAAATGCTGTGAGCCAAAAAGAGCGCGATTTAGCCCTAGCGGCCTACACTTCTGCCCAAGCCGACATGCGCATTGCCCAAATTAACTTGGATTATTGCCAAGTAACAGCACCTGTTTCCGGCTACTCCGGTAAGGAAGCTGTCACCGCCGGCAACCTTGTGAACAATGGCACCCTGATGACTTCCATTAACCAAACCAACCCCTTATTTGTAAACTTTGCCTTCCCCGGCACCACCTATTTGCGTAATCAGCAATTGGTGCGCGATGGGCGCCTCACCCTTCCCCAAAATAATGCCTACACCGCCACCATTCGTTTGGTTAGCGGCGCCATGTACCCTGTAGAAGGCAAGGTGACTTTTGTGGATTCGCAAGTGGATCAATCCACAGGCGTGGTAAAAGCCAGAGCCACCTTTGATAATAAGGGCGATGCCGTATACCCCGGTCAATACGCGCGTATTTTCCTTAAAGGCGCCATGCTGAAAAATGCCATACTGGTACCACAAAGAGCCATTTTAAACACCCAAATGGGTTCCATTGCCATGGTGGTAGGTAAAGACAATATCGTGCAAATGCGACCTGTTAAGGTTACCATGAATGTGGAACAAATGTACTTATTAGAAGCTAGCATGCAGGCTGGTGAGCAAATCATTGGCTTAAAGCCCGGTGAGCGCATTATCATTGACGGCCTTGTAAAGGCCAGACCCGGCGCGCCTGTAACTATTGCTCCTGCTCAAGGTGCCCAAGGCGCCCAGGGCGCCCAAGCTCCAGCCCAAGCCCCTGCTACTGACGCAAAAAAATAAGGTGGTCTGCATATGAGTTCCTCTCAAGATACAGGCCAGCAACAGGCCAACTTCTTTTTACGTAGACCCATTTTGTCTACGGTTATTTCCCTGCTAATCACCTTGGTGGGGGGGCTGGCTATTTTTGCCCTGCCCATTGCCCAATACCCTGACCTTATTCCGCCGCAAGTATCGGTGAGTTTCTCCTACCCCGGCGCTTCTGCGGCCACCATGTCTGATACTGTTATCAGCCCGCTAGAAAATGCCATCAACGGTGTGGAAGGCATGCTCTACATGAACTCCAGCGCCGCTTCTGGTTCTGGCTCCGGTACTATTAACGTCTTCTTTAAGCTCGGCACAGATCCGGACATTGCACTGGTTAACGTAAACAATAAGGTGAACCTTGCCCAAAACCTTTTGCCCACCGAAGTGCGCAGCCAAGGGGTTTCGGTAACCAAGCGTTCGCCCTCCATGTTGCAAATTGTATCGGTCTACTCGCCTGACAAGCGCTTTGACGCTGTTTATTTAACAAACTATTTACAAAATAATATTGTAGATGAAATTAAGCGCCTCCCCGGTGTAGGTGATGCTACAGTATTTGGAGCCATGAGCTATTCCATGCGTATTTGGATAGATCCTGACAAGTTAACCAAATACGCTTTACAGCCTTCGGATATTGCCACCGCCATACGCGATCAAAATGCGCAATTTGCCCCCGGTCGTATTGGAGCCACCCCTGCCCCCAGTGATATTGAGCTTACCTGGCAAATTGACACCAAGGGGCGTTTAGTTACCCCTGAAGAATTTGGTGCCATTGTTATTCGCGCTGAGTCCGATGGCTCCATGCTCTATTTACGAGATGTGGCTCGTATTGAGCTTGGCGGTAAGGATTATAGCATTGACTCTGAGCTTAATGGTAATACGGCTAAAATGGCCGGTATTTATCTGCTACCAGGTGCTAACGCCATTGAAACAGGGCGCCTTGTAGAAGAAAAAATGGTAGAACTCTCCCAGCGCTTCCCTGACGGCCTTGCCTATGACATTCCTTTTAATACCAACATCTTCGTAGAAGCCTCCATTGATGAGGTTATCATGACCTTGGCCGAAGCCATGGTCTTGGTGTTCATTGTGGTATATGTCTTCTTGCAAAGCTGGCGCG
>CAYJND010000122.1:0-5656 GCA_964371565.1 uncultured Desulfovibrionaceae bacterium
CGTGCCTTTCTTAAAAACGAGTGGGAACACGTTTTTAAGTATTAACTACTTAAATTGCAGCGCAAGTAATGCCTCTTACCACAGGCAAGTACTACGAGAAAAAGTTTTTATTTTTCTCTGACAAAAAAATACTATTCCCATAAAAAAACTGCACTTTACCCTTTTCATCTTAAAAAAGGGACTTATATATGAAATGTACCCGTAGGCCTGATTTCGTCTTGTAAAATATCTTGTACTAAGGTAATCTCCCCCTATAACATAGTCTTTTTCCGTTCAAGAACTGATTTATGTCTATAAACTCGCTACTTAGGAGCTCCCTGTGATAAAGGTTCTCATCGTTGATGATTCGGTTTTCATGTGTAAAGCCTTAAAACATATTTTTTCTGGCGATGCGAATGTAGAAGTTGTGGGTATGGCTCATAATGGCAAAGAAGCTCTTGATAAATTACAAGTTCTTGATCCAGACGTTATTACTATGGATGTGGAAATGCCCAAAATGGATGGGCTCACCGCTTTGCAAGAGATTATGAAAACAAAGCCCACACCCACCATTATGATTAGCTCTTTAACAGAGTCTGGCGCAGAAACAACACTTAAAGCCTTAGACGCTGGCGCTCTTGATTTCATGCCCAAATCGCAAAGCTCACAAGAACTTTTTGCTACAGAGCTTTTGCAAAAAATAAAACTGTTAGCTCGCAAAAAGCCCCTAATGCAATTGCGCTTTTCCATGCAAAAAAATAAAGAACAGCGCAGCCTGCTAAATGGCACAAAAACTAGCACTCTTAGCACAAAATCTGCTCCAATAAGCCCTTGTCGCGGTGCTAGAGATATAGTGGCCATAGGTGTTTCCACGGGTGGGCCGCCAGCAGTACAAAAAATTCTTTCAGCTTTACCTGCAAATTTTCCGGCAAGTATTTTAATTGCCCAGCATATGCCAGCGGCTTTTACCGGACCTTTTGCCAAAAGATTAGATAGCACATGTGCCATTACCGTCACCGAAGCCGTCCATGGGGAACGCCCCAAACCTGGCCATGCTTATATTGCACCAGGCGGTAAACATCTGCGCTTACGTATGAAAGGCCCTTTACCCGAGCTAGAGATTTCTGAGTCTCCTGCAGAGGCTTTATACAAACCATCAGCCAATGAACTGATTAGCTCTGTGGCAAAATGCACGCCACGGCGAGCCTTAGGCCTCATTCTTACAGGTATGGGTAGCGATGGACTTGAAGGAATTCGTGCCTTAAAAGAAAAAGGTGGTTACATTATGGCTCAAAATGAGTCGTCTTGCGTCGTTTATGGAATGCCTAAAGCTATTGTGGACGCCAAACTTGCTGATCAAATTTTAGAACTAGACGCCGTGGCTGAGGCTTTAATCGCAGCCGTTAAAGGTTAATTTCCAAAAAGGAATTGTCTATGAGCGCAATACAAAATACCAACGATTTACCCATCTTAGAAGCTCTACGAAGCCGCGACAGCGATGAAGTGCGCAGCGCTGCTTTTGAAGCCGGAGACAAACTCATGGTTGAGGCTGTCCCCATGCTCAGCGACCATATAAAAAGTCGTAATGTGGGTGTACAAGAGGCGGCCGAATATGCTTTACGCAAAATTCGCGGCTCCAAGGTTGTGGAAAGAATGCTACCCTATTTACATAGTGAGGACTCATCTTTACGCAATATTGCTATGGATATTTTACGCGAAATTGGCTGTGATGATGTACCTGCCTTATCTCCTCTTCTGCGCCATCAAGACCCTGATATACGCATATTTATGTCAGACATTTTAGGCCATACCAAAAGTCGCGCGGCTGTGGGACCTTTATGTGAAGCATTACTAAAAGACCCAGAAGTTAACGTGCGCTACCAGGCTGCCATGAGCCTTGGAACTTTGGCCTTTGCTGAAGCAGTTGAACCCTTGCACCAAGCCATGAAAGATGAAGAATGGGTACAATTTTCTGTAGTTGAAGCCCTTACAAAAATTGGGGCAGACAGCACTATCAATACCTTTGTGCAGTCATTGAATGCAAGCTCTCCTTTGGTGGCGTCTATTATTATTGATGCCCTTGGTGAGCTAAAAAACATTAAGGCTGTGCCATTACTG
Source organism: uncultured Desulfovibrionaceae bacterium (assembly GCA_964371565.1). Classification (GTDB taxonomy): domain Bacteria; phylum Desulfobacterota; class Desulfovibrionia; order Desulfovibrionales; family Desulfovibrionaceae; genus CAYJAD01. The sequence continues at coordinate 2,098 of CAYJND010000122.1, forward strand.
TTAAAATTTGTTGAAACTGCCCCAGAGATTTTACGCCATAAGACGGTAAAGACCATTGTGCAAATTTTGGGACCAGATTCTTTATGTCTTATTGCACAAAGCGAGCAAGCAAAGCTTAAAAAACACCTTGAAGAAGCTCTTACAGATGAAGATGAAGACGTGCAACTCATTGCTTTGTCAGGTTTATCTGTTATGGGTGACGACACATCCAGCGCTGCTATTATGCAGGTACTCAAAGCGAATGCCCGTAAGACTGAAAGCGATCTTTACCAAGCTGCAGCATCGGCATTGGCAACAATTGGTTATAACGAAACTTTTGCTTCCTTTATAAGCTTAGATGACCCCGTTGTTCTACACCTTGCCACCGTTGCCACCTTGCATATGGAATGCAATAAGTGTCTAAAGAAAATTAAAGAAATTTTCTTTAGTATGGACAGAGATACACAACGTCTAGCAGCTCGCTATATTTCTATCCACGCAGTACAAGAAGATGCACCTTTTGTTATGGAAATATTGGATCGTTGCCAAGATGAAGATGTGCTTAAAAGTGCCATCAATTGCCTTGGTAAAACCTTACAATACGCTCCGGCTCAAGATGTTATTTTTGCCTTTCTCAGTCACTCCTATACCGACATGAAAGAAACAGCCTTAGAAGCCTGCATTGAATTGCACACCGCAGACTTACAAGAACGATTTGTAGCTTGGCTGGATGAAGGAGATGAAGAGCAGCGCATGATGGCTGTTTATGCCTTGGGCGCCTTTGGCGTGCAAGAAAACTATCCTTACATTTTACGTGCTTTAGAAGATGAAAACTTTTTAATACGTCAATTAGCTGTCGAAGCCTTTGGGCAACAAAGTGCTGTATTGCAAGAGCATTTAGAAATTCTTTGCACAAAATTGCGTGATCCGTCTTCAGAGGTTCGCACTTCTGTTATCGATGTGCTTGGATCTTCGCAAAACGCAGCGGCACTGCCCTATCTTATCAACGCCCTTGATGATGAAAATGATTGGGTGTGCATACGCGCCATTGAGGCACTGTCTGCACTGCACACAGAAAATCTTGTTTCAATACTTCTAGAAAAACGAAAAAAAACTTCCCCCATGGTAACACTCAAAATAATCGAAGTATTTGCAGAGCTTGGGGGAGAGGCAGCATTTAAGGACCTCCTTGAATTAGTACAAAGTGACATTGTAGAAATTCAACAGGCAGCTACAGAAGCTATCGCAAAAGTAAAGGCAGGCTAGGCATATGTCTTCATTATTCAAGCGTCCCACTTCTCCTTTTAAGCAAGAGCTTAAAATTTCTGATGAAGAATTTGTCCAATTACGCGACTTTATTTATCAGCAATGTGGAATATTTATTGCGGAAAACCGTAAATATCTTGTGGAAAACCGTTTAAGTAATCGTATTAAAGAATTAAAGTTAAAATCTTACTCTGAATACTATAAGTTTTTACGTTTTGACATTAGCAAAAAAACAGAATTAAATCGACTATTTGAAGTTGTAACAACTAATGAAACCAGTTTTTACAGAAATCCACCACAGCTAAAGGTATTTCAAGATACAGTTATTAAAAATACCATTGATGAGTGTCGTAAAGCTGGGAAAAAACGTCTACGCATTTGGTCTGCCGGCTGTTCCACAGGTGAAGAGCCCTATACCATAGCCATTATTTTACACGAAATTTTAAAAACAGAAATTTCGCAATGGGATATTAAAATCACCGCTAGCGACTTGTCAGAGGCAGTACTGCAAGCAGGGCGTCAAGGTATTTACAGCGAATACGCCTTACGTACCACGCCAAAAGATATTGTGCAGCGCTACTTTACGCCAAAAGATGCTACTTTTGTCATAAACCCCAATGTAAAACGATTAGTGCATTTTTGCCAAATTAACTTAAACGATAAAATGCAAATGAGTCGCGTTGACAAGTCCCACGCACTTTTTTGCCGTAATGTGATTATTTATTTTGATAATGACATGAAAAAACGCGTTATTAATGCCTTTTATGACAACTTGCTACCCGGAGGCTCTTTACATATTGGTCACTCAGAATCATTGCATAATATCAGTCGTGCTTTTTCGCCAGAGCATTACACAGGCATCATAGTATATCGCAAACAAAGCTAGACCGATATGAGCGCTAAGGTCATTGCCATTGCTAACCAAAAAGGTGGCGTGGGTAAAACCACCACGACCCTCACTCTTGGTATGTCTCTTGCGAGAAAAGGGAAAAAAATCCTCATCTTAGACTTGGATCCCCATGCATGTGCCTCGCTACATGTAAAATTGTATCCAGAAGAACAAGAGGTTACCCTGCATGACCTTATTTTAGCAGAAGAGCATAATTGGCCACATATTTGGGCAAAACTTGCCAAGCCTGTGGCCGGAGGAAAATTACATTTTGCTGCTGGCAGCATACGTTTATCTGAACTTGAACTTGATTTACAAAAAAGACGCGGCAAGGGCATGGTTCTCTCTAATGCACTAGACACCATACGCCCTGAATATGATTATATTTTGTTAGATTGTCCGCCGCATGTGGGAATTTTGCTTGTAAATGCCTTGGTGGCATCTAATTTACTCATCATTCCTATACAAACAGATTTTTTAGCATTACATGGCTTAAAATTGCTTTTTGACACTTTAAGAACCCTAAACAAGGTTTTGCCAAGCCCCATACGTTACAAGGCTTTGCCTACCATGTATGATAAAAGAGCAAGGGCTTGCACCAGAGTATTAGAGCTTATGCGCCAAAAAATGGGCAATGCCATGTTTGATACTGTAATAGGCGTGGATACACGCTTTCGCGAGGCAAGTGCCCTTGGCACATCTGTATATAATATTGCCCCAGATTGTCGCGGGGCTCAAGCCTATGATGAATTAAGTGAAGAAGTTATTAAATTATGGTAAGAACACCTGAACAATATTTTCAAGATCAAGATTTTGCTTTGCCAGATAGTATTCTTAGTAGCGACTTAACTTCAGCAGAACAGGCCTTTTTGTTTAAATATGTGGGCACAGAAGGTGCAAAAGCCCTTGGCTTTACCCTTGATGATGCCTATATGGAAGATTTTGAAAAGACTTTACACTCAGGGCCAACTTTTGCAGAAGAATTAGGGCATTTAGCGCAACTGCGTATTATATTTTTTCAAGTACTTGGGCAAACGTACACGCTTCCGGTTGAAGCTGTAAAAGAAATTATAAAATACGAACAGCCCATGCAGCTTCCTTTGATGCCCCATTATGTGGCCGGTGTTATAAATTTAAGAGGTAGGGTTACCCCTCTTATACATTTGCAAAATTTGCTCAGCAATGAAAAAGCAGGCAAAAATAATGCAAGCAAATTTATCATTGTCAGCCAAAGAAAAGGTATTCAATTTGGCATGATAGTAGATAAAGTAGATAATATGTTTATTATTGATCAAAAAAACATTTCTTGGAACATAGAATCAGAAATTGGTTCGCATGTAGAATGTGTTTGCGGAATAATTGAACATAATAAAAAAATATTTGGTATTATTTCTACAGATAAAATTGTAAATCATGTTCTTCAAT
>CAYJND010000123.1:0-5621 GCA_964371565.1 uncultured Desulfovibrionaceae bacterium
CCCCATTCAAGTGCGCTCCCAGGCTGCGCTACATCCCGACGAAGAAGAGTTCTAAGCTAGTAGAGCCTTTCTGTCAACATAAAAAAACAACAATTACATTTTTTTATCACATTTATTCTTTTAGTCTAAATATTCAATGCATTAAGAAAAGCTCACGCTAACTCCATTTTACAATGCATAGGTGTAAAGGCACGTAAATCACAGAGTATTTAATAAAGAAAGTTGTCGTGTTATGCGCAGGCTATGATTAGGGCGCTCTGTAATTAGGACATTTTCAGGCAACTCACCTATGAGCACGGGGGATATAGGGTTATGCAAAGCCATATTTTTGTGGCTACTCTCTTCGCTGCTGAGCGCATAGCAATAATTACATCCATTGGCGCAACAATTGTACGTTCCTATTTCAATACTTTCCACACATTTACACGCCGGTCTTTGATGTTTATCTTCTGCCACATCCAGTTCATAACCCACTATATTTTCTATAGTCTTTTTATCAATACACGAAGCATGCTGTATGCCATAAGCAGAAAAATCCACTTCCTCAGCGCAGGTATAGAGCTCTATGTAGTATTTTTGCGCAATAGCAGACAAAATTTTTGCCACGGCATACATATTTTCTATAGACATGGTATATTGCGACATATTTCCTAATCTTCTTTGCATATTTTTATAGCAATCCACAAAGCTTATGATGCATTTTTGGGTATATCCGCTGAGCATTTTTGCCATGGATGCAAAAGCTTGCGTGTGGTATTCTATAGTAAAAATATCATTGATAAGAATAGGGTCATAGCGCCATACCATTCTATGCGCCCCAAGTGTAGAACTTAGCTCTTTAAAGGCTTGTATAAGCTTTATTTTATCGGGCAAATTTTTTTCAACGCTTCTGTTATAGGGCGTAATGGTATATTGAAAATAATATACGTATCCAAGATTTTCTATTTGCGGCAAAACCCTTATGAAGGGTAAAGGATTTTTTGTCCAAAACACAATACAATCCACCGCTTCAGGGCGCATATCTACTTTATAATAGCGCTGTGTATTATAGGGGTTAGGCACAAAGATATGCCCCCTTTGAAGCGCTTGTAAAAACCATTGCCCATAATAAGAGGGAATATCTGTTCTGCGGCTGGCGCTAATAATCATATCACCGCTTCATGGTCTTAATAAATTCTTTCATTTCATATGGAACCTTCAAAGATTCACGTATTTTTTGCAAAGATTTATTATAGGTAAAATCGTCCAATTGATTATTTTTCAAAAAAGCCATGGTGGGGTTAGGAAGCGCCACAAAACATATGGACACAGCCCAAGCCACTGCCATTTTAACATAATAGTCTTCGTGCGTAATGGCGTTAAACTGTGCAAAAAGCTGCTCTATATAGGCTTCTTCTTTATAATACATAAGCCCTAAAACCACCGCCACGCGAATCTCATAAGCCTGAGTAGACATGGCATAAGGCTGTATAAATTCCCAGACGCGTTCTTTATGCTTTTTTACAATTTTAAGCTCAGTACAAAAAGAATCACACAAAGACCAATTGGTAATTTTGGGGATAAAATACGCCGCCTCAACCAAAACTTTTTCTATATCTTGGCGCAAATTACCTATAATAAGACCTTTAAGCATGGTTTCTTCAAAATATATGTCTTGCGCTTTGCGCACATACGCCGCCTGCCCTTCACGCACAAGACGCTGTGCAATTTTGCGCAAAAGCGGGATACGCACGCCCAGTAAATTCTCACAACCGGGAATAAGCGCCGCGGAAAATTTTTGATATTTAGGCTCTGCCAAGGATAAAAGCTCTGCCCGTATCGATTGCTCTAAAGGGTAAACGTCCATATCTTCACCTTATTTATACCGTGTTTCCAGAGCCAGCAAATGTGCTTTCGTATCCAACCCACCAGCATAACCCACCAATTTTCCATTGCTTCCAATAACACGATGACAAGGTACAATAATACTTATGGGGTTTTTATTATTAGCCATACCCACAGCGCGACAAGCTTTCTCATTACCAATGACCACCGCTATATCTTTATAGGTGCGTGTTTCTCCATACGGTATATCACACAAAGCTTTCCATACCTTTTGTTGAAACTCTGTACCTTTGCCTGCATAAACAAAGGAAAATTCTTTACGTTCCCCGGCAAGATATTCCAGCACCTCAGCAAAAACCTTATCCGAAAAAGGTGATTTTTCATTTTTCATTTTTTCGGCTAAGGGCGATGAAGATATTTTTTTTAAACGCAAAAGAGTTTCTTCGGCATATTCCATTTCAAAAGTACCTAATAAACATTCATATATAGCTTTTTTCAGCATACCCCCTCCTACTAGCGACAATGAGCCGCGGGCAAATCTTTCCAAACAGTGGTAAATTTAGGCGAGCGATATTTTTGCCGCATACGCCAAGGAGCCGGCTGTGCATCTTGCACTGCAGCCTCTACGCCCTTGCCCACTCCCTGCCCAGCATATTGCAAAGTATGCTTACCATAACGAGCATTTATACCGTCCAGCGCCTGCATGAGCTTTTTGCCTCGTTTACGGCTTTCCTCTTGTTGTGCAGACATATGCAAAAGATTGCCTTGCTGCTGAGACGCAGTATTTAAATCATATAGCATAACCCCTGCCTTAGCATAGATTACGCCCTCTTTAAATAAAGTATCTAAGGCGCGCAAAGCCGCTCGCACCATAATAGTGCTATCATCGGTGGCCTCTACGAACGTGAGCGGAAGAGTCACATTATAGGGTACCTCCCCTGCGCAGCAGCGATGCTTTGAGGCGCGAATATGCACAGATATTCCCCCTGCCAATAAACCTTCCCTACGCAAACGCTCTGCGGCATTCACTGTAAAAGTGGTCAAAGCCTCAGCCAAGTGTTCTTTAGCGTAAACTTTTTCACCAAAGGAACGCGAAGAAACTAAGGTATGACGCGGCGTAGGAGATGTTTCCACATCAATGCAAGAAATACCGCGCAATTCAAATGCCGTGCGCAGTCCCGTCACCGTAAGGTTTTTCTGCAGCCAAGCATCTGGCATATCACGTAAGGCCTTAGCATGATAAATACCAAAGCTCTGCAATTTAGCCGCCTGCCTGCGCCCAATACCCCAAATATCCCCCACGGCAATTTCTGCCAAAAGGCCATCTTGAGCCGCCTGCCCTTGCGGAAAAGCAAATACACCCTGCCCTGTATTTTGCCCTTTTTTTGCTAAATGATTTGCCAACTTAGCCAAGGTGCGTGTAGGGCCAAGCCCCACAGAAACGGCTATACCCGTCCACTGCAAGACACGGCGTCGCAAAAGCTGTGCGGCCTCCATGCCCTGACTCTGCAATGCCCCGTTGAAACGCAAAAAAGCTTCATCTATGGAATATTGTTCCATATAGGGCACCACCCCCTGCGTCACACTCATAACACGCTGAGATATATCGCCATATAAAGCATAATTGGAAGAAAACACCGCCACATTATGCCTACGTAAAAAAGCACGCGCTTTAAACTCGGGCTCGCCCATGGGTATGCCCAGCGCCTTAGCTTCTGCCGAGCGTGCCACTATACAACCATCATTATTAGACAAAACCACTATGGGGCGTCCGTGTAAATCCGGTCGAAAAAGACGCTCACAGCTTGCATAAAAATTATTACAATCCATGAGCCCCCAAAGTTCTTCTGTGCCTGAGACATTACAATTTATGGATGACATAGGACACGACCCCCCAAATATGCACATGCTCACGTTCAGTAATATCTACCTCAGGATATTCAGGATTTTCAGGCAGTAGCCACACCCTTCCCTGCCGACGAACTAAGCGCTTTACCATAAGCTCACCATCCAGCGCCGCAATAACAACACGATTATGCGCCGCTTCTAAAGATCGGTCCACCACAAGCAGATCACCGTCATGAATACCAGCGTTGATCATGGACTGCCCCTCAGCACGTAAAAAAAATGTCGCTGCTGGGTTGCGCACTAAAAAACTATGTAAATCGAGATCTTGTTCTACATAATCATCGGCAGGCGAGGGAAAACCCGCCGCCACGGGCGTTAAGTATAGTGGCAAAGCGCGTGTTTTTTCTTCGGGCATAGGGGCAGAACTGCCCGCAAAAGTTAAACCAGGGGCTAAGCGTAAGGATGTGTATGAGGATTGTTTCATACGCATAAATTAACGCCGCCAGCCTTTGGAAGCAAGCCCCATATAGCGCATAATTGCACATAAAAAAGCCGCCTCTGCATGCACAAGGGCGGCTTAAAAAAGTATTTTTATACTTACTAATTACTTAGCCGTCCAGCCCAAACGGGAACAGTGGCTATGCTATCTTTAAAATAGACATCTGCCTCTAAAAGAGATTCGCCATATTGATGAAAACTATCAAAAATATCTTGTTTCATTTCACCGCGTCCGCATTGAAAACGTCGCGCTGCCGCATCTTGAGCTTCGCGTCTACGCTCTTGTAAAAGCCCTGCGTTATCATGGGCAAGAGCCACCAAGTCGCCATCAAGCCCTCCATTTTCCACCATGGAATGCAAAATGCCAAAGGCTTTTTCAATGGGCATACCCTCACGATACGGTCTATCTTCCGTGAGCGCCGTAAGAATATCAGCCACAGCAATAACTCGCGCCTCTAGGGGCAGTTCTGCTGCACCAATGCCCATGGGATACCCCTTACCATCCAGACGTTCATGATGCGAAGCTGCCCAAAATCCCACCTTTTCAAGGCCGGGAATAGGCATAAGAATTTGCCGTGAAATTCTGGCGTGCTGCTGCACAATGGTATATTCATCTTCACTAAGACGTCCATTTTTCTCAATAAGCTCTGCAGGAACGCCCATCTTACCAATATCATGCAAAAGACCAGCCACATAAATATCATTCACCGCATCATCGTTTGCCCCTGTTAATTTATGCAAGGTACGAGTTTGCTCGGCAACGCCCACGGTATGCGTGGCTGTACTGGGGCTTCTTGAATCGATAACATACGAAAATATAGACGAAAACTCTATAATATCTTGAGTATTAAGAATACGCGGGGTAAAAGGTATGCGCGGTTTAGGAAAGCCACGTCTGAAATATTCGCTAAAATCCCCTTGTAAGAAAATATGCTCCAAAGCTTGGATATCTTCAGCCACAAAAGTGCCGGAGGGCATTTCGTGAACAAGTTTTAATACTTTAGAAAAATCTTTTTTGCGGCGTAAGAGAATATCCACCGTATCTGCAAGATTGAGCAAAGCCCCAAAGCGCATGTCTTCATGCCTTTCCTCTGGTATGGCCAAATGTTTGTACCAAGGGGTATGATGATAAAGCACCATATTGGCAATGGGTTTTAATATTTCACAATGGCTAAGTAAGGTCCAACCAGCCACGGCATGCTGTAAAAGATTTTTTTCAATATCTTTTACAGTAATATCGCGCCGTAACAACAAGGCACCTATATCGTGTAATAACGCCGCGTTACGAATATAGCGGCAGGTGGTAGAAGAAAACCCCTGAACTTCAGCTAAGCGCAAAGCAATAATGGCTGTGCGGCGATGATGATTAGCTAAATCAGTGGTCATGGAATCTAAGGCGCGAGAAATACCTTCAACTAAATCTGTAATTTGTACCTGTAACATACTGCTTC
>CAYJND010000124.1:0-5596 GCA_964371565.1 uncultured Desulfovibrionaceae bacterium
AGCGCATACAAGAATTTTAGCCATGGTGGAAGCCTCCAAATTGGTTTGATATAAAGAAAATCAGCACGCAAAAACAGCATGCCAAATGCACTCTTTTGCATAAATCACCTGCCATATAATGTCAAATATAGCAGTAAAATATTAGTAATAAACTCTTAATAAATTGCTTTCAAAAAATGCTGATGAAATGTCCTTTCTATAACTTCTTCGTAAGACATTCAAAAAAAGTAAAAATGAGAAAACGATTTTTTTGCGCAAAGAACGTATCCATACATACATGACCTAAATAAAAAAAGCCTGCTGAAGCAGATTATCCATTCTTAGCGAATTGTTTTTTTAACATCTGCTTGATAATGTTTAATCGCATGTTCTGTACGACACAAGCTATTGCAAGCGTCACTGGCGACGTAAATAAATTGCGCCTTGTTTAACCTTACCCCCCTGCGGGGCTTGATATTTCCTTAGTAAAACAGCCTGTTAATGCACCAGCACAGCATAAGTACGTGTTCCGTCTGCGTGAAAGAAAATGATACGAAACTTTGTTTGTGCATCCCGAAGAGCACCGCTATCTTGCACACATAGGTCTAATTTTGTTGGTTGAGACACATTTAAAGAAAAGGGTGCATCGTTAACATTGACAAGGCTTTCTCCTTGATACAAAGCCAGTACTCCTTGCGCCAAAGCTTTTACATCCTTGGTTTTCCAAGAGGCTATTTTACCCCCCATACTTTCTAGGCGAACCGCCACCAAAGGACTGGACTGCAAAGCAATGGCACGAAGACAGGTATCTGTTTGCCCGTCAGAAATAAAAGCAGTAAGGGCCAACGTATCGTTGGCATTAGGGATTAATATAGCTTTACCCGGCTTTTTAAGCGCCGGGGCAAGAGGAATGGCAAAACTTGTAACAGTACTACCGACCGCATTTTTGCTAGTAGAAGACTTCTCTGCTTCTGGCTTTATATCCCCTTCTTTCACAAAAAGCGGTTTCGCCGCAGGGCTGGCCTGCTTTGCACTTTCATGAACTAAAGCAGGCGCTTGTTGTGGCGTAGTTTCTGGCGCTTTTCCCCCAAGAGAAAAAGGCGTCACAGTAGTGGATGCCTGCACCTGCGTAGCCCCCAAAAACAAAGGAGAAAACAAAGCAGTCACAAAAAGAAAACCACATATTACAATAGAAAAAGAAAAATATTTCATACTATCAAACCTTCATAATAAAATCATATTACAATATATATCTCGCGCAGCCAGCATTTATCCACGAATACTTCAAAAACACTTTAGCAAAGAAATTTTACATCCTACAAAGCAATTCGAAAAGCATTGTAGATTTCTATTAAAAAGCTATCAAAGCCATGGGTAGTACAGTCCCATTACTTGCGTATAAAAATATTTTTTATACTGCAACATATGGGACATTCATAATAAGTTTTACAGTTAAAGGCAAGAGTCCTATAAAAAACACAGTAATTTTTGCAAGGCAAAAAACACTCCCAATTGTAAAGCCCGTATTACGATGAAAAGCATAAGATTTTGCATGCGATTTGATGCGCTTAATGTCATAGGAAACTTTGATTTCTGTATAAGATAAAGCTCTTTTTATAACTGCGACGCACCACATAACAGACTATGATAATTTATAATTTACTGCTACTTTGCGAAAAGAAGAATAAAAAGCAAATACATCGCACAGCCAAGACTTAACCGCTTGCAATTTTAGGCAAATAGGTACGACACGAAAAAGTTGTTTTCAAATAGACATTTCGTACAAAAACTCTGACAAAGAGTTGAAATTTCTGCTTCTGACACAGGCGCACAATCTGAGGGCAGATCTTTTTGGCTGGGCGTGTATACAGAGTTCTAGTTTTTTCTATCAAACAGTATAGCTAGAAGCTATCTCATAATTCGTGACAGCGTACCTTAAGAAGCTTCTAGCCGTCAAACTACTGGTTTGGAAGCTAAAAGCCGCGTTTTTTAGCGCAAGCTGAGTTATGAGATGCGTTCTAGTCTAACCTGAATAAGGTGTGAAAAAAACTTATTCACAAAGGCATACCTGTTCCAAATGCTACTATGAGACGGTGTAAATAAGTGAAAATTTATTTTATGCCGTCTCAGCTCTGCGCGTACGCAGATCTTGATACAAAACATATTTTTCTAAACAACATTGGTTAAAAGGAGTTTTTGTGAAACCTATTATCTCCTGCAAAAATATTCATCATATCTATTGGCGCAAAGAAGTTCTTTCGGGGCTTTCCTTTGATGTGGCTCGTGGTGGCGTCTTTGGTCTTTTGGGTAAAAACGGCGCAGGCAAAAGTACCACCATTAATTTACTTATGGGGTTTTTACGCCCTACCTCAGGATTGTGTACAGTTTTTGGACAGCAAAGCCACACTATAGAACCGGCTCTACGCACACGTATTGGGCTTTTGCATGAAAATTTTATTCAATACGACTTTATGAGCATTATAGAGCTAGAACGCTACTATGCGGCCTTTTATCCCCTGTGGGATAAAGATATTTTCTATGATCTTATAAATAAGCTTTCCGTACCCTACACAAGGCGTATTTCACGTATGTCTTGTGGGCAACGCTCTCAAGTTGTTCTTGGGCTTATTATGGCACAAAAGCCAGAACTTATGATTTTAGACGATTATAGTATGGGGTTAGATGTAGGCTATCGCAGGCTCTTTATAGATTTTTTGCGCGAATATGTGGCAGAATATAAAACCACTGTGCTTTTAACTTCACACGTTGTGCAAGAGCTTGATGGTATCATTGATAATATGATTGTTCTTAAGAAGGGAAAAGTCCTTACCTCTAGTACCAAAGAAGATTTTATGAACAGCTTTTTTTGCTACACCTTAGAGCGCAGCACTCAGGCTGAAGTTTTAACTGCCAATACGTCCATACACGATATAGAACATCATGGACAACAAAGCACCATCTACAGTTTTTTACCTCAATCAAAAATACAAGAATATTTAACAAATCATTCTGTTCCTTGCGCACAATTACAACAAATACCCATGAGTTTCGAAGATGCTTTCGTGGGCTTAACCGGAAAATACTAAAAGGTGTACCATGTCATATCCTTATAAAGCTTTATTACAAAAAGAATGGATAAAACTCCGTTACATTCTTTGGATTGCCCCAGCCTTAGTGCTCTATGCCGCTGCAGACACCTATTTTACCCTTAGCACTATACAAAAAGCCCACGAGGCTTTTGGCCTCTGGACCACGCTTATTTCCAAAGAGCCGCCATTATTTGACTCTTTTCAATATATAGTTTTTTCAGGATTTCTTATAGGATTTTATCAAATATGGCCTGAAACACAAGGCAAACACGTACGATTGCTCTACCACATGCCCATGCAGCCTGCGCGTATAATCACACTTATGCTAGGTGCTGGTTTATTTCTTATAACAACGATTAATGTACTAGCTTTGCTAGCAATTATTACGGTATTTCAAGCCTTTTACTTGCCGTGGGAGATTATATCTTCTGTGCTCTATGCTTTTGCACCCTTTGCCATTTTAAATTACATATCCTACATGACAGTTTTTGCCTTTTGCGCCCATAAAAAATGGGAGCTTAAAGGATTAGTCATCTTAAGCTGTATCATTTTCTATACTTTGCTTTGGGGTATAGAAGGCTATAATGTTTGGCGCCAAGTGTTGCATTGGTACGCACTTTTGGCCTGCGGTACAATTTTTCTGTGCTATTTTACCTTTTTGCAAGTTATGGGCGAACCAGAAAAAAACACCCTTTACTCTGTAAGCCGCATGGGAAGTTTAGTGCTTTTTGCTGTGCTGTGCGCCCTTATTTTACCCAATCAATATTGGCGCATTTATATGCCGAAGACCGCCTCACAAAGGCTTTATTATAGCCCTGTACACGAACAATTTGTGCGTGACCAAACTGTTTTTGATATACATGCCATACCGCCCAATAAATCTATCTCTACCTTAGAAGATGGCACCGAGCTTGAAGGCCAAGACATAGCTTTAGCCTTGCCCACCATGAACGGAGAAAATTTACTTAAATGGAACTTATTCCCCAAAGAAATTAATGGTAAACAGCTCTCATTACAGCAAATAAAATATCAATGGCAATATATGTCTCTTTCGCCAAGAACTATTATTGCCCCGCCTTTACTTTTAGAAATGATGTTTGAAGCTAATCCCAAAGGCGCTACACTAGAAGCGCCCATAGATGTGTTTCGTATAGCAAAGGATAAAAACAGTATCGAATTTTTGCGTCCCGAAACAGGACAAATAAATACAGAAAAAAGCACTGCCTTTACTAAGGCTTTGCAAGATATAGGTTTTGTTTTCCCCATTATGGCCTATGGCGGGAATCCTAATTTACAAAAACTTTACGATGCCGGCTATGTCTTTGCCGATGCCAAGGGGCAGATTTTTCAATTGCAAATGGTAGATGCAAAACCGCGTGCAGCCCGTGTGCAAGGTTCTATTTCTGAAAAAGTTCGGTATATAATGGTAAAAGAGGAACGCCGTATGGAATTCTTTGCCTATGTTATCACCGACACAAATATCTATGCCGTAAAACATAGGCCTTTAAGCCTTGTGCGCCTACCTTTACATGATTACTCTTTGGAAGATGGACATTTCTATATGTGGCTAGATCCCTTGCAAAAAACATTTGTACAAGGTTTTCATAGCAAGCGAGAACAAGGCCTTACAGGCAGAGCCTATAGCCCTGACCTCACTTTACAGCGTGAACATACCTTGCCCATGCTAGAAAGCGATGTGCAAAATATAGAATTTTACACAAATGTGGCAGCGACACTCTTTCCTTGGCGTATTGTTTTGCGTAATCCTAAAAGCGCTTACTACACCTTTGAAGTGCAAGCTTCAAAAAATATATCGCTTACAATAATAGCAAATATACTTTGCCTTTTGGTATTATATGTTATTTCACGAGGAAAACCAAAACGTATTTTTGACTTTATTTTTGTAGGCTTTTTTGGAGTAACTGCTTTACTTATTCTAGGCATCGAAAAAGGCTCTGTATTTTTTGAATATATACAAAGACGATTACACCAAGAACAAAATTAATCTCTACACCACATAATGGAATTCAATTAGGGTTACAACAAAACATTGTAACCCTTTTTACTTTTCAAAGTAACGCACAGGTCTGCTCACAACAAGATTTCACCCTAGCCATCACCTAACACAACACCAGTAACACATTGAAAAATTACATATGTTCAGAAAATAAACAGAAAGAACAATGACAGCACATGCGTCAAACAAACGCAGATTCTTTACCACACAATAGGGTGAAAACTTCAGTGCTAGCGCTTAAAGCCAAAAAAAGCAAAACAAAGATTGTACTCTCACCATACTTTTACAAAAGCATATCCCTATGGAAAAGGTTTACTAAGCGTAAACATCTACTATAAATAATGAAAACAAATTTTATTCATTGACAAGGCATATTTTGCAATGCTATTTTTAGACCTCGTGATTTTTATAACTTTTACAACACAGCGACAGTGCTGGAGGTTCTTGTGGATATACCAGAAAAAGTTGATGCCTTTTTTATACCAACCATTACCCTCATAGGTGCAGGTTC